>NZ_JBEZDT010000026.1:0-134097 GCF_040648455.1 Catellatospora sp. NPDC049133
GGCCGGCGCGGATCTCGAACACTGCAACCCCTGAAATGATCAGGTGTTGCAACGACGCCTAGAACCCAAGGCGATGGGAAGGTGCCCTTCCTTCGCTCGGGGCGGGTCAGGCGGCGAAGTCGAGGACGACCTTGATGTCGTCGGGTTGGTTTTCGAGGGCGGTGGCGTAGTCGGCGGCGGGCACGCGGCGGGTGATCAGGGCCGAGAGCCAGTCGGGGTCGGCGGACCGCAGGGCGTGGGCGGCCTCCTGCCAGTGGCGCAGGTTCGCGTTGACGGAGCCGAAGACGACGTTGTTCTCCAGGACCATGTCGCGGTTGAGGCCGCCGAGGTCGAGCGACAGTTTGCGGCCGCCGCTGGAGACGCCGGTGAGGCACACCGTGCCGTTCGGGCCGACCTGGTCGATGACCTGTGCGATGACCGGCGGCGCGCCGGTGCACTCCAGGACCAGGTCGGGTTCGAAGTCCAGGTCGCAGACCTGGCCGGTGTGGTAGGTCGCGCCGAGGCCGGCGACCAGGTCGGGTTTGGGGCCGTCGGTGGAGCGGTCGAGCACGTGCACCTCCAGGTCGCGCTGGCGGCCCATCAGCGCGGCCAGCAGGCCGATCGGGCCGGCGCCGGTGACCAGCACGGTCCTCGGTTCGTATCGGGCGCGCAGGCCGATGCGCTCGATGTGCTCCCAGGCCTTGGCGACCACGCTGGTCGGCTCCAGCAGCATGCCGACCTCCAGCAGCGCGGCGTCCAGGCCGACGGCGAAGTCGGGCTCGACGCGCCAGCGCTCCCGGGCGAAGCCGTGCCGCTCCTTGATGCCGCACTCCACGTACCGGCCGTTGCGGCACATGTCCCACTCGCCGACCAGGCAGTTGACGCAGGGCACCGGGTCGGGCCGGCGCACGATGCCGGCCACGAGGTCGCCGGGCTGCCAGCGGCCGGAGTCGTCGGAGATGACCCTGCCCAGCGACTCGTGCCCGATCACCAGCCGGTTGTCCGGTCCGGGAGCGGTGCCGTACTCCGCCGCGATGATCTCGCGGTCGGTGCCGCACACGCCCACCGCGAGCGCCTGCACCAGCACCTGCCCCTCAGACTCGTCCGGTTCGGGCAGGTCGTCGACGTACCGAGCCGAGTCCGGGCGTCCCGCCTCGACGATCAAACCTCGCATAGCCGTCACCCTAGGCTCGTCGCTGTCGCTGCGGCAGGCATTCGCCCGCCGACCCGGCCGTGTCCCCGATGCCCGGCTTGCCGGGTGTATCGGCCAGCGGCAGATGCCACCGCTCGCACGTGCGACAACACCCCGCGTAGTGCATCCTTTACGGCATGTCCACGGACCGCGCCCCCTTCGCCTACCCGCCCGCCGCCCGGCTGAACCTCGTGGAGCAGATCCACGGCCACCGGATCGCCGACCCCTACCGCTGGCTGGAGGACCCCGCCGACCCGGACACCGCGGCCTGGTCACAGGCGCAGGACGAGCTGCTGGCCGAGCACCGGTCCGGCTGGCCCGAGCGTGCGGCGCTGCGCGACCGGCTGGCGCAGCTGCTGGCCGTCGGCGCGGTGACGGCCCCCGTCTGGTACGGCGAGCGCGGCTTCTTCCAGCGGCGCGCCGCCGCGCAGGACCACGCGGTGCTGCTGGTCATCGAACCGGACGGCGCCGAGCGGGTGCTGCTCGACCCGAACACCGCCGACCCGACCGGCGCGACGACGCTGGACTGGTACTACCCCTCGCCGGAGGGCACGCTGCTGGCGTACGCGATGTCGGTGGGCGGCACCGAGGAGCCGCTGCTGCGGGTGCTGGACGTGGCCACCGGCGAGGTCGTGGACGGGCCGATCGACCGGATGCGGCACACCGCCATCGCCTGGCTGCCCGGCGGCGAGGCGTTCTACTACTCTCGCTTCCTCGCCCCCGGCGCGGTCGAGGGCGACGACCCGAAGCTGCACCGCCGCGTATACCTGCACCGGCTCGGCACCGACCCGGACACCGACCCGCTGATCCTCGGCGACGGCTCGCCCCGCGGCCGCTACTTCATGCCGCGCGTGTCCCGGGACGGCCGCTGGCTCACCATCAGCGAGACCCAGGGCACCGACCCGCGCAACGACCTGTGGCTGGCCGACCTGTCGGCGAGCCCGCCGGACGCGCCCGCGCTGCGCGCCGTGCAGCAGGGCGTCGACGCGATGACCCACGCGCACTTCCACGACGGCCAGGTCTACCTGCAGACCAACCGCGACGCGCCCCGGTGGCGGCTGTGCGTGGCCGACCCGGCCGACCTCGCGTACCCGAACTGGCGTGAGCTGATCGCCGAGGACCCCGGGGCGGTGCTGGAGGACTACGAGATCCTCGACGGCCCCGCGCTGCAGACGCCGGTGCTGCTGGTGGCGACGACCCGGCACGCGCTCAGCGAGCTCACCGTGCACGAGCTGCACACCGGCGAGGAGGTCGCCAAGGTGGCGCTGCCCGGGGTGGGCAGCCTCGGCCCGCTCACGTCCCGCCGCGACGGCGGCCACGAGGCCTGGTTCAGCTACGGCGACCACACCACGCCCGGCACCGTGCACCGCTTCGACGCCCGGGACAACACGGTCGGCCTGTGGGCCCGCCCGCCGGGCGCGGCCGCGGTCGGCGACGTGGTCACCGAGCAGGTCACCTACACCTCCGCCGACGGCACCGACGTGCGCATGTTCGTGGTCGCGCCCGGCGCGCCCGCCACCGGCCCGCGGCCCACGCTGCTGTACGGCTACGGCGGCTTCAACATCTCGCTGACCCCCTGGTACTCGCCGATGGCCATCGCCTGGGCGGAGGCCGGCGGGGTGTGGGCGGTGGCGAACCTGCGCGGCGGCGGCGAGGAGGGCGAGCAGTGGCACCGCGACGGCATGCTCGCCCACAAGCAGAACGTCTTCGACGACTTCCACGCCGCCGCGGACTGGCTGGTCGCCTCGGGCACCACCACGCCGGGGCAGCTGGCGGTCATGGGCGGCTCCAACGGCGGCCTGCTCGTCGGGGCGGCGCTGACCCAGCGGCCGCAGGCGTACGCCGCGGTGGTCTGCTCCGCTCCGTTGCTGGACATGGTCCGCTACGAGCTGTTCGGCCTCGGCTCGACCTGGGCCGGGGAGTACGGCACCGCCGACGACCCGGAGCAGCTCGGCTGGCTGCTGTCGTACTCGCCGTACCACCACGTGCACGAGGACACGCAATATCCGGCCGTGCTGTTCACCGTGTTCGACGGCGACAGCCGGGTGGACCCGCTGCACGCCCGCAAGCTCGCGGCCGCGCTGCAGCACGCCACGACGAGCGGACGGCCGGTGCTGCTGCGCCGGGAGGGCGACGTCGGGCACGGCAACCGGTCGGTGTCGCGCACCCTGGACCTGTGCGCGGACGAGCTGGCGTTCCTCACGGCGTACACCCGCCGGCCCTGACGGCCGGCCGCGGGACGGCGGGCGATCTCTACGATCGGATCATGCCGCTGACGCTGCCGACCCATCCCGTCGCCGTCGTCCCGCTCAAGCTGTGGCGTCCCCGCTGGTTCGACGGTGTCGCGCTGGTGATCGGCACGGTCGCGCCCGACCTCGCCTTCGCCGCCGACGGTTACGGCGTGACGATCCACAGCCACGCGTGGCACGCGCCCCTGTGGTGGGCGCTGCCGCTGGCCGTCGTCGGCACCCGTTTGGTCCGGTGGGCCGCGCCGGCGATCGCCGCACACCTGCCCGCCGGCCGACCTCTGGCCCTGCGCGACTACGGCGCGCTGGGCCTGGCACGGCACCACTGGCCGGTCACCGCGACCTCGGCGCTCATCGGTGCGCTCTGCCACATCGGCTGGGACGCGCTGACCCATCCGACCGTCGACGGCGGCCGTGTCCTCCTCCCGTTCCTGCATCGCCAGGCGTGGCCGGGCATGCCGTGGTGGGAGCTGCTGTCCATCGGCTCCAACCTGGCCGGTTTCGCGGCCGCCACGGCGCTGATGCTCCACATCGGCCGGGCCCGCCTGCTGCGGCGCTGGTACGGGCCGGCACCGGTGGCGGACGCACCACGGCTGGTCCTGTTCTGGTCCGTGGCGGCCGTCGTGTTCGCGCTCGGCCTGGGCTCGCTGCCGTTTCACCCGGTGCGGCTCGTGGGCGATCAGGCCGTGCGGGTGCTGCTGTTCGCGGCGTCGGCGCTGCTCGCGGGTGCCGCAGCGGTACAGGCGCGCGCCGCCGTCCGGCCGCGCGGACCTTCGGGACGACCTGCGTCGCCGGCGGGGCAACAGTCAGCGCTGACGCCGGGGATCCACGGCCAGGATCATGCACTCCCAGGTTTCGTCCCGGCGGCCGATGGAGTCGAACGGCGAGCCGGGGCCGTCCCACTGGCTGAGCAGCGCCGGACCGCCGTGCCGCCGGATGTGCTCGTGCCGCGAGACCTGGCCTGAGCACCAGGCCAGGTCGTCGCCGGCGGCGTACAGAGCGCGCGATGTGCCCGACCAGAACAGCGTGGACCCGTGCTCCGCCACGGCGAGCATCGGTCGGTCCCAGCTCCGCTCGACGACGGGCTCCCGCGGCGACGGGACGCTCACCAGGGCGGACCGGCCGGAGCGGGTGCCACCCCCGAGCCGGGCGCGCAGGGCGGTCCAGTGCGCCGGCCGCAGTCCCACGTCGCCACGCATGATCAGCAGGTCGGCGAGGCCCTGTTCCTGGGACCACATCTCGGCGTACTCGTCGCGCGGGTTGCGCCGCAGCGGCACGTACACGGCGGAGTGCGGGCTCACCGCGGCGAACCGGAACAGCGCGCCGAGCCGCCACAGGTCCGCGCGGGACGCCGTCAGCGCGCCCGTGTGCTGCCAGAGCAGGAGGGTCTGGTGGGTGTCGCGCAGCGGCGGGTCCGGCACCACGACCCGGCGCAGCCCGGTCCGGCCCGGCAACGCGTGCACGCGTACCCGCAATGCCGTCCGCCGACGCCGCATCTGTCCCCCGTCGTGCCGCCGCGCACCCCCGGCGCTCGCAGCGCCCCCATGGTATTGCCGGGCCGTGCTAGAAAATGCCGTGCCCACCACCCCTGAGACACACCTGCAGCTCGCGCTCATGGCCTCGCGCCGGGTGCGGCAGTACCAGTCGGCCGCCAACGGCATCGCCGCGCTCGGCTTCGGCGGCACCGTGCTGCTGTGCGCGGCGGCGGCCACCGTCACGCAGCCCTTCCCGGGCGAATTCGTCCTGGCCGACCGGCTGGCCATCCTGATGTTCCTGGCCTCGGTGCTGAGCGCGCTGAGCGCCATCGGCGTCAACCACGCCCGAGCGTGGACGCGGTTCTACCACGCCGAATCGGAGGGATGGCTCGACCAGGTGGTCCCGGCCGAGGAACGTGCGGCCGTCCACCGGCGGTTCCTCGCCGGCAACCCCGCCCCGACCGCGCTGAGCGTCGTCTGGACCGCGACGCTCGCAGTGATGTCACTGGCCGCCGGCCTCGCCGGCCTCATCTTCGTCCCCTGGCCGGCCTAGGCGGCCGCACGCCACACGACGGCGGTGGAGAGAATCCAGGCAGGTGACCTCTACCGGTACGTGGTGCACCCGGACCGCCGCCGCCAGGGCATCGGGCGGGCCCTGCTCGACGCCGCCGAGCAGCGTTTCGCGGCGCGGCAGCATGGCCGTCCCGTGTTTAGGATCATGGGATGCGCCCACCCCTCGACCGCATCGCCCTCATCTCCGACGTGCACGGCAACCTCACCGCACTGGAGGCCGTGCTCGACGACATCGACGCCCGTGGCATCACGCGCATCTTCAACCTCGGTGACTACGTCGGCAAGGGACCGCGCGGGCGCGAGGTCATCGAGATCTGCCGTACGCGGTGCGAGGTCAACATCCTCGGCAACTGGGACGACTTCCTGCCCGATCCCGACCGGGCCTACGACAGCCCGGCGCTGGCCTGGTGGCTGGCGCAGCTCGCCCCGGGGCAGGGTGACTGGCTGCGGGCGCTGCCGTTCAGCCACGACTTCCTGATGAGCGGGCGGCGGGTGCGCCTGTACCACGCGTCGTCGGACTCGGTGCACCACCGCGTGCGGTTCGACCACGACGAGGCGGAGTTCCTGTCGATGTTCGCCAACACCCCGGCGACCGGCGACGGACCCGAGCCCACGGTCGTCGGGTACGGCGACACCCACGACCCGTACTACGAGGTCGACCGTGCCCGGCGCACCCTGTTCAACACCGGCAGCGTCGGCAACGCCATGGACGACCCCACTCCGGTGTACGTGATCCTGGAGGGGTCGTACGGGTCCGATGCCGAGGCGCCGTTCTCCATCCAGTTCGTCCGGGTGCCCTACGACGTGCAGGCCGAACTCGCGGTGGCCCGGGAGACGGGCATGCCCGAGTACGCCGGCTACGAGTCGGAGATCCTGCACGGGGTCTACCGCGGCGAGATGAACGCACCCGGCGGGCCCGGCTACCACCGCCGCCCGCGGGAAGCCGCCCCGCCGGCGAGCGCCGGCTGAGCCGTCGGCGCACTCCCCGGCCGGAAAAGTCCACGCCGCGCAGTCTGCCCGGTCGCTACTGTCGTGCCCGTGACCAGCTTTCCTGCCGCAGCGCGCCGGGTACGGACCACGGAGCTCGACCTGTTGCAGCGGATGCACATGCTGCGCGAATGCGTCGTCAAGTTCCCGCCGTACGGCTTCCGCGCGACCTGGCACCACCTGCTGGTCAGCGCCGCCATGCCGCAGCGGCTCGGGGACGACCCGGAGGCACTGGTCCGCGCTGTGGACGAACTGTCCGAGGCGCGTGCCCTCTGGACCGCCGAGCAGTCGGCGTACTCCGCCCGGCGCCTCGCGGAGAAAGCGGACGGGCGGCGCGCGGCGCGCAAGGCCGACGCCTGGCACACGTGGGGCAGGTACCGGCTCGCCTACTGCCCGGATCCCGAACTGCACCCGACAGACCGGCTGCCGGTGGTCGTCGCGCGCCTCATCACCGCCTACCGCTCCGGCGAGGACTGGTCCGACACGTGCCCGCTCTGCGGGTCGCGCTTCGAGCAGCAGCCCTGCCGCCGGTGCGGCATCGAACCATGCGGCCCGCCGAACTTCCCGGTCCGCGAGTCGGAGGTCGAGGCGGCGCACCGGTTCCGGCAGATCTGGCGGCGCAC
Organism: Catellatospora sp. NPDC049133; assembly: GCF_040648455.1. Taxonomy (NCBI): domain Bacteria; kingdom Bacillati; phylum Actinomycetota; class Actinomycetes; order Micromonosporales; family Micromonosporaceae; genus Catellatospora; species Catellatospora sp. NPDC049133. Next base: position 7,076 of record NZ_JBEZDT010000026.1, read on the forward strand.
CGGCGTCGGCGGGCCCGGCGGCGGGATCGTGGACTTCGCGGGCGGCCGGCTGGCCGCGCTGCGCCTGGGGCGGCGGCTGGTCACCGAGGTCACCGCGTCGGCACCGGGTCGCCGCGCGTTCGTCGACATCACCCCCGACCTCACCGAGCACGACGAGTCCGCCCGCCGCCGCGGCTGGGAATGCCGCAACAGGTACCGGTCGTTCCGGATCACGCACTGGGAGTACGACGAGCGGTTGCTGTCCACCGACGATTACGACGTGGGCGCCGTACTCGTCCGGAAGGCCGCCGCCGCCGACGAGACGGCGCTGGTCGCCTTGCTGGCCGACTGGGACCTGCGACCGGGCCGGTTCGACCACGCCGGGAACACCGCCGACCCGTGCCGACCGGCGCTGCCGCGGACCCGCGACGACCCGCCGGCGGGCTAGCCTGTGCGGCGTGCACATCCTCGACGACCCGGCGGTGAGCCGACCGCTGCGGCAGTTGCTCTCCCGGGCGGACCGGAGGGACCCGACGCCCGAGGAGGTGATCCGCGCGCAGGCGCGGGCCGTCGACACGGCCGGTCGGGTGAGCAGGCCCCCGGCGGAGGTCGTCGAAGCGATGGTCGGGTTCGAGCACCGTTTCGGGGGCATCGCCTACAGGCTCATCGTCGGCAACGCCATATCGTACGGACTGAACGGCAGACCGACAGCCCGCGCCGCCGAGCAAGGCTGGGCGTTCAAAGGAATCGTGGACGGGGACCTGACCTGGGGTCTCGATGTGCTGGCCGACGGCCGTGTCGCCGTCGACTTCGGCGAGACCGTCCCTTACCGGGTCCTCTGCCGCAGTGTCGAGCAACGTCTCGAGAACGACGCGTTGCTGGCGGAGCTGCGTCATCGGCCCCACCGCAGCTTCGAGTTCAGGGTCCCGAACGACGTCGTGCCGCCGATCACCGGAATCGGGCTACCGCCGGTGTGCACGGAAGCCTGCGGCCCGGGACTGCTCTGGTGGGTCGGCGACGAGCTGGCCTTCTTCGCGGAACTGGGCAGCTGGATCCACGAGGGCATGGATCGGTGGAATCTGTGGGCGTTCGCCCTGCGCGCCACCGAGGTCCCCGATGCGCGGGAGGTGCCTGCCTTCGGCACGCTCCAGCCCGCCGAGTCCGACTGGTGCTACCTGTGCGGTGAGCCGTCGGCGGCTGGGCGGCCGTGCGCGCCCGCTTCTGGCGAATTGATTTGAGCGCCTTTGAAATCATGGACGTCATGACCGAGCGCAAGCCGATGATCGCGGTTCTGACCGGGGCGGGCATCTCCACCGATTCCGGGATCCCGGACTTTCGCGGACCCCAGGGCGTGTGGACCCGGGATCCGGCCGCCGAGAAGATGTTCACCTACGAGTACTACATGTCCGACCCCGCCGTGCGCCGCGCCTCGTGGCGGGCCCGGGCCGACAACGCGGCGTGGACCGCTCAGCCCAACCCCGCGCATCTCGCCCTGGTCGAGCTGGAGCGGGCGGGCTTCCCGGTGCGCATCATCACGCAGAACATCGACGGCCTGCACCAGAAGGCGGGCTCGACCCCGCGCAAGGTGCTGGAGCTGCACGGCACCATGTTCACGGTGCGCTGCATGGGCTGCGGCGAGCACGGCACCATGCGCGACGCCCTGGACCGGGTCGAGGCCGGCGACCCGGACCCGGCCTGCCTGTCCTGCGGCGGCATCCTCAAGGCCGGCACGGTCATGTTCGGCGAGAACCTGGACGGCGAGAGCCTCGCCCAGGCCGGCGCGATCGCCAAGGCCTGCCGCGTCTTCTGGGCGGTCGGCACCTCACTGATGGTCCAGCCCGCCGCTTCCCTCTGTGCCATCGCCATGACCGAGGGCGCCAAGACCACCATCGTCAACGCCCAGCCCACCCCCTACGACCCCGTCGCCGACGAGGTGATCCGCGACCCGATCGGCGAAGCTCTCCCCCGCATGGTCGCGGCCCTCATCGCCGCCCACCCGTCCTGACCATCACGACGATCTTGCCGCGAACTGTTGGGCAGATGCCCGTTGCGGGCGTGTCGCATCCACGGTCCACGCAAGATCGTCGTGATCCAGGGGGCGGTGGGTCGGGGATACTCGGTCGTCGGGGGACGATCATGGCGGTACTGTGTCCGACCATGGCCGCTGCCCTGGAGCTGTATCTCGATCCCGTTGCCACCGCGCGGCTGCGTACCCTCTGGAACGCCCTGGAGGCCGAGGGGGTGCCCACCCTGCGCGACCTCACCCATCGCAAGCACCGGCCGCACCTGTCCATCACCAGCGCGGACGCGCTCGACGGGCCCGCGGTCGAGGCGGCGCTGCGAGGGCTGGCGATCGCACCGCCGATCCGGCTCACGTTCGACCACATCGGGCAGTTCCTGGGCCGCGTGCTCTGGCTCGGGCCGGTGCCGACCGCCGAGTTGCTGGCCCACCACGCGGCGGTGCACGAGCGGCTGACCGCGGCGGGCATCGAGACCGGATCGTTCTACCAGCCCGGGGCGTGGGTGCCGCACTGCACGCTGTCCATGCGCGTGCCGCTGGTGAAGATGACCGACGCCATCCGCCTCTGCCTGGACATGCTGCCGCTGGAGGCCACCATCACGGGCGCGGCCGTCGCCGACCACGCCCGCGACCTGTACCACCCGCTCCCCGCCGCCTGAACGAAGGAAGGGCACCTTCACATCGCTATGCGATGCAGAAGGTGCCCTTCCTATCATTTCGGTGTCTTGACCTGCGGATATCCGGGCGGGTCAGCGCTGGACGCGGGCGCCGGCGCCGGCCATCAGTGCTTCGACCTCGGCGCGGGTCGCCATCGAGGTGTCGCCGGGGGTGGTCATCGCGAGCGCGCCGTGGGCGGCGCCGTACTCGACCGCGCGGCCCAGGTCGCCGGTGGTGAGCAGGCCGAAGATCAGGCCGCTGGCGAAGCTGTCGCCGCCGCCGACCCGGTCCATGATCTCCAGGCCGGGGCGGTGCGTGGCGTGCGTGAAGCCGTCGCGGCTCCAGGCGACCGCGCCCCAGTCGTTGACCGTCGCGCTGCGTACGGTACGCAGCGTCGTGGCGACCACCTTGAAGTTGTCGTACTCCTGCACGACCTGGCCGATCATCTTCTCGAAGTTCTCGGCTTCCAGGTCGGACAGGTCCTCGGACGTGCCGGGCACCTCGAAGCCCAGGCTGGCGGTGAAGTCCTCCTCGTTGCCGATCATCACGTCGACGTAGCGGGCCAGCCGCCGGTTGACCTCCTGCGCCCGCGCCTTGCCGCCGATCGCCTTCCACAGGCTGGGGCGGTAGTTGAGGTCGTACGAGATGACGGTGCCGTGCCGGCGGGCGGCCGCCATCGCCGCCTCGATCACGTCGGGCGTGGTGTCGGACAGCGCCGCGTAGATGCCGCCGGTGTGGAACCAGCGCACGCCCAGCGTGCCGAACAGGTGCTCCCAGTCCACGTCCTCGGGTCGCAACTGCCCGGCGGCGGTGTGGCCCCGGTCGGAGACCCCGACCGCGCCGCGTACGCCGAAGCCGCGCTCGGTGAAGTTGAGTCCGTTGCGCACGGTGCGGCCGATGCCGTCGTACGGCAGCCACTTCACCAGCGAGGTGTCCACGCCGCCGGTGAGGATCATGTCCTCCAGCAGCCGGCCCACCTCGTTGTCGGCGAAAGCGCTGACCAATGCGGTACGCATGCCGAAGCACCGGCGCAGCCCGCGCGCGACGTTGTATTCACCGCCGCCCTCCCAGGCGCGGAACGAGCGCGCGGTGCGCACCCGGCCCTCGCCCGGGTCCAGCCGCAGCATCACCTCGCCGAGCGAGACCAGGTCGTAGCGGCAGTCCTCAGCCGGGCGGACGTCAACGGGCATCGGAGCCTCCTTCGGGCTCAGCCGGGCGGGTCACCGCGACGGCCGCGGCGGTGCGCCTGGTGATCTCGGCGTAGTCCCCGGCGGCCAGCAGATCCGCGGCGACCATCCAGGTGCCGCCGACGGCGAGCACCGCCGGCACGGCCAGGTAGGCGGCCAGGTTCGCGGTGGTCACCCCGCCGGTGGGCACGAAGCGCACCCCGGGGAACGGCGCGGACAGCGCCTTGACCATCGCAGCGCCGCCGAGCTGCTCGGCCGGGAAGAACTTCACCGCCTCCAGGCCCGCCTCCAGGGCCATCTGGATCTCGGTCGGGGTGACCACGCCCGGGAACACCGGCACGCCGAGGTCCTGGCAGCGGCGGACCACCGCGGCGCTGAAACCGGGGCAGACCACGTAGCGGGCGCCGGCCTCGACGGCCCGTTCGGCCTGCTCGGGGTTCAGCACGGTGCCCGCGCCGACCAGCAGGTCCGACGAGGCCGCGAGCCGCTTGATCGCCTCCAGCGCGGCGGGGGTGCGCAGGGTGACCTCGATGGAGCGGAGCCCGCCCGCGGTGATCGCGGCGGCCAGCGGTTCGGCGGCGGAGGCGTCGGGGAGGATGACCACCGGCAGCAGCCGGTCACCGGCGAGCAGCCGGACGATGTCAGATGAACGTTCATGTTGGTGAACAGCAGTCACGTATGTGACCATAGTGGCGGACGAAGGGATTGGCAATGAACCAGCAGGGGGCCGACCGCCCGCCGGTGAAGTCCGCCGACCGCACCCTCGAACTGCTGGAGGCGCTCGCCTCGGGCGGCCCGCGCGGGCTGGTCGAGCTGTCCCGTGACCTGGACATCCCCAAGAGCAGCCTGCACGGCCTGCTGCGCACGATGGCCCAGCGCGGCTGGGTGGAGGCCGATGCCACGGGCACCCGCTTCGGGCTCGGCGTACGCGCCTTGCAGGTCGGTGCGTCATATCTGGACAGCGACGACTCGGTCGGGCTGGTCAACGCCACCCTGGACGCCCTGTCGGCCCGCTTCGGCGAGACCGTGCACCTTGGCCGACTCGACGGGCCGAACGTCGTTTACATAGCGAAACGTGAGTCGGCGCATCCGCTGCGGCTGTTCAGCGCAATCGGTCGCCGGCTGCCCGCCCACGCCACCGCCCTGGGCAAGGCACTGCTGGCCGCGCGGGCCGACGACGAGGTCGACCGGCTGCTCGACTGGCCCCTGGCCGCGCTCACCCCGCACACCATCACCACGCCCGAGGCCCTGCACGCCGAGCTGGCGCGGGTGCGCGAGGCCGGCCACGCCGAGGACCGCGAGGAGAACACCGAGGGCATCATGTGCCTGGCCGTAGCCGTGCCGCTGCGTACGCCCGCCGCCGACGCGATCAGCATCTCCGTCCCGCTGGCCCGCCTGCGCGACACCACGGTCACCGAGATCGTCGCCGACCTCCACCGCCACGCCACCCAACTCCGCGCCGCCGCCCACCTGCTCCCCTGAGCGGCCCGATGATCAACGGGCGATCTTGGACGACCGGCGGCCGGTCAGGCGCCGAGGGCGGATTTGACCTTGGCGATGGCGGCGGTCTCGGTGTCCTTGACGCCGCCGGAGGCGTTGGCGACCTGGTCGCAGGCGGCGGTGATGACCGAGCGGAACTCGGTCAGGTCCTGCGGTGACTTGGCCTGCAGGATGCCCGTCGACTGCTGCAGGGCGGTGAGCACACCGGACTCCAGCTCGGCCGGCGAGCCCTTGGGGATCTCGGGCAGGCCGCCGGACTTGAACACGCTCTGCAGCTCGGGCGACGCGCCGGCGAGCGCTTTGGCGCCCGCGATGCTCTCCTTGAAACTCGCGAAGAAGCCGGGGTCGGCATGGGATACCAGGAAGACCGCCCCGAAGGCCGCGGTGCGCAGGGTCTGGCGTTCTCCATCGGTGTATTCCGTCATGCGGCACATTCTGGACGAACGCCGCCAGTGCCTGGAGGATTTCGCCGCTTTTGCCTCAGCCGTTCGGCCGACCCCCTAGGGTCGAGGAAGAGTGTCCAAGCACCGAGTACGGGGGTAACGGGAAATGGCAGTCGACCTCAACCAGATCATGAAGCTGATGAGCGACCCGCAGATCCAGAGCCTGCTCAAGGGCCTGTTCAGCCAGATGTCCGGCGGCGGTGGTGGCGGTGGCGGTCAGGCGAACCTCAGCGGTCTGGTGGATCAGCTGAGCAGGTCGGGCCTAGGCCCCCAGGTGCAGTCCTGGATCGGCACCGGCAAGAACGAGACCGTCACCGGCGCACAGCTGCAGCAGGCGCTCGGCGGCGGCACGCTTGAGCACGTGGCCCAGGAAGCAGGCACCACGCCGCGCCAGGCCGCCGACGACCTCGCCAAGGTGCTGCCCGAGATCGTCAACCAGGCGACCCCGCAGGGCCAGCTGCCCGACCCGCAGCAGCTCCAGCAGATGATGGGCAAACTCTTCGGCCAGTGACCCGGCCGAACCACCCGCACCAGCGCCCGCCCGGCCCCGCCGGGCGGGCGCTCCGCGTCCGGGCAGGTCAGGGGGCGGTGGCGGCGCGGGCCAGTTGGAGGAGGCTGGCGTGGTGGCGTTCGGCGTCGTACGCGGCGCGGCCGCCGTGCACGCCGAACAGGCGCTTGCGGTAGACGAGGAAGACCACGGCGCCGATGTTGATCACCAGGGCGGTGACCCGGACCCAGGTGACGCGCTCGACCAGCTCGTACACCTCCAGCGGGATGAAGATCGCAGTCGCCACCGCCGTCAGGTACTCGCCCCAGCGGCGCAGCAACCACAGCCCGGTCGCCTCGGTGAGCTGGAGCAGCCCGTAGCAGGCGAGTGCGGCGGCGATCAGGGCGAGCGTCTGCGGCCGGGTCGCCAGGGCGGTGCGCACGAGGTGCACCAGCGGCGAGTCGGCGAGGTTCCAGTGCAGCCGGTCGGCCAGCGGCTGGAGCAGGGGCAGGTCCTGGTCGAACTCGGCCTGCACGGCGGGCTGCTCACCGCGGAAGCGCCAGACCGCGTACGCCCCCAGGAGCAGCAGCACCCCGCGGACCAGGCGCTCGACCGCCAGCGCCCGCAGCACCACGGCGTCACGCAGCAGCTGGCCGCGCAGCGGCACGGGCGCCTCGTCGGCCGGCCCGGCGGCACGCGGCGGTCCCGGCACGTAGTTCCCGCAGCGCAGGCAGCGCCAGGCCGGCCCTTCCACGGTCGGCGCGCACAGGTGACCGCGCAGTTCCGGCTCGTCCGGGGAGTACGTGAGGTGGTGCCGGGCGCAGGCCAGCAGGTTCCAGTCCATAGCGCTCCCGCCTGAGTACCACTCACAGGTTATCCGTTTTCGGCCCGTTTCAGGCCGATTGGCCAGGCACCTCAGCCGCACGAAATGTCCGTATTACCATCGGCCGAAAGTACTACATCAACAATCTACGAAAGCATGGACTAGGGGCGTGACCTGCGCCTTTTCAGCGCTCAGCAGTGGCCCCGGCCACTGTTTGCGGGTGGGCAGCGGCCGATCGCCTTCATAAGCTCGGCGAATGCGTGGCAACGGAGCACACGAGCAGCGCGGAGTCGGCCGTCACCGAGCGGCTACCCGCCAGAATCCCCTGTCCAGTCCCCTCAAGTCCCTCGCGGAGGCGATCAGCCGGCTCAAGTCGGCCGACTCGCGCAAGCTGATGGCAGTGACCGGCCTCGTCGGCGCCCTGGGCGCCGCCACGGTCGGCGGAGTGGCGGCCAGCGCCGGCGCACCCGACAACCAGGTCACCCTGCAGAGCGCGAGCCGGGCCGAGGCGGCGCAGGCCGCGACGCGGTCGCTGGACCGCGCCGCGATCAGCGCGGTCACGCCCGTCGAGGCGGCGGCCCCGAAGGCCGCCCCGCAGGCGCAGCCGAAGGCCGCAGCCCCCAAGGCAGCGCCCAAGGCCGCCCCGAAGGCGGCGCCGAAGGTGGCCCCCAAGGCCAAGCCCAAGGCCGCGGCGAAGCCGAAGGCCGCCCCCCAGCCCGTCCTGCGCCCCGTCGCCGGGCTGGACATGACCCAGATGCGCAACGCCCAGGCGATCGTGCAGGCCGGTCAGCAGCTTGGCCTGCCCAAGCGCGCCTACGTGGCGGCCATCGCCTGCGCGATGCAGGAGAGCCAGCTGTACAACCTGGCCAGCACCGTCTACGCGGAGTCGTACAACTACACCAACCAGGGTGAGGGCTCCGACCACGACTCGGTCGGCCTGTTCCAGCAGCGCCCGACCTCCGGCTGGGGCACCGTGCGCGACCTGATGCAGCCCAAGTACGCGGCGACCCAGTTCTACAAGGCGCTGGACAACGTCCAGGGCTGGCAGGACATGCCGCTGACCCTGGCCATCCAGGAGGTCCAGGTCTCGGCCTTCCCGTACCACTACGCCAAGCACGAGACCCGTGCCCAGCAGGTCGTCGACGCACTGACCCGATGAACCGCACGCCACCGCGGCGGTGAGTCACTGCCCCGGTCGTCCGAACCAATCGGTTCCGGACGGCCGGGGCTCTTCCATGCCCGGCGGCAGCGGTGCCAGGTGGAACCGCGTGATCAGGTTCGCCAGGATGGTGCGCAGCGCCGACAGCGTGCGGGCGCGGTCGCCGCCGCCGTCGTGCAGCAGCACGATCGCGCCCGGGGCGGCCTGCGAGGTGACGTCCGCCGCGATGCGGTGCGACGGCCCGAGCTGCCAGTCGTTCGGATCGACCCGCCAGTGCAGCGCGGTCATGCCCAGCCGCCGCGCGGCGGCCACCACGACCGGCGACCAGTTCCCGCCCGGCTGGCGGTAGTAGGAGACGCGCGCCGACGGCGCGGCGCTGGTGAGCGCCTCGTTGGCGCGGCGCATGTCGGCGAGCACCGTCTGCTCGTCGCGCAGGCCGAGCCATACGTCGTGGCTCCAGCTGTGGTTGCACAGGGTGTGCCCGTCCGCCACGACATCCCGTACCAGCTGGGGGTTCTTCGCGGCCTTGGCGCCGATCATGCAGAAGGTGGCCCGCACGCCGTAGTCGCGCAGCAGGGCCAGCACCTGCGGCGTCCACACCTCGTCCGGGCCGTCGTCGAAGGTCAGCGCGATCTCGGGGGTGCCGGTGGTCAGCCGGCTGCCGAACGGGCCGCCCTTCTCGGCGGGCAGCGGCGGGCGGTCGGGCCCGGTGATCGGCTGGGGCCGGGGCGGCAGCGGCGGCAGTGCCAGCCGGGCGTGCGGACCGACCCGGTCGCGCGAGGTCTTCGGCAGGTCCGACCGGTCCCCGAGCCCGGTGCGCGAGCGGCTGCCGGCCAGGTGCCCGAGAAGGAATCCGCCGACCAGGATCACGACGGTCAGCACCAGCGCGGTGATGATCACGCGCCGTCGGTTCCCGGGTGCCGATCCGGCGCGCATGGGCCCTCCTGCGACCTATTTATCGGCATAATACCAAAATGCCCAAATAGGTGGTATGGCCTTCAGCGCGCTCCGCGCACCAGCGGGAACGGCAGGGTCTCCCGGATGGACCGCCCGGTGAGCAGCATGACCAGCCGGTCGACGCCGATGCCGAGTCCGCCCGTGGGCGGCATGGCGTACTCCAGGGCCTGCAGGAAGTCCTCGTCCAGCTCCATCGCCTCAGGGTCGCCGCCCGCGGCCAGCAGCGACTGCTCGGTGAGCCGGCGGCGCTGCTCGATCGGGTCGGTCAGCTCGGAGTACGCGGTGCCCAGCTCGGTGCCGAAGGCGACCAGGTCCCAGCGTTCGGCCAGCCGCGCGTCGACGCGGCTCTGCCGGGTCAGCGGCGACACCTCGGTCGGGAAGTCCTTGTAGAACGTCGGCAGGACGGTCTTCTCCTCGACCAGCCGCTCGTACATCTCCAGCACCACCGCGCCGCGGCCCCACTTCGGGTCGTACGGGATCTTCGCGGCGTCGCAGAGTTTACGCAGCTTCTCCACATCGGTGTCGGCGGTGATCTCCTCACCGAGCGCGGACGACACCGCCTCGTCGACGGTCCGCACGGCCCAGTCCCCCGACACGTCGTGCGCCTGCCCGTCGTGCATGATCACGCACTCGCCGTTGGCGGCCCGCGCCGCGGACTGCACCACTTCCCTGGTCAGCGTGAGCATCGAGTCGTAGTCGGCATAGGCCTGGTACGCCTCCAGCATCGAGAACTCGGGGTTGTGCTTGTAGTCCACGCCCTCGTTGCGGAAGGTGCGACCCAGCTCGAACACCTTCTCCACACCGCCCACGGCCAGCCGCTTCAGGTACAGCTCGGGCGCGATGCGCAGGTAGAGGCGCAGGTCGTAGGCGTTGATGTGGGTGGTGAACGGGCGGGCGTTGGCGCCGCCGTGGATGCGCTGCAGGATCGGCGTCTCGACCTCGATGAAGCCCCGGTCGCTGAACGACTGTCGCAGGCTGTGCACCGCCGCGCTGCGCGCCTTCAGCAGCTCCCGCGCGGTGCTGCTGGTGATCAGGTCCAGGTAGCGCTGGCGGACCTTGGCCTCCGGGTCGGACAGGCCGCTGTGCTTGTCCGGCAGCGGGCGCAGGCACTTTCCGGTGATCTCCCAGGCGTCCACGTGCACCGACAGCTCGCCGCGCTTGGTGGTCACGACCTCACCGGTGACGCCGACGTGGTCGCCGATGTCGATCGCCTCGGTCCACGCCGCGACGTCCCGGTCGATCATCAGCTGCAGGTCGCCGTCCCAGTCGCGGATGGTCGCGAAGGCGATGTGGCCGTGGTCGCGCAGCAGCATCACCCGGCCGGCCACGGACTCCCGGTCGCCGGTGCGGGTGTCGGCGGGCGTCTGCGGATGGCGTTCACGGATCTGCCCGCAGGTCGCGGTCGGATGGAAGCCCACCGGGTACGGGTCGACGCCGGCAGCGCGCAGCCGTTCGAGCTTGGCCAGGCGTACCGCCATCTGCTCGTTGACGCTCTCGTCGTGCGCCGCACCGGCCAGCGCCGCCGGTTCCACGGGCGCGGGCAGGCCCGCGAGGACCGGGGCCGAGGTCGCATCCAGCGCCGCGACCGGCGTGCCCGGCACGGTCAGGAAGCCCTCGGCGATCGCCGAGGCCAGGCCGACCTTGGCCAGGTCGCGCCGCTCGCCGAAGCACAGGAAACGCGGCACCCACTCCGGCTGGTACTTGATGTTCGAGCGGTACAGCTGCTCCAGCTGCCACCACTTGGAGAAGAACATCAGCACCCGCCGCCACAGCCGCAGGATCGGCCCGGCGCCGATGCGCCCGCCCTCCTCGAACACCGCCCGGAACACCGCGAAGTTCAGCGAGACCCGCTCCACGCCCAGCTTCGGCGCGGCGGTCATGAGCGCGGTGACCATGAACTCCATGACGCCGTTCTCGGCCTCGTGGTCGCGGCGCATCAGGTCCAGCGACAGGCCGCGGCGGCCCCACGGGCTGAACGACAGCATCGAGCGCACGATGCCGTCGCGGTCGCGGGCCTCGACCAGCACGCACTGCCCGTCGTTGGGGTCGCCGAGGCGGCCCAGCGCCATGGAGAAGCCGCGCTCGCTGTCGGTGTCGCGCCACCGGGTGGCCAGCTCCGCGATCTCCTTCATCTCCTCGGGCGGGATCTCGGCATGCCGGCGCACCGTCGAGGTGTACCCGGCCCGCTCGACCCGGTTCACGGCCTGGCGCACCTGGCGCATCTCCCGGCCGTCCAGCGAGTACCGGTCGGTCAGCAGGATCGCCTCGTCACCCAGCTCCAGGACCTTCAGACCCGCCTTGTGGTACGCGGTCGCGCCCTCCTCGCTGGCGCCCATGGCCGCCGGGGTCCAGGCGTAGCTGCGGGCCTCCTCCAGCCACGCGCCGATGGCCGCGCCCCAGGCCTCCGGGTCGCCGATCGGGTCGCCGCTGGCCAGGCTCACCCCGTTGACCGGGCGGTAGGTGACGGCGGCCTTGCCGCTCGGGGAGAAGGTCACCAGCTTGTCCCGCCGGGTGGCGAAGTAGCCCAGCGAGTCGCGCTCGCCGTAGTGGTCGAGCAGGCCGCGCACCTTGACCTCGTCGGCGGGCTCCAGCACCGCGTTGACCTGCTGCGAGCGCAGCAGCGTGAACAACGCCGCGAACACCGCGATCGCGCCGAACAGGCCGAGGAGGAAGTTGACCCAACCGGGCGCGGCGCCGTCGCGGGTCACGTCGAACTCGAACGCGCCGCCGAGCACCTTCTCCGCCGCGTACGCCAGCTGCTCGCCGGCGTCCGAGCCGAGCGTGCCGGGGAACGCGGCGACCAGGCTGTAGCCCAGGCCGATGCCGACCGCGGCGACACCCGCGAAGACCGCGAGGGCCTTCCACACCGCGCCCTTGCGGATCCGGGCGTAGAACTGGTCGCGGGCCAGGAACAGGATGATCAGCGCGGCGACGCCGACGAGCACCGCGATGCTGGTGGCCGCCCGGCCCCAGCCGCTGAACAGCGGCACTCCGGCATCGTCGACCAGCTCGCCCTCGGGCACCAGCGTGATCACACCGAGCGCGAGCACGCTCGATCCGACGTCGATGAACAAGTAGACGATCATGGTCCACCAGGCGATCTTCTTGCGCCGGGCGGTGGCGGCGGCGAGCACCGCCATGAAGGCCGCGTATGCGAGGTTCGCCGGGACGGGGATCAGGACGTCGTCGAGGACGCGCCGCAGCGGCTGGGTGCTGTGCCCGATCGCGCCGCCGATCGCGGCCAGCGCGCTGATCAGGGCGATGACGGCGATGAAGGTGGCGAAGACGCGGGGCACCTTCTCCCGCCAGTTCCGTCCGTTCGCGCGGGTCGCCGCGCCTGCAGCAGGTGGAGCCACGTGCCACCTCGTCTCGTCGGCGAAGTCTCCGGGGCGTCAACACGAACATAAGGCACTCACTAGACTTAACGCAGCAAATACGATGAAAGCTCGGGTATGGGGGCGGGGGTGGGACGGTGTCCGACTGGTTCCACCGCACGGTCGTGGAGACCGGCCGGCTGCCGCTGTTCTGCTTCTTCGCCGGGGTGATCTTCGGGTTCGTGTTCATCCGGTTCTCGGTCCGCATGATCCGAGCCCAGGTGAAGTGGTGGCCCGGCAACGTCACCCCCGGCGGCGGGCTGCACATCCACCACGTCGTCTTCGGCGTCGTGTTCATGCTGGTGGCGGGCGTCGCCGCGCTGGTCGTGCCGGACGAGTACGTGCTCTGGCGCTCGGTCCTCGCCGCGCTGTTCGGCATCGGCTCGGCCCTGGTGCTCGACGAGTTCGCGCTGATCCTGCACCTGGAGGACGTGTACTGGTCGGAGAAGGGCCGCACCTCGATCGACGCCGTGTTCGTGGCGGTCGCGGTGACCGGGCTGCTCGTGCTCGGCGTACGCCCGGCAGGGATCGACCGGCTGATCCTGGCCGCCGCCGCGGCCGGCGGTTTCGGCTGGGCCATCGCCGGGGCGATCGCCTCCACCCACCTGGGCCTGGTGTTGCTCACCCTGGTCAAGGGCAAGATCTGGACGGGACTGATCGGCCTGTTCATCCCGGTGCTGCTGATCGTCGGCGCGATCCGGCTGGCCCGCCCGCACTCCCCCTGGGCCCGCTGGCGTTACATGCGGCCGACCCCGCAGGCCGAAGCGAAGCTGGCCCGGTCCACCTGGCGCGAGACGCAGCTGCGCGGGCCCGCGATCAAGGCGAAGATCTGGTTCCAGGAACTGCTGGCCGGACACCACGACGCTCCCCCACAACGGTGAGGCAGGCCGATATGGTGCAACCACCGTCGTCAGTGGAGGAGCAGCCGAAGGTGCGCCGTGCTCACGTCATCGCCGCCTGGGCGGTCTGCACCCTGCTGGGCGGCCTGCTGCTGGCCGTGCCCGACGACGGCCCACGCCTGATCTCGTTCAGCGACGCGCACGGCCCCGGCCTGCTCGACACGGTCGGCGCGGTGCTGGCGATCGCCGGGTCGGCGCTGGCCTGGTGGTGGATCTGGCGCGACCGCCGCCGGCTGGCCGCCGCACCGCTGTGGTGGCAGATCACCGCACCGATCGCGGGCGGGCTCGGCCTCGGCCTGGTCGTCGCGTCGGTGTTCGGCGACTTCGCGCTGTGGTGGGCGGTCGGCGCGGTGCTGGTCACGCTGGTGCAGGTCGGGCTGTTCGTCTCGGTCAGCGGCATCGGCGCGCACCGGCCCACCCGGCTGCGGGTCACCGGATACGTCACCCGGGGCGCGAACGACGCTCTGGAACTGCTGGTCTTCGAGTATCCGAGCACCCCCGGCACGCACCTGCCCGGCGGCGGCGTGGAACGGGGCGAGTTGCTCAACGACGCGATGGTCCGGGAGACGTACGAGGAGACCGGGGTGTCCGGCCCGCTGTCCGTGCTCAGCGTGGTGGGTGTGCAGAGCGGCCGGTTCGCCGACACCCGGCGGCCATACCTGAACGTCTACTTCCACCTGCGCGCCGACGACGACCGCGGCCAGTGGCGGCACACCGTCATCGGCGATCCCGGCGTCTGGGACACCGGCCTCGTCGTCACCTGCCGCTTCATCCCCCTGGCCAAGGCCCGCGAGCTGCTGCGCGACACCGGCAACACCCAGCATGCCTTCCTCGACCTGCTCGCCGTCCCGGCGGCCAACCCGCTGTCCTGACAGGCGCGCCGCGCCGGTCGGTCACCACCAGCTCGCGATCCACAGGACCAGCAGCGCCAATCCGGCGGCCCACCCGGCCCACAACCCCCTGCGCCAGCCTGCCCCGCCGTACCCGGCACCCCAGGCGACCAGCGCCAGCAGCACCGCCTCGCCGCTCAGCAGGAGGCAGACCGACGAGTAGAACACCGCGAACCTGCCACCGGCTTCAAGGTCGCCATCGGCCTCGGCCACCACGACCCTCACGGCGGCCAGGACCACCCCGACAACCGCAGCGTGCCCCAGCATGCCCGACAGCACCGCGCCCGCCGTCCGGCGCACTCCGGTCGGGGCCGGCACGGCCGTGGTCCCGTCGGTCGATGCGGGTGCGGTCGGGGTGGGCGCGCCCGTCCCCCCGGTCGGTGCGGCGGGTTCCGTCGGGGCCGGCACGGCAGACGTCCCGCCGGTCGGCGCGGGTTCGGTCGGAGTCGGCACCGGGCGACTGTACTCGAGGGAAGATCGTCGGGCGGACGGGGTGCGCTACCATCCGGGCCGTGGCGTCCCCTCATGACCGTTTTCCGTTGCTGTTCGCCCCGCAGCGCTGGGAGTGGGCCGGCGTGGACTGCCGGTTCTCCACCACGCCGCCCGAGGACGGGCTCGTCACCAACGTGCACGTCGTCGGCTTCGACGGGGACCGCGTCGTGCTCTGCCGGGATGACCGCGACGTGTGGTTCCTGCCCGGCGGCACCCGCGAGCCCGACGAGAGCGTCGCCGCGTGCGCGGCCCGCGAGCTGCGCGAGGAGGCCGGAGCGGTGCTGCGCGGCCCGCTGCACGTCATCGGCGCGCACCATGCCGTGTCCGACCTGCCCGCGCCGTACCGGTCGCACCAGCCGCACCCGGAGAAGGCCTGGCTGTGGTGCTTCGCCGAGGTCGGCATCGAGGGCGAGCCCGACAACCCCGACGACGGCGAGACCGTCCTGGAGGTACGCGCGCACCCGCTCGCAGAGGCGCTGCGCCTGCTGCTCACCGACGGCTCCTGGTATCCCGAGCTGGTCACCCTCGCCGCCGAACAACGCGCCGCGGGCACCGCACCACCCTGGTGACACAACGGGTCAGGGGCGGTCGGTGGGTTCTGCCGGGCGGAGGGGGACGACGAGGTAGCGGAGGTCGACGCCGGGATCGGGGGACGCCGTGGTGAAGGCGGTGGGGCGCAGCGCGGACTGGATCTCCAGGCGCGCTTGGCGGCCCGCGAACGGGCGCAGCGCGTCGAGCAGGTAGCGGGCCTGGTATTGCCGGGTCAGCCGGTCGCCCAGCAGGTCGGCCTTGAGCGCCTCGGACGACTCCCCGGCCAGCGGGTCGCTGCCCCGCACGGTCAGCTCGCCGTCACCGAGTTCGAGGGTGACCGCGCCGCGCGGCCCGGCGTAGTGCGCCGCGCGCGCCACTGCCGCGGCCAGCTCGTCGGCGTCCACCCGCACCGTCGCCTCGGCCTGCGTGGCCAGGAGCTGGTCGAGTTGCCGGTCGGGGAAGGCCACCGCCAGCGAGGCCGTGCCGACCGTCCAGCCGGGCCAGGACAGCGCGAACCGGCCGTCGTCGGCGTGCAGGCCCACCTCGGCCGCTCGGCCCGCCTGGCGGCCCAGCTCGGCCACCAGCGCGGCCGGGATCAGCACGTCCAGCTCCGCGCCGGGCTCGGGCCGCCAGGCCGGGCGCGCCGCGGCGAGCCGGAAGCGGTCCGTGGCCAGCAGCGAGACCACCGCGCCCGCCGAGCGCATTCGCACGGCGGTGAACAGCGGCAGCGCGTCCTCACGGGAGGCCGCGCCGGCGACCGCGGCCGCGGCCCGCCAGTCCGCTCCCGCGAGCACACCCCGCTGCGCGGGCGCCTGCGGCGGACGCGGGAAGGTGTCGAGGTCGAGCGTGGGCAGCGCGAAACGGGCCCGCTCGGTGCGCACCGCCAGCCGGGATCCCTCGGTGCACAGGCGCAGCTGCGCGGCGTCGAGCGTGGCCACGGCGTCGGCCAGCGCGCGCCGCGACACCACGACCTCGCCGTCGGTGTGCGCCGTGGCGGCCACCCGCACCCTGGCCCACGCCTCGCCGTCGGAGGCCGCCAGCGCCAGCCCTTCGGCGTCAGCGCGCAGCAGCACTCCCGCCAGCGCCGGCTGGTGCGCCCGCACCGGCAGCAGCCGCAACAACTGCGCCGCCGCCTCGGCCAGCGGCCCCGCCCCCACAGTCACGTCCAACGCCATGCCCCGCACGCTAACCACCGCGTACGACATCGCCCGCCCCGCCGGCACCGCAACGCCCAAGATCGCTCGACTTGCCAGGCAGGTGGGCATATCCGCGCTCAAGATACGCACGATTGCCTGGCAAGTCGGATGACCTTGCGGCGCACGGCGCACGGCGCGCGTGGCGGCGGGGCGGATGTGGCGGGGCCGGTAGGGTGCGGCGGGTGGACGAGACGACCCGGCGGGTGGTGGACGCGGCGGTGGGGTGGCTGGACGCGCACCACGGCAGTGGCCCGCAGCAGCAGACCATGCGCATCCTCAAGGTGACCGAGGAGGCGGGCGAGGCGGCCAGCGCCTGGATCGGCGTGCAGGGGCAGAACCCGCGCAAGGGCGTCACGCACTCACCGCGCGAGGTCGCCGACGAGCTGGCCGACGTGGCCCTGGCGTCGTTCGTCGCGATCCGCAGTCTCGGCTTCGACCCGGCGGAGGTGTTGTCGGCCAAGGCCGGCAAGGTGCTCGACCGCATGGCCGCCCACCAGCGGCTCACCGCGCAGCGCGGGCCCGTTCCGGACGCCGGGCAGGCGTAAGGACCACGGGCCGCGTCGATGCGTGATCATGCGGGTGGTTCGCTCGTTGCACCTGCGTAGCTCCCTCGACGCACGGAAGTGAGCCCGCAGATGGTGATCAAACGGCGTTCGCTGCTCGGCGGCGCGGCCGTGGCGGGTGGCCTGTTCGCCGCCGGTCCCTTCGGCGGGTTCCTGGCCCGCGAGGCCGCGCCGAAGCCGCCCACCCGGATCAAGCTCGCGCCGGCGGCCGACCTGCGCGACGGCGTACCGCGGCTGTGGGTGCCGGAGGGCTTCGCCTACCGCTCCTTTCACGACACCGAGTGGCCGGTGGTGCTCGACGACGGCAGCCGCCTGCCGGGCAGCCACGACGGCATGGGCGCGTTCCAGGCGCCGGGCGGCAACACGATCCTGGTCCGCAACCACGAGGTCAAGGTCACCGGGCAGGCGTTCGGTCCGGCCAACGTCACCTACGACCCGGCGGCCTGCGGCGGCACCAGCACGGTCGAGGTGACCCGGTACGGCGAGGTGGTGCGTTCGCACACCAGCCTGAGCGGCACGCACACCAACTGCTGCGGCGGGCGCATGCCGTGGGGCACGTGGGTCAGCTGCGAGGAGACCGTCAACGGGCCGGACGTCGCCGGGCTGGGCAACTACCTGCTCAAGGAGCGCCACGGCTTCATCTTCGAGGTGCCCGCGCAGGGCGCGGTGGAGCCGCAGCCGATCACCGCGGCGGGCCGCTTCGCGCACGAGTCGGTGGCGTACGACCCGGACGGCGGCGCGCTCTACCTGACCGAGGACAACTTCGCCTTCGCCAGCTGCTTCTACCGCTACCTGCCGCCGCGCGCGCCGGACCCGCTGCGGGCCGACGGGCGCGGCATCGCCGACGGCGGGCGGCTGCAGGCGCTGGCCGTGAAGGGCCGTCCCCGCCTGGACCTGGCCGCGGCGCAGGAACCCGGCGCGGTCTTCCCGGTCACCTGGGTCGACATCGACGACCCGGCGCCGCGCTTCCCGTACACCGAAGGGGTGCCCGCGCCGACCACCGAGCACCAGGCGCTGCGGCACGTGGGCGACCAGGGCCGCGACGGCGGCGCGGCGCTGTTCTCGCGCCTGGAGGGCTCGACGTACCGGCAAGGCGTCGTGTACTTCACCTCCACGCAGGGCGGTGGTCGGCCGGAGAAGGACGAGGGGCCCTTCGACAGCGGCTACGGCAACGGCCACGGGCAGATCTGGGCGTACCACTGCGCGGAGGAGGTGCTGCGGCTGGTGTACCAGTGCCCGGCCGTGGACGGACTGGACTTCCCGGACAACATCACCACCAGCCCCAACGGCACGCTCATCCTGTGCGAGGACGGCGCGAACAACAACTACGTACGCGGCCTGACCCGGCACGGGGAGGTGCTCGACATCGCGCTCAACCGCCTCACCAACCGCGCCGGGGTGTCGCGTGAGCGCGACGAGTTCGCGGGCTGCGCGTTCAGCCCGGACGGGCACACGCTGTTCGTGAACGTGCTGGCGATCCACGGCATGACCATCGCGATCTGGGGGCCCTGGGCGAAACTCGGGATCTGAGCGCGGCCCCAGCTCAGGGCTGATATCGAGGTGGAAAACCACTAGGTGCGCAGGTCCAATTGCGAGATCATCGACGTATGGGCACTCTGCCGCAGCTGTCGACGAACCTCACCCTCGACGACTCCGACACTCCTCGGGACGTCGTCGACGCGATGATCCTCGCCCCGTTCAGCACGGGCGAGCAGCCGTACGCCCACACCGCCCGCCTGCCCCGCGTACGCAAGGACGCCGCCCTGCTGCCGGAGGAGGGACACGTGCTGCGCGTGGCCACCGACGACGGCCTGCGCAGCCACCTCGCCGCGGGCGACGGCTGGACGCTGCGGGCCGCGCGCTGGCGTGGCGGCGTCGCCGAGGTCACGGTCACCGCGACCACCGAGGAGCTGGCGCTGCGCATCCTCGACGCGGCCACGCGCAACGCGCGCGAGGAGCACGCCGAGCGTGCCGACACGGTGCCGATGGGCTTCTGGCACCACTCGGCCAAGCGCGGCGCGCAGCGCAGCACCCGCCCGATCACCACCCCGGCCTGGGACGCCATCCGGGACAACTACTCCGCCGACGTAGCGGGCTCGCTGGAGCGCCTGATGACGCTCACCCCGGACTCGATCAGCGGCCGCCTGCTGCTGCTGCACGGCGTGCCCGGCACCGGCAAGACCACCGCGCTGCGCGCGCTCGCGCGGGCATGGTCGTCGTGGTGCCAGGTCGACTGCGTGCTCGACCCGGAGAACCTGTTCCACGACTCCAGCTACCTGATGGAGGTCGCCATCGGCGACGACGAGCAGGAGGAGCGCCGCTGGCGGCTGCTGCTGGTCGAGGACTGCGACGAGCTGATCTCCTCGGCCGCGAAGGCCTCCAGCGGCCAGGCGCTGTCGCGCCTGCTCAACCTCACCGACGGCCTGCTCGCCCAGGGGCGTGACGTCCTTGTCGGGCTGACCACGAACGAACCGCTCAACAAGCTGCATCCCGCCGTGGTCCGTCCCGGCCGGTGCCTGGCCCAGATCGAGGTCGGCCCGCTGCCCTTCGCGCAGGCGAGCGCCTGGCTGGGCAGCACGGTGGGCCTCAGCTCGTCGGGCGCGACACTGGCGGAACTGTTCGCCATCCAGCGCGGCGACCGCGACCTCGTCCAGATCACCCCCGAACCCTCCACCGGCTGCTACCTGTGAAAGGAAGGGCACCTTCACATCGCTCCGCGTAGAGGAAGGGCACCTTCTTAACGCCTGGGGCACGCTCAGCAGGGCGTCTTCAGTCTCGGCCAGTGGTGTGCCACGCGGTTGCGCCGGACTAGGCCTCGTGTGGGCCGGCTTCGCGGTGCGTGGAGCCACACCCGCCGCGCGGAGCCCGCAGGGTCACAACAGCCGGCTGCGCCCCCAGCCCCGGTTCATGCGCCATGCGGCGTAACCTCCGGCGGCTGACGCCACCAGCAGCAACACCCCGCAGCCGCGCAGCACGGCCGCAGCGTCACCGGCCGCCGCGCCGCCGAGCGCCTGCAGCGCCCAGTACCCCGGGGACGCGGGCGCGATCGTCTGCGCCCAGCCGGGTAGCAGCGGCAGCGGCACCATCGCGCCGCCGAGCGTGGACAGCAGCAGCGCGCCGAGGTCGTTGACCGCGCCGAGTTCGCTGTGGCCGCGTACCGTCATCGCGGCCGCGGCCCCGAGCAGCAGCAGCGTCACCGCCCAGGCCAGGGCCGCGAGCGCGAGCAGGTCGGGGCGGGCGACCCGCAGGCCGAGCGCGACGACGCCGTACCCGAGCACCACCGCCTGCTGCGCCAGCAGCACCCCGCCGAGCGTGACCGCCTTGCCGGTCAGGATCTGCCACGGCGACGCGGGCGTGGCGCGCAGCCGGTCCAGGGTGTGCCAGGAGCGCTCGGTGAGCAGCGAGCCGCCGACGATGGACAGCCCCAGCAGCGAGAACAGCACCAGCATGCCGGTGACCGCGTGGGTCGTCCCCTGGTCGCCGATGGCGGCACGGTACAGCGGCCGCAGCACGGTGATCATCACCAGCGGCATGCCGATGCGGCTGATCACCGCCCCGGGTTCGGCGGCCAGCAGGGCCAGGTTGAGCCGGACGAGGGCGAGGCTACGCATGGTCGGCCGCCAGGGCGTGGTAGAGGTCGTCGAGGGTCTCGTGTCCGGCCAGCAGCTCGTCTTGGCTGCCCCGTTTGATGACCCGCCCGGCCCGGCACACCGCGAGCGTGGCCCCGAGATCGACCAGTTCGGGCAGGTAGTGAGTGGTGTACAGGACAGCCGCGCCGTCGGCGGCGTGGGCGCGTACGAGCCGCAGCAGCGCGGCGCGGGTGCCCGGGTCGGCGCCGGTGGTGGGCTCGTCGAGCAGCAGCAGGGCGGGCCGGTGCAGCATCGCGGTCGCGGCCTGGGCGCGGCGGCGCTGCCCGCCGGAGAGCAGGCCGACAGGGCGGCGCAGCACATCGGTGAGGCCGAGCGCCTGGGCGGTGTCGTCGATCGCCTGGCGCAGTGCCCCGCCGCGCAGTCCGGCGAGTGCGCCGAACAGGCGCAGGTTGCGTTCGACGGTGACGGACAGGTAGAGCGCGATCTCCTGCGGGGCGAGGCCGACCAGGTGGCGGGCGCGGGTCGGCGGCAGGCCGCCCACGGTGACCGTGCCCGCGTCGGGGCGGGTCAGGCCGGTGACGACTTCGACGAAGGTGCTCTTGCCGGCGCCGTTGTGGCCGATCAGGCCGCAGATCTCGCCGGGCGCGACGGTGAGGTCGAAGCCGTCGAGGGCGGTGACCGGGCCGTATGTCTTGCGCAGTCCCGACGCGTCCAGCATGCCGCGCCTCCTTTGTGATCTACGCTGTATAGATCTACACTGTAGAGCATGGCGGAGTTGGGTGTCGAGGCCAGGCGGCGGGAGATCCTGACCGCCGCGCTGGCGCTGGCCGACGAGCGCGGGCTGGACGCGCTGTCCATGCGCGCGGTCGCGGCCCGGGTCGGGGTCACGCCGATGGCGCTGTACCCGTATGTCGGCAACAAGGACGCGCTGCTCGACGGCCTGGTCGACCTGCTGCTGGCCGAGCTGCTGCCCGCGGCGGCCGCTCCGGGCGCGTGGGACGTGCGGCTGCGCGCCATCGCCCACGCGGGCCGCGCGCTGGCCCACCGTCACCCCGCCGTCTATCCGCTGCTGCTGTCGCGGCCCGCGATCACGCCCGACGCGGTGCGACTGGTCGACGCGCTCTACGGCGCGCTGCTGACCGCGGGCGTGCCACCGGCGCAGGTCCCGCGCCTGGAGCGCCTGGTCTCGACCTATGTGCTCGGCTACGCGGTCGGCGAGATCACCGGCCGCTTCGCGCCGGCCGACCCCCGCCGCCACGCCCGCGCGGAGGCCGCGGGCAGCGCGGCGCCGTCGCATCAAGAGCTTTCGGGGGTACTGGCGCAGCCGCCCGACTGGGACGCCGAGTTCGCCGCAGGCCTCGACGACCTGCTGCACGTGATCCTGAACCACGCTCAGCCCTCGTGAACGCCTCCGGCCAGGCCGAACACGGCAGACGACACGCTGGCACGCGGTGACCCGCCGCGCCACGTGATCCGCCCGACGCACCGGTCCGTCCTTCCTGGTCAGCGTCAGGTCGACGTTGGGAAGGTGCCCTTCCGCAACATATAGCGATGTGAAGGTGCCCTTCCTTTCGGTGGGGAGCTTGGCGGGGGTGCGGGAGTCTGCGATCGTTGGGCCGTGACCGTGTCTGGCAACGCTCCGCAGCCGTCCCATGTCGCGCTCGCCACGAGGCGGTGGGCTGATGCCCTGGTGGATGATTCAGGGCGCAACCAGCTGGCGTATTACCGCGATCTCAAGGCCGGCACGCTGCGGCTGGACGGCGCGCGGCCGGAGGCGGTGACCGTGCTGATGGCGGGCCGCACGGTGACGCTGCGTCAGTTGTTCGCCGATGAGGTCGCGCACGCGGACGCGATGCGGCGGACGCGGACCATCCGGACCCGGATGCGCACGCTGGCCGAGGAGCGGGGCGTCGACGTCGGTTATCTGGCCAGCGGGATCGCGAGCTGGTGGGAGCCGGACCGGACGCCGCGCTCGCCGGTGCTGCTGCACCGGTTGACGGTGCGCACCACCTCGGCCGCGGAGACCGACTTCGCGCTGACGCTCGACCCGGAGCCGACGGTCAACCCGGTGCTGCTGTTCAAGCTGTTCAAGGAGCACCGGCTCGACATCGACCCGGAGACGCTGCTCGACGCGCTGCCGGAGGGGCCGTACGATCCCGCGCCACTGTTCGAGCAGCTGACCAAGGCGGCACAGGACGTGCGCGGCTTCACGGTGAGCCCGGAGCTGCTGGTCGGCACGTTCCTGTACGAGAAGCTGCCGATGGTCGCCGACATCACCGAGCACGGCGAGCTGCTGGAGAGCAGCGAGGTCATCGCCGCGCTGGCGGGCGACCCGCGGGCGCTGAGCGAGCTGTACGCCACCGCGCCGGTCGAACCGGACGCGCCGGACCGGCTGGCCCCGGGCGACGAGTTCCTGGTCCTGGACGCGGACTCGTCGCAGAGCTATGCGGTCAACGCGGCGGTCGCCGGGCACCACCTGGTCGTCAAGGGTCCGCCGGGGACCGGCAAGAGCCAGACCATCGCCAACATGATCATGGCGTTGGCGGCGCGGGGCCGCACCGCGCTGTTCGTCGCGGAGAAGCGCGCCGCCATCGACGCCGTGCTCGACCGGCTCAACCAGGTCGGCCTCGACGACCTCGTGCAGAACCTGCACGGTGACCAGGGCAGCCGCCGCGAGCTGGCCCGCGCGCTGGACTCGCGGCTGCAGCGGGCCCGCCACGAGACCCGGCCGACCACCGAGGACACCGACCGCAGCCTGGTCGACGCGCGCGGCGCGCTGGCCCGCCACCACGCGGCGCTGCACACCCGCCACGACCCGTGGGGCCTGTCCATGTTCGAGCTGCAGTCGCGGCTGCTGGGCATCAGCCCCGCGGACATGACCCCGCAGCGCTGGTCCGGCGAGGACCTGGCCCGCCTGGACGCGCCGGCCGCGGCCCGGCTGCGTGCCGCGCTGACGGAGCTGGCGCAGCTGGGCGCGTTCGACCCCGAACCCGGCCCGGGTCCATGGGTCCGCTCGACCGTGCCCGACCGCGCCACCGCGCAGCTCGCGTACACGCTGGCCGGACAGGCCGCGACGACGCTCGCCCCGGCCCGGCAGCAGATCACCGCGCTGGCCGCTCAGCTGGGCCTGTCCGTGCCCGGCACCCTGAGTTCCGCGCAGAAGATGGCCGCGCTGCTGTCCGACGTGGACGTCACGCTGCGGCGGCTGCGGCCGGAGGCGTACACCGCGGATCTCGCCGCCTGGGGCACCGCCTCGGCGGCCGGTCCCGAGCGCGGCGACATGGGTTTCTGGCAGCGCCGCAAGGTGCTCAAGCAGATCCGGGCGCAGTGGATCGCGCCGGGCCGGCCGAGCACCGCCGAGCTGCACGAGGCCGCCGTCGCCGCGGCCGACGAGCTGGCCCGCTGGCGGGTGGTCAGCCGCGACGGGCAGCCGCCGCGCACCAGCCCGGCGGCCGCTGCGGCGCTGGCCGCGTTCGCCGAGTTCACCGGGGCGCTGGAGCCGCTGCGCGGGTACGTGCCGATCGACAACGACGACCTGGCGCTGCTGCGGCCGGAGCTGGACCGGCTCGCCGGCGACCAGGCCGACCTGCTGCGCACCGCGCGCCGCAACGAGCTGGCCGCGAGCCTGGTGGAGTGGCGCGCCCGGCGGCTGCTGGACGAGCTGGCCGCCCGTGGGGTCGGCGGTGACACGACGCGGGCCGGGGCCGCGTTCGACCACGCGTGGCTCAGCTCGGTGCTGGAGCACGTGCGCTTCACCGACGAGCACCTGTCGGCGTTCCACGGCGCGGCCCTGCACGCGGCGGTGGCCGAGTTCCACACCGCCGACGCCGCGCACATCACCGCCGCCGCGCAGCGGGTGCGGCACCTGGCCGCCCGCAACCTGATGGCGGTGCTCGACGAGTTCCCCGACCAGCAGCAGCTGGTGCGCCGGGAGGCCGCGAAGAAGGCCCGGCACCTGCCGGTGCGGCGGCTGTTCGAGCAGGCCCCGGACGCGCTGACCGCGCTCAAGCCGTGCTGGGCGATGAGCCCGCTGCTGGTCAGCCAGGTGCTGCCGCCGCGGGTGCTGTTCGACGTGGTCATCTTCGACGAGGCCAGCCAGGTCGAACCGGTCGACGGCGTACCGGCGATCATGCGCGGTCGGCAGGTCGTGGTGGCCGGCGACGAGCACCAGCTGCCGCCGACGAACTTCTTCCAGCGCGCCGACGGCGACGCCGACCTCCCGGACGACGGCACCGCGCTCGGCGACGACGTCGAGTCGCTGCTGCAGGCGTTCGCGCACACCCTGCCGCTGCCGCAGGTGCGACACCTGGCTTGGCACTACCGCAGCCGCGACGAGCGGCTCATCGCCTTCTCCGACCGGCACGTGTACAGCCCGAACGGCAACGCGCTGACCACGTTCCCGGGCGCGGACGCCGGGGACTGCATCAGCCACGTGCTGGTCAGCGGCGAGGCCGACCCGGACGCGTCCGCCGAGAGCGGCAGCGCCGAGGTGCGCCGGGTGGTGGAGCTGATCCTCGCGCACGCCGCGCAGCGGCCCGCCGAGTCGCTGGGCGTCATCACCATGGGCATCACGCACGCCGAGCGGGTCGACGCCGCGCTGCGCCGGGCGCTGGCCACCCGGCCGGAGCTGGAGCCGTACTTCGCCGAGCACGGGCACGAGCCGTTCTTCGTCAAGAACATCGAACGGGTGCAGGGCGACGAGCGCGACGCGGTGATCCTGACCGTCGGCTACCCGAAGGGCCTGGACGGGCGGATGCTGTACCGGTTCGGGCCGCTGAACACCAAGGGCGGCCACCGGCGGCTCAACGTGGCGATCACCCGGGCCCGCCGCCGGATGACGGTGGTCAGCTCGTTCACCCACCTGGACATGGACCCGCAGCGGCTGCGGGCCGAGGGCGCGGTGATGCTGCGCGACTTCCTGGCGTACGCCTCCTCCGGCGGCCGCCGCGAGTCGCTGGCCGCGACGACCTCCCCGGCGCTGAACCCGTTCGAGGCCGACGTGCTGGCCAAGCTCACCGCCGCGGGCATCCCGCTGGTGGTCCAGCACGGCATCGGCGGGCAGCGGATCGACTTCGCGGCCACCCATCCCGACGACCCGGAGCGGCTGGTGCTGGCGATCGAGGCCGACGGGGCGTCCTACCACGCCTCGCCGACCGTGCGCGACCGCGACCGGCTTCGCCAGCAGCACCTGGAGCGGCTGGGCTGGCGCTTCCACCGGATCTGGTCCACGGACTGGATGCGCCAGCGCGAGGTGGAGATCGCCAAGGCGCGGGCCGTGTACGACCTGGCGGTGTCGGAGTCGGCCGGGCTGCCGGCGGACACCGTGGCCGAGGGCGTCACCCTGCGGCTGCCGTCGGCGACCGGGCGCAGCGGTCCGAAGCCCGAGCTGCCCGCGGCCGCGCAGATCACCGAGGTGCCGCGGCAGACGCTGGTGGACCTGATCCGCTGGATCGAGAGCGACGGCCTCAACCGCACCGAGGACGAGGTGATCGCCGAGGCCACCGCGCAGCTGGGCTTCGCCCGCCGGGGTCCGCGCATCACCGAGGCGCTGCGCCAGGCACGGACCGAGGCGCGGCGGGAGGCGGGACCTACTTCTTGACGGCGGCGCGCAGCACGTCGCGCACCGCGTCCAGCATCGGGATCTGGTCCAGTTCGGACGCGGAGTGCCAGCTGGGCTCGACCATGATGCCGTCGGGCTGCGGGCGCAGGTCGCCGCCGAGCACGGTCACGCCGTACAGCATGAACACGCCGTGGAAGTCGATGCCGCCGGTCAGCTGCCGGTGGTCGGAGCCGACCTCCAGCAGGGCGTCGACACGCACCTCCAGGCCCGTGGTCTCGGCGAACTCGCGCACGACCGTCTCGGCGGGGTGCTCGCCGTGCTCGATGGTGCCGCCGGGCGGCATCCATTTGCCGAGGTCCCCGTGGGCGCTGCGGCCGATCTGCACGAGCAGCACGGTGTCGCCCTCGCGCGCCAACCCGTACGCCGAGACCCGCTGCCACTGCCTGACCATCGTCACGATGAGAAAGCCTGCCATGTTCTCGCGCGGTCGCACAGATGGTCGAACCGCTGATTCGCCACTCAGAGGGCTTCTTCCTGCTCACACCTGCAGAATTCGGCCCGCGCGCCCGACACGCGGACGGTGACGGGGCAGCCGCGCGGCCCCGGTCGCCGGCCCAGCACCGGCCCGCGAGGCTGCCGCCCGGGTGGACGCGTCGCGAACAGCGGGTTGACCCGGTGAAATTCACCGATTCGGCGGAGGCGAAGTCGGCCTTTCGGTGAAACCGCAGTGACACAGGTCAAGGCCTATAGTCGCGGACATGGCACGTGACCCCGACTTCGACCCCTGCAAGCTGGTCGAGCACGGCTCCGGCGAGTTCAGCCTGATCTTCGACGACTTCGACGACTATGTGGACATCTTCGACGAGCAGGGCTGGCTCGGCAACGGCTACGCCTGGGAGGGCGTGGTGCAGGTGCTGCTGGCCGAACGCGCGCCCGAGGTGCTCGACCAGGTCGAGTTCGACTCCGAGGCCGACCTGTTCTCGGTGCGCGCCGCCGAGATCGAGCCGTTGCAGGAGGTGGCCGCCACCATCCGCGACGCGGTCGTCGACCTCGACGTGCTGGCCGACGCGATCACCCGCGCCGAGGAACAGGGCCTGCTGGACTGAATTCGGGTGCCCCGATCGGGTGGATCGGCTAGTTTCCGCCCATGCCCGACATGGTGTATCCAGCCAAGCCCCGCCCCGGCGACCGCATCGCGGTCCTGTCCCCCAGCGCCGGGGTGCCCGCGGTCTTCCCGGACGTGTACGAGCTGGGCCTGTCCCGGCTGCGTGACGAGTTCGGGCTGGTCCCGGTGGAGTTCCCGACCACCCGCGCGGCGTCGGCCACACCGCGTGAGCGGGCCCGCGACATCACCGCGGCCTTCGCCGACCCGGCGATCCGCGCGATCATCGCCAGCATCGGCGGCGACGACCAGATCACCGTGCTGCGCCACCTCGACGACGAGGTGATCCGGGCCAACCCCAAGCCGTTCTTCGGCTTCTCCGACAACACCAACCTGCTCAACCACCTGTTCCACCTCGGGGTGGTCGCCTTCCACGGCGGCGCGGTGATGACCTCGCTGGCCCGCGGCGGCGGCATGCACCCACTGTCGGCGAGCAGCCTGCGCGCTGCCCTGTTCACGCCCGGCTGGCAGGAGCTGACCGCCTCGGCCGACCACGGCGACGAGCCGAACGACTGGGCGGACGCCTCGCTGCGCGGTGTGCCGCCGCGTATGTGGCCGGTCGACGGCTGGCGCTGGGAGGGGCCGCAGCGCGTCGTCGAGGGGCCGCTGTGGGGCGGCTGCCTGGAGATACTGTCCTGGCTGCTGCAGGCGGGCTTCGTCGGGCCGCCGGAGCGCTTCTACGGGCACGTGCTGGTCGTCGAGACCTCGGAGGAGATGCCCGCCGGCGAGGAGGTCTTCCGGACGCTGCGCAACATGGGCGAGCGCGGTCTGCTGGAGCGCTTCGGCGCGATCCTGGTCGGGCGGCCCATGGCCTGGAACTTCGAGCGGCGGCCCACGCCCGGGCAGAAGGCGGTGTACCGCGACGAGCAGCGCGACGCGGTCCGGCGGGCCGTGGCGGCGTACGCCCCGGACGCGGTGCTCGTGTTCGACCTGGACATCGGCCACACCGACCCGCAGCTGATCCTGCCGGTCGGCGGGGACGTGCGGGTCGACGCGGTCGAGCAGCGGATCAGCGTGCGCTACTGATCACGGCTGATCGGGCGGCGGGACGACGGCG
This sequence comes from Catellatospora sp. NPDC049133, assembly GCF_040648455.1. Taxonomy (NCBI): domain Bacteria; kingdom Bacillati; phylum Actinomycetota; class Actinomycetes; order Micromonosporales; family Micromonosporaceae; genus Catellatospora; species Catellatospora sp. NPDC049133. The sequence continues at coordinate 35,602 of NZ_JBEZDT010000026.1, forward strand.
ACGCGGGTCTGCGGCAGTCCCTCGGGGTGGTGCTCGCGCACGTACGCGATGAGCTTCTCGCGGATCTCGCAGCGCAGGTCGTAGGCCTTCGCCGCGTCGTCGGCCGAGGCCAGCACGCGCACCACCATGGCGGTCTCGGTGGTGTCGACGACCTGCAGCACCCAGTCCCGGCGGTCCCACAGCGGCGACGCCTCCACGACGCGCTGCGCCTGCTCGCGCAGCGCGTCGACCGGCATGCGGTGGTCCAGGTAGAGGATCGACGCGCCGAGCACCCGGGCGTCGTTGCGGGTCCAGTGCTGGAACGGCGTGGTGGTGAAGTAGGTGGTGGGCAGCACCAGCCGGCGCTCGTCCCACAGCCGGACCACGACGTAGGTCAGCCGCAGCTCCTCGACGCGGCCCCACTCCCCCTCGACCACCACCACGTCGTCGAGGCGCAGCTCGTCGGTGAAGGCCAGCTGCAGGCCGGCGAAGATGTGCGCCAGGGTGGCGTGCGCGGCCAGCGCCGCCACGACACCGGCCAGCCCGGCCGAGGCGAGCAGGGACGCGCCGAGGGCGCGCAGCGGCGCGAAGGTCATCAGGATCGACGCGACGGCCAGCAGGGTGACGGTGACCGCGGTGAGGCGGCGCACCATGCCGATCCGGGTACGCGCCCGCCGGTAGCGCCGGTTGTCGGCGACGTCGACGGGCAGCCGCCGGAACGCGGCGTCCTCCAGCACGAACAGCACCCGCACCGCGAGCCAGGCCGACGTCGCGATCAGAGCGATGACGAGCGTGTGGTGCACGACCTCGCGGGCCGGTCCGGTCAGCCCGGTGAACGGCAGTGCCACCATCAGCGCGACCACCAGCAGCACGGCCCGGAAGGCCCACCGGCAGGCCTGGCTGAGCTGTTCCAGGAACCGGCGGTACCTGCGGCGGGCGACCAGCCGCACCACCAGCCGCGACAGCCAGCCCACGACCACCGCCACGCCGATCGCCGCGATCACGACGACCGCCGCCCGCATCAACTGCTCGGCTTCCATCAGCAGCTGCCGGTGCTGGTCGGCGTCACGGCGTCACCTCTCACGGCGGGGTACGAGATCACGTTCTCACCCCTACCCGCGCCCCCGAACGGGAAACGCCGCCTTCACCGGGCCGGAAGGCCTGGTGAAGGCGGCGAATCGGGCGTGCCGAGGGGATCAGCCCCGGCCCGGACCGCGACGGGTCAGAGGTTGGCCAGCAGCTCGACCGGCGCCTCGACGATCTTGCCGGCGGGCTTCTCGACCGTCACCGGCTCGCCGTAGGCGGAGTACGTCACGACCATGTCGGTGATGCCCGCCTGCGGCACGGCGTCGCCCACGGCCATCGTCATGGTGAGCAGACGGCCCTGGTCGTCCAGGGTGGCGGTGAACGGCACCGCGGTGGCCTTGTCGCCCAGCGCGGCGGCCGCGGCCGCGTTCATGGTCGGCGACTTGGTCATGTCGATGGTGCCCTTGACCTTGTTGGTGCCGTCCCAGCTGACCTGCGCGGCGGTGCGCAGCAGGTTCTCGCTGAACGACGGGTCCTCCAGCGACTTGCGCACGGTGCTGTTCGGGCCGAGCTTGGTGACGTCGACGTGCATCCAGTCCTTGGGCAGGCCCGGGACGCCGGCGTACTTCAGCCAGACCTCGTCACCGATCTGCACGGTGTCCATGGTCAGGTTCTGCCCCATGGCGCCGATCACCATGTTCATGGCGACCTTCTTGTTCGGGCCGTCGACGCTGCCGGTGGCCTTCATCGAGGCGGCGCCACCCATGGTCATGGTGATCTTCGCGGTGGTGGTCTTCAGCTTGCCCGTCGCCGCGGTGAGCGCGTCGGCCGCCGAGGCCTGCGCCTGCGTCGAAGCCGCGGCCGACGGCGTCGCGCCCGGCTCGGCCTTGGGGGCCGGCTGGCAGCCGGCGACGAGCGCCGCGGCCGCGATCAGGCCGACCGCCGCGATACCCAGACGTCGTGTCCTCACGTGCATGTCCCTCCCCTTTCGAATCCCCGGCAGTCGCACCGGGGGCACAGCTCAAGGAGCCTAGAAGGCGTTCGCCAATGTCGCCTGTCGAGCGGGTGACGTCTTGACGTCACTGCCCGCGTCCGTGATCATCGACAGCGACCTGTCGCGACCTCGGCGGACACCGCATGACCTGCCTGCGGACCGTACGGGCTGAAACGTCGACTACCCCTCGACGCGGAAGGCGACACCTCATGCGTGTTCCTCATCACGCCCCCTTCGACGTACTGGTGCTCGGCGGTGCCGGGGTGGACACCATCGTCGAGGTCCCGCAGCTGCCGCTGCCCTATGCGGACAGCTACCTGGTTCCGGCGATCACCACGCGGGCCGGGCAGACCGGGGACTTCCTCGCGCTCGGGCTGGCCGCGCTGGGCCTGCGCACACACCACGTCGACGTGCTGGGCGACGACCCCGAGGGCGCGCTGGTGCGGTCCCTGCACGCCGGGGCGGGCATCGCCCTCACCGAGCTGCCGAGCAGCACCGGCACCAAGCGGGCGGTCAACCTGGTCGGCCCGGACGGGCGGCGGCTGTCGCTGTACGACATCAGCCGCGGCGGCGAGCACGACCGCTTCCCCGAGCCGCTGCTGGCGGAGCTGGCCGCGGGCTGCCGGCACGTGCACGTGTGCATCACCCATCCGGGCTCGTTCGCCCTGGCGCAGCTCGCGGCGCTGGACGTGACGGTCTCCACGGACCTGCACGACTGGGACGGCGAGAACCCGTACCACGAGCAGTTCGCGGCGGCCGCCGATGTGGTGTTCGTCTCGGCCGCCGCGCTGGCCGACCCCGAAGCCGCGCTGCGCCGAGTGCTGGCGCTGGGCCGGGCCCGGATCGCCGTGGCCACCGACGGCGACCGCGGCGGCCACCTGCTGACCCGCGATGACCAGGCGGTACGCCGGTTCGCCGCGGTGCGGCCGCCGCGGCCGGTGGTGGACTCCAACGGTGCGGGCGACGCGTTCGCCGCGGGCTTCCTGTACGGTCTGACACAGGGCCTGCCGCCGGACGTCTGCGCACGTTACGGCGCGATCACCGGGGCTCACGCGTGCACGGTCGGGGCGACCGAAGTGGACCCGCTCGACCGCGCCGGACTTCTGGCACGCGCCGACACGTTTTGAGTGGTGCGTGTGCGGTTACATGGGGTGCATGAGCCTGCTGTTCCGCAAGACCTGGAAACTCGGCCCCCTGCGCCTGAACTTCACGCAGGGCGGCCTGTCCTCCTGGAGTCTCCGCATCGGCCGCTGGTCGTGGAACTCCCGCACCCGGGCACACCGGGTGGACCTGCCCGGCCCCTGGTCCTGGAAGCAGAACAAGGGTGGCGGGGACAGGAGCTGACCTGACCCGTTCCAGGTGCGCGCCGCTCCCGCAGGGCGCGCACCTTGCTGCGTTCAGCGGCCGGGTGCTGTCGGTGCGCGGTGGTTACATGGCGCAGGTACCGACCGGACGAGAGGAGACCGTCATGGCACTGGACTGGAAGGTCGTCATCGACTGCGCCGACCCGCACGCGCAGACGGCGTTCTGGGCGCAGGCCCTGGGATACGAGGTGGAGGACAACTCCGCCCTCGTCGAGCAGCTGGTGGCGCAGGGCGCGATCGGTCCGGACGTCTACCTGGAGACCGCCGGCCGCAAGGCGTTCCGCGACCTGGTCGCGGTGCGCCACCCCGACGACCCGGTGCAGCCGTTCACCGGCGTCGGCCTCGGCCGCCGGCTGCTGTTCCAGCGCGTGCCCGAGCCCAAGCAGGGCAAGAACCGCCTGCACCTGGACCTGCACGCAGGTCCGGAACGCCGCGACGACGAGGTCAAGCGCCTGGAAGGACTCGGCGCGACGATCCTGCGCGAGGTGCAGGAGCCGGGCAGCCACCACGTGGTGCTGGCCGACCCCGAGGGCAACGAGTTCTGCGTGCAGTGATCAGACGGGCAGCGTCCACTGCTCCCGCACGCCGACGCGGCGGAATCCCAGCCGCTCGTTGATCGCCAGCATGCGGCTGTTCGACGGGTCGGTGGTGGTGTGCACGCGGCGCACCACCCCGCCGTCGGCGGCCAGCCGGCGCACCATCTCCGCCTTCACCCACAGCCCGAGCCCGTGCCCCCGGTGCGCGGGCACCACCACGGTGTCGTCCTGGTGGGCCAGTTCCGGGGCCAGCAGCGGGATCTCCAGCACGGTCAGCCCGGCCACCGTGCCGCTGGCCTCGTGCACCGCCGCGACGACCCGCCGCTGCAAACCGGCCGCCCGCGCGCAGCGTTCCCGGGCCCGCACCAGTTCGGGCGTGTTCGGCGCGGACCGGTAGCCGAGCCCGCCGTCGGGCGAGTCGGCCATCGCGTCCACGGCCGCGGCATACGAGGCGAGCAGTTCCTCGGGGGCCTCGTCGGACCAGGACACCAGCCGGTAGCCGGAGGCGGGGCGGTCGCCGAGCGAGGCCGGGTCGAGCACGCCCAGGTCGGCCTCGGACTCCCACAGCTCCTGCGCCTTGCGCGCGCCGACCGCCGCCGCCCAGGCCGGACCCGGGCCGCCCTGCGCCGCGCTCAGCACCAGCGTGTCCCGGCCCTGCTCGGACGCGGCCACGCGCATCGCGGCCAGCAGCGCGGACCCGTGACCCGACCGGCGGTGCCGCGGATGCACGGTCACCTCGGCGAAACCCCAGCCCAGGTTCTCCCGATCGGACAGGAACAGTTCGGCCAGCCCCACCACCTCGCCGCCGGCGCAGCCCAGCCAGTGCAGCACCCGACCGTCCGGGCGGGGTGCCAGCAGGGCCGCCGCCCGCGCCGCCGGGGGCAGGGAACGGTGCCCCGGATCGTCATGGGCGCCTGCGGCGGCAGCCACCTCGTGCCAGCACGCCAGTTGCTCGCGCAGCCCCAGCCGGGGATCGAACGGCGTCACACGCATACCGGTGTTGTAGCGTGCCGGGCCCGGCTCGCGCCAGCGGCTTTGCGCACGGCGCAGGGCGGCCCGGCGGCCCGCCCCCGTTGACAGACCGACAGGCCGCATCGCCACGCCCCAATGCGCTGGCCGCCATCCTGCGGGCGGCCGGTTGCGCGGCGGTTGCGCGCTGACTTGACCATCGAAGCGACGGTCGGACACCCTGGGCGGGACATGGGAGCAAGTGTGATCACCTTCGGCGTGCTGGGACCGCTGGCCGTGCACCGTGCCGGGCAGCCGGTGGAGCTGCCGGCCGCGATGCTGCGCCGCCTGCTGGCCGCGCTGCTCAGCCGGGCCAACCAGCCGATCTCCGCGGACCGGTTGGCCGACACGCTCTGGGACGGCAACCCGCCCGCCACCGCCCGCAAGACCCTGCAGGTGTACGTGCACCGCCTGCGCACCGCCCTCGGCGACCCGGCCCGCGTCTCGCACGGTCCGGGCGGTTACCGGATCGCCGCCACCGCCGCCGAGCTGGACAGCCTCGCGTTCGCCGACCTGCTCGGCCAGGCCAGGGCGTCGCGCCGCGCCGGGGACGACCGGGCCGCCGCGAAACTGTTCGAGCAGGCGCTGGCGCTGTGGCGTGCCGAGCCGTACGCCGACCTGCCCGCCGACGCGCTGCTCACCGACGAGGTGGGGCGGCTGTCCGACGAGCACCTGCGGGCCCGGGAGGAGAGCCTCGGCCTGCGCCTGGACCTGGGCGGCCACGCCGAGGCCGGTCCCGAACTGGCCGCGCTGGCCGCTGCCCACCCGTACCGGGAGAGCCTGCTCGCCCTGCTGATGCTGGCCCACTACCGGGCGGGACGGCGCGCCGAGGCCCTGGAGGTGTTCCGGGCCGCGCGCGCCCGGCTGGCCGAGGAGCTGGGCATCGACGCGGGCGCGGCGCTGCGCCGGGTGCACGCCGCGGTGCTGCGCGACGACCCGCGCTTGGACCGTCTCACCGTGTCCGAGCTGGACACACTCACCGACGCCGCCCCGGCCGGGCCCGGGGGCACCGTCCCGGCGCAGCTGCCCGCGGACACGCCCGTCTTCAGCGGCCGCGCCGCCGAGCTGGCCCGGCTGGCCGGTCTGCTGCCCGCCGACCGCGCCGCCGGCCTGACCACCGTGGTGATCTCGGCGATCTCGGGCACCGCCGGCGTGGGCAAGACGACCCTGGCCGTGCACTGGGCGCACCGCGTCGCCGAGCGCTTCCCCGACGGCCAGCTCTACCTCAACCTGCGCGGCTACGACCCGGACGGCACCGCGATGGGCCCCGCCGAGGCGGTGCGCAGCCTGCTCGACGCGTTCGCGGTGCCGCCCGAGCGCATCCCGGCCACCCTCGACGGCAGCCTCGGCCTGTACCGCAGCCTGCTGGCCGGCAAGAGGGTGCTGGTGGTGCTCGACAACGTGCGCGACGCTGAGCACGTACGCCGCCTGCTGCCCGGGTCGCCGACCTGCCTCGTGCTGGTCACCAGCCGCGATCAGCTGCCCGCGCTGGTCGCCACCGAGGGCGCGCGGCCGCTGACCCTGGGCCTGCTCGACGACGCCGAGGCGCGCGAGCTGCTCAGCCGCCGGATCGGGGCCGACCGCGCGGCCGCCGAACCGGAGGCGGTCGCGCGGCTGCTGCGCATGTGCGGGGGCCTGCCGCTGGCCCTGGCGGTCGTCGCCGCCCGCGCCGCGATCTCGGCCGAGGTGCCACTGGCCGAGCTGGCCGAGCGGCTGCACGCCGAGGGCGCGGGCCTGGACGCGTTCACCGGCTGGGACGCCGCGACCGACGTACGGGCCGTGTTCTCCTGGTCCTACCGCGCGCTGAGCGCTCCCGCCGCCCGGATGTTCCGGCTGCTCGGCCTGCACCCGGGCCCGGATCTGGCGGTGCCCGCCGCGGCGAGCCTCGCCGGGGCGCCGCTCGCGGCGGCGCAGGCCGCGCTCGACGAGCTGGAACGGGCGCACCTGGTCACCGAGCACGTCCCGGGGCGCTACCAGTGCCACGACCTGCTGCACCTGTACGCCGCCGAGCTGGCCCAGGAGGACGAGGCCGAACCCAAGCGCCTCGCCGCGCTCGGCCGGTTGCTCGACCACTACCTGCACACCGCCCGGCGGGCTGATCTGCGGCTGGAGGCTGTCCGGCAGCCGCTGCCGGTCGACGACCCGGTCGAGGGCGCGCTGGTCGACGACCCGGGCGACGCCGCGGCGGCGGTCCGCTGGTTCACCGCCGAGCACGCCTGCCTGGTGGCGGCGGTGAACCGCGCTGCGGCGGCCGGCTGGGACCGGCGGGCCTGGCAGCTGTCCTGGCAGCTGACGACCTACCTGGACCGGCGCGGGCACTGGTCCGACCTGATCACCGTGCTGACCGCGGCGCTCGGCGCGACGGCCCGGCTCGGCGACCGGCACGCCCAGGCCCACCTGCACCGGCACGTGGCCCGTACGCAGGTGCGGCTGGGTCGCCACGAGGACGCGCTGGCGAGTTTCCACGCGGCGCTGGAGCAGTACCGGGCGGTCGGCGACCACGCCGGGCAGGGCCACACCCACCACAACCTCGGCGTCGCGCTGGAGATGCAGGGCGACACCGAGCAGGCGCTGCACCACACCGAGCAGGCGCTGGCGCTGTACACCACCGCCGGTTACCTGCCCGGCCAGGCGCGGGCGCTCAACGGCATCGGCTGGTACCGCGGCCTCGCCGGCGACCACGGCGCCGCGCTCGACCACTGCGGACGGGCGCTGGCGCTGTTCACCGAGCTGGGCGATCGCAACGGGCAGGCGCACACCCTGGACAGCCTCGGCTACGCCCACGCCCAGCTAGGCGACCACGCGCAGGCGATCGGCTGCTACGAGCAGACCCTGGCGCTGTACCTCGACTTCGGCGACCGGTTCGGCGAGGCGGAGACGAACGCCCACCTCGGCGACAGCCACCACGCCGTGGGCGACGCGGCCGCCGCCACCGCCTACTGGACCCGGGCGCTGGAGATCTTCGAGGAACTGGGCCATGCCGAGGCGGCCGCCGTGCGCGGCAAGCTGCGCGGGCTGCCCGGCGCTACAGCAGCTCGATGACGGTGGCGTTGGCCATGCCGCCGCCCTCGCACATCGTCTGCAGCCCGTAGCGGATGCCGTTGTCGCGCATGTGGTGGACCAGCGTGGTCAGCAGCCGCGCGCCGCTGGCGCCCAGCGGGTGGCCCAGCGCGATCGCGCCGCCGCGCGGGTTGAGCCGGGCCGGGTCCGCCCCCGTCTCGGCCAGCCAGGCCAGCGGCACCGGCGCGAACGCCTCGTTGACCTCGTACGCGCCGATGTCGGCGATGGACAGCCCGGCCCGCTTGAGCGCCTTCGCGGTGGCCGGGATCGGCGCGGTGAGCATGATCACCGGGTCGTCGGCGGCCACGACCGCGGTGTGGACGCGGGCGATGGGGGCATACCCGTGCTCGGCGGCCCAGGCCGACGTGGTGACCGCGATCGCGGCCGCGCCGTCGGAGATCTGCGACGCGGTGCCCGCGGTGACCACGCCGTCGGCCTTGAACGGGGTCGCCAGCTGGCCCAGCTTCTCCAGCGACGTCTCGCGCCGGATGCCCTCGTCGGCGTACACGTCGCCGACCGGGGCGATCTCCGCGGCGAACAGCCCGCCGTCGCTGGCGGCGGCCGCCTTCTCGTGGCTGGCCAGCGCGTACTCGTCGAGCTGAGCCCGGCCGAAGCCCCACCGGGCGGCGATCATCTCCGCGCCGACGCCCTGGTTGAACGGCACAGGAGCGTCCCCGGCGAAGCCCGGCACCCCGGCGTAGCGGCTGCGCACCTCGGGCCCGTACGGGAAGCCCAGCTCGCCGACCGAGGAGCCCATCGGCACGCGGCTCATCGACTCCACGCCCGCGGCCACGACCAGGTCGGCCTGCCCGGACAGCACGGTCGCGGCGGCGAAGTGCACGGCCTGCTGGCTGGAGCCGCACTGGCGGTCCAGGGTGGTGCCGGGCACGGTCTCCGGCCAGCCCGCGGCGAGCACCGCGTTGCGGCCGATGTTCCAGGACTGCTCGCCGGTCTGCGAAACGCAGCCGAGGATGACGTCGTCCACGTCGGCCGGGTCGAACCCGGTGCGGTCGCCGAGGTCCTGCAGGATCTGCCCGGCCAGGTCGACGGGGTGCACGCCGGCCAGGCCGCCGTTGCGCCGGCCGACGGGGGTACGGACCGCTCCGATGATCACCGCATCACGCATGACAGCAGCCTACTGCGAAGTAACCTGAACGGTCACTCAGGTCCTCGGCGGCTCCGGTCAGAACCGGAACAGCCCCGCGACGAGCAGCACGGCCAGTACACCCACCGTGATCCACCGCGCCCGTGCCGAGACCCGCCGGTCGGCCAGCACCGCACCCAGCGCGTACGCCGCCATGATGGCGACCACCCACAGCTGCGGCGTGCCCAGGAAGAACCTGCCCGCCAGGCCGAACGCCAGCAGCAGGAACACCAGCGGCCCGGCCACCGCGACCAGCCATGCCGGGCGCACCCGGGCCAGCCGCAGCAGCCCCCACATCGACACCGCCGCGCCCAGCAGGCACAGGAACATGATCCCGATCGCGTCGCCCAGGCACCGCATGCCCTCCCCGGTGCAGCCGCGCAGCTGGATCACCGCGTAGGCCACGCCCATCCACACGGCCAGGGACACGAAGGCGCATCCCGCGGCGCGGGCCGCGCGGGCCGCCGGGCTCACGGCCGAATCGGGCTCGATGCTCGTCATGACCGACATCGTGGCAGACCGGAGCCGGTCCGGGCACCGGCGCTATGGTTGGCCACCATGAGCCTTTACGACGTACCGATCAAGACCCTGCAGGGCGGCGACGCCGACCTCGCCCAGTACCGCGGCAAGGCCGTGCTCGTCGTCAACGTCGCCTCCCGCTGCGGGCTGACCCCGCAGTACACCGGGCTGCAGAAGCTCGCCGAGGCGTACGCCGAGCAGGGGCTGGTCGTGCTCGGCGTGCCGTGCAACCAGTTCGCCGGGCAGGAGCCGGGCAGCGCCGAGGAGATCGCCGAGTTCTGTGACGTCAACTACGGCGTCACCTTCCCGCTGACCGAGAAGATCGACGTCAACGGCGCCGACCGGCACCCGCTGTACGACCTGCTCACCCAGACCGCCGACGCCGACGGCGAGGCCGGCGACGTCAAGTGGAACTTCGAGAAGTTCGTCGTCGACCGGTCCGGGACCGTCACCGCCCGGCTGCGCCCGCAGGTCACCCCCGAGTCGCCGGAGCTGGTCGGCGCCGTCGAGCGCGCCCTGGCCTGATCACGACCGGCCCTCGTCGGGCCGTACCTCCTCCGCCGGCTCGGCCACGGGCCGCTCGGGTGCCGCGGGCAGCTCCTCGGGTCCCGCCTCCAGGGCGGGCAGCCCGTTGCGGGGATCCTGCTTGGGCACGTCGCGCAGGGGCAGGTACGGCTCGGCGTCGGGCGGCATGCCCGCCGCGATGGCCCGCGCCCGGCCCAGCTCGGCGTCGAACTTCGCCCCCAGCAGCACCGCGACGTTGGTCAGCCAGAGCCACACCAGGAAAACGATGACGCCGCCGAGCGCGCCGTAGGTCCGGTTGTACGAGTCGAACGTCGCGATGTAGTACGCGAACCCGGCCGACACGGTGATCCAGGTGGCCATCGCCACCATCGTGCCCGGCGTGATCCAGCGGAACCCGCCCAGCCGCGCGTTCGGCGCGGCCCAGTAGAGCAGCGCCAGCAGCAGGTTGATCACCACCACCAGGATCGGCCACTTCGCGATGTCGAGGATCTTCACGGTGGTGTCCTCGACCCCGAACGCGCGCCCGACACTGGTGGCCACCCGGCCGCTGAGCACCACCGCCAGCGCGCTCGCGGCCAGCGACACCCCGGTCACGGCGGTGACGAACAGCTGCACCGGGACCGTCTTCCACAGCGGCCGGCCCTCCGGCACGTCGTAGATCACGTTCGCGGCGCGCATGAACCCGCCGATGTAACTGGTCGCCGACCAGAACGCGATGGCCAGACCGACCGCCAGCGCGACGCCCGCCGCCCGCTGGTCGTAGCGCAGGTTGTCGATGATCTCCAGCACCGCGTGCCGGGCCGGCGGCGGCGTCAGCTCGCTCAGGTTCTCGGCGACCGCGTCGCTGGTCGGACGGCCGAACAGGCCCACCCCGGCGACCAGCACCAGCAAACCGGGCAGGATCGAGGTCACGCTGTAATAGGTCAGCGCCGCCGCCCGGTCGGCCAGCTCGTCGTTGAGCAGCTCCACCACGGTGCGCCGGGCCACCCCCAGCCAGGCCCGCAAGCCCAGCTCCGACGGCCGCTCCGGCCCGCGGGCCAGGATGTGCAGCAGCCGCTCCCGGTGGGCCCGGCCCGGTTCCCTCGTACGCGCCACCGCTGCCTCCGCCACCGAACGATCGATACCCCCGTATGACACCAGAGGTGGGCGGCGCGCGACAAGGTCACGGTGGCGCAGCGTCGTCAGTGGATCACGCCCGCGAACCGAACCCGGCACGTATTATCAGGTCACCCCCGGTTACGCGGCGCACCGCAGTGCGCCGCGGCTAGCACGACGGGGGTAGGCGCATGGGCTGGAAGTACCACTCACCACCGGGATGGCCCACGCCGCCGGAGGACTGGACGCCCCCGGCGGGCTGGCGGCCCGACCCGGCCTGGCCACCCGCGCCCGAGGACTGGCAGTTCTGGGTCAGCGACGGGGCCGACGACCCCACGCTGATGTTCGAACTGCCCGACGACGATTCGTTCACCAGCCTCGACGAGCTCATCGGCGCTGACCCGCCGGCCGACGAACAGCCCGTGGCCGGTGTCCCGCTGTCCGACCCGGTGCCGGAGGCGGCGCCTGCCTGGTCGGCGGCCGATGAGGTCGCCGGAGCCGCCGCGACCGGCCCCGAGCCGTCCTTGCAGGCGGAGCCTGCCCTGTTGACGGCCATGGACGGGGCCGAGCTGTCGGCTCCGGTGACGGCGATGGACGCGGCCGCACAGGCTGACCTGGTGACGGCGATGGACGCGGCCGCGCCCACAGCGGCCGTCGACGCCGCGCAGCCGGCGGCGAGCGGGCAGCCGGACCTGTTCCCGGCCGCGCAGCCGGTGCTGGCCGCGCAGACCGCGATGGCAATGGACGCGGCCGCGCAGGCGGCGTGGTCCGACGAGCGGCCGCAGCCGGCCTGGCCGGTCGATCCGGTGCTGTCGGCGGAACCCGACTGGATCACCGAGCCCGCGCCCGAACCGGCCCTGGCCGATGCGGCCCCGCCGGCCTGGACCGACGAGCAGACCACCCCGGCCTGGGAAACCGAACCCGCCGCGTCCGCCGCACCGGTCTGGGCAGATCCGGCCAACGGTGAGGATGCACCGGAGGCGGGCGACCGGATCGCGGAACCGGTGAGCGCCATGGCGGCACAGATCCCGCCGTCATCCGAACCGGACACCGCACCCGCCGATCCCGAACCCGAACTCGTGGCCGCGAACGCGGTCGCCGGACCCGAGCCGCTCGACCCGGCGGACACACCCGGATTCGAGCCGATCGTGGCGGTGACCGGGCCGGTCGCGCCGGTGTACGGGCCGGTCACCGCCCCGCCGCTGACCTCGGGCATCGCCTGGCCGTCGCCGGTGGACCCGCCGTCGGCAGAACCAGCCCCGGACACGCCGGTCGCCGTGCCCGTCGCGGGTGTGCCGATCGCGGACGTGCCGGCGGCCGGCGTGCCGGTGGCAGGCGGGGCCGTGCCCGCCATGGCGTTCGCGGCCGCGTCGCCGGACCCGGCGGCCGGTGGCACGCAGGGCCCCGACGGGGCGCACGTGCCGGCGCACGCGGCGACGCACGTGCCCGCGCACGCGGCTCCGGCCCGGCGCAAGCCCTGGTGGGTATGGGGATTGGCCGGTGCGGCCGGGTTGCTGCTGTGCACCGTGGTCGGTGTCGGCGGCTTCGTCGCCACCCGGATCGGCGGTTCGTCCGGCGCGGTCGCCGACCCGAGTGCCACCGAGGTCGGTTCACCGCCCGACGCCCGATCCACGCAGCAGGCGCAGGGCCGGCCGATCCCGACCCCGAGCCGGCAGGCCGCCGAGGCGCTCCCTCAGGACCAGGTCTTCGAGGGCACCGGACCACAGGTGGTGCCGGTCGAGCTGGGCAGCACCTTCCACACCGTCGCGCTCACCTACTCCGGCACGGGCCCGTTCGTCGTGCGCACCGTCAAGGCCGACGGCCAGGAGATCCAGACGCTGGTCAGCGCCGCGGAGAGCTACGAGGGCGTACGCCCGCTGGACCTGGGCGAGATGCGGCCCGACGCGGTGAGCATCCAGGCCGAGGGCGGCTGGCGCATGGTGGTGCGCCCGCTGGCGTCCGCGCAGACGTTCAGCGGCAACGCGTCCGGGGTGGGCGCGGACGTGCTGCTGATCCCGCGTACGGCGGCGGAGTCGGTCAAGGTCGCGTTCGACCACCGCGGCACCGGCAAGTTCACGGTGCAGGCGATCGGTGCGGACAGCGCCACGCTGATCAGCCAGGAGGGCGACTTCACCGGCGAGACGATGCTGCCCCGCGGCACGGTCGTGGTCGTGATCGACACCAACGGGGTGTGGACCTTCAGCCGCGAGTAGCTGCGTACGATCACCGCCATGGGTCCGCTGGACGGCTTGAAGGTGCTCGAGGTCGGGGGGATCGGCCCCGGTCCGTTCTGCGGCATGTACCTGGCCGACCTGGGTGCGGACGTGGTGCGGGTGGACCGTCCGGGCGGCGGCGTCACGGCCGTGGACCCGCGGTTCGACCTGCTGCAGCGCGGCAAGCGGGCGATCGCCGTGGACTTGAAGGACCCGGCCGGCGTGGCTCTGCTGCTGCGCCTGGCCGACCGGGCCGACGTGCTCATCGAGGGCTTCCGGCCGGGCGTCGCCGAGCGCCTGGGCTTCGGGCCGGACGTGTGCCTGCACCGCCGCCCGCAGCTGGTGTACGGCCGGATCACCGGCTGGGGCCAGGACGGGCCGCGGGCGCACACGGCCGGGCACGACCTCACCTATCTCGCGGTCACCGGCGCGCTGCACGCGATCGGCCGGGCCGGCGGGCCGCCGCAGATCCCGCTGAACCTGCTCGGCGACTTCGCGGGCGGTGCGATGTACCTGGTCGCGGGCATCCTGGCCGCGCTGTGGCGGGTGCGCGGCGGCGGCCCGGGGCAGGTCGTCGACGCGGCCATCGTGGACGGTGTGGCCCATCTGACGGCGATGCAGTGGGGCATGCACGCGGGCGGCACCTGGCTCGACGAGCGCGGCGTGAACCTGTTCGACGGCGGCGCGCCCTTCTACGACGTGTACGCCACCGCCGACGGCCGCCACGTCGCGGTCGCCGCGCTGGAGCCGCAGTTCTTCGCCGAGCTGCTGGCCCGGCTGGACCTGCCCGCCGACACCCCGCAGTACGACCGGGCGTCCTGGCCGCGGCTGCGCGAGCTGCTGGCACGGCGCTTCGCGCAGCAGCCGCAGGCGCACTGGGCGCAGTTGTTCGCCGACAACGACGCCTGTGTGGCCCCGGTGCTGCCGATGGGGCACGCGCCGACCGATCCGCAGCTCGCCGCCCGGAGCACCTATGTGGTGCACGACGGTGTGACGCAGCCCGCACCCGCGCCGCGCTTCTCGGACACCCCTGCCGAGCTGGACCGGCCCCCGGCGCTGCCCGGCGAGCACACCGCCGAGGTCCTGGCCGACTGGTGCGGGTGATCAGGAGCCCGGCAGAGTCATGCGGAGCGGGCTCCGCATGACTCTGCCGGGTTGCGGCGCGTGATTAGCGTCGGGGCATGACGACGAGCATCGTGTACGACCGCAAGGAGCAGCTCCAGCAGATCCAGAGCGGCCTGCTGCCCGGCGAGCAGGTCATCGCCGTGTACGACGCCATCGGGACGGGCACGGGTTTCATCGGGCTGACCGACCGCCGGGTGATCATCCAGGACAAGTCCTTCGTGGGCAAGAAGACCGCCATCACCAGCATCCCCTATTCGAAGATCACCAGCGTGAGCGTGGTCAGCAACAAGTCCTGGGCGGGGCAGTTCTTCTCGACGGGCGCGATCGCCATCAACGTCGGCACGCATGTGTACGAAATGGAGTTCCGCGGGGACGAGAAGTCGCACCACGTCCACGATCTGATCCTGCACCGCATCACGAGCTGAGCAACCTCCCGGCCCCCGTCGCGCGTCAGGTGACGCGGCAGGGTTACGGCGACGGCCCGCGGATGGCAGGATGTCGCGTGACTCAGCGGGGACAGTCCGTAAGGCCGCGGCGTGTCGAGCCGCGGCCTTGGCGGGCATCGAGAACGGGAGAACGAGTCCATCATGGTCGGCGCCGACGCTTCGCGGCCGCTGCGGCCCAGCGACCCTCGTGAGCTGGGCGGTTACACGCTCCTGGGCCGCCTCGGCGAGGGCGGCATGGGCAGCGTCTACCTGGCCCGCGACCCGCAGGACAGCCTCGTCGCGGTCAAGGTGATCCGTGCCGACCTGGCCGGGGAGCCCGAGTTCCGGCAGCGTTTCCGCAGCGAGGTGGAGCGGGCCAAGCAGGTGCCGCCGTTCTGCACCGCCGAGGTCCTCGACGCCGACCCCGACCACGACTCCCCCTACCTGGTGGTCGAGTACGTGGACGGCCCGAGCCTGTCCAGCGTCGTCCAGCAGCGCGGTCCGCTGACCCCGGCCAACCTGCACGGCCTGGCCATCGGCGTGGCCACCGCGCTGACCGCGATCCACGGCGCGGGCGTCATCCACCGCGACCTCAAGCCCAGCAACGTGCTGCTGGCCCCGGGCACCCCGAAGGTCATCGACTTCGGCATCGCCCGCGCGGTCGAGGGGCAGCCCGGCAACACCCGCACCGACCAGCTCATCGGCACGGTCGCGTACATGGCCCCGGAGCGCCTGGACACCAAGGCGCGCAAGGCGCTGACCCCGGCCGCGGACGTGTTCGCGTGGGGCGCGGTGGTCGCGTTCGCGGGCACCGGCCGGGTCACCTTCGCCGCCGACTCGATGCCCGCGGTCGCCGTGCGCATCATGACCTCAGAGCCCGACCTCGACGGCCTGACCGGGCCGCTGCGCGAGCTGGTCGAGGCGGCCCTGTCCAAGGACCCCGCCGACCGCCCGACCGCCCGCGACCTGCTCGACCGGCTGCTCACCCGTGGGCCGGACCGGGCGCTGAGCTCCGGCGAGCTGCCCCGGCAGGCGGCGGCGGCGGCCGCGGCGGGCAGCAAGTTCGCCGTGGTCGACGCCGACCTGACCAACCTGCAGCCCGAGGCCGGCCGCCGGCCGGGCGGCTCCCGGTGGGCCAAGCCGGTCGCGGCCGGGCTCGGTGCGACGACGCTGCTGCTGGGCGGCCTAACGGTGGCACTGCTGACCGGGGCGCTGCCGCTGCCGGCCGGTTTCGCGGCCGCGCCGTCCCCGACCGCCTCGCCCAGCGCCTCCCCCACACCGTCGCCGAGTCCGTCGCCGTCGCCCTCCCCATCCCCTTCGCCTTCGCCGTCGCCGTCGCCGTCGGCCTCGCCGAAGCCGTCCAAGCCCGCGCCGTACCGGGTCGAGAAGCTGAACCGGGCGCAGAGCTGGACAAAGCGCGAGGACGACCCCGATGGGGCGACGTGCCGCTACGAGAACCAGTCGTTCCTGGTGACCACGCTGAAGGACTGGAGCTACCAGTGCAGCGGCCCGGACGACACGCTCGGCGACTTCCGGGTCGAGGTGGACGTGGCGCTGGTCGACGAGGGTGCCTGCGCCGGGATCTGGTTCCGGTATCGCGCCCAGCGGGGTTACGAGCTGCGGGTGTGTGACGACAAGGTCCGCATGATGCGCCACGCCGATGACGACCCGAGCAACGGCCGGACCCTGGTCGATTTCCCGCTGGACAAGAAACTGGAGCTCGGCCGGTTCCACCGGGTCGCGATCTCGGCCACCGGATCGGAGTTCCGCCTGTTCCTGGGCGGCAAGGAGCTCACCATGGCCGCGGGCGTCGTCGTGCCGGTGGTGAACACGCAGTTCCCGGAGGGCCGCGTGATCCTGGGCGTGTCCACCGAAGGCAAGATCGGCGTCACGCCGTGGCGGGTCCGGTACCGCGACATCTCGATGTGGCGGAGCGCCTTCTGAGCCGCTCGGCCGCGTTTAAGGTGGAGCGTGAAGGCAACCGTTGCGCCCGCGTGGCGGGCTGAGGGGTGACCCGGATGTCGGACGTGGAGGTCTTCGACTCCCGGCGCTGTGAGCTGGGTGAGGGGCCGCTGTACGCGCACCGGGACGGCCGGGTCTGGTGGGTGGACATCCTGCGCAGCCGGGTGCTGTGGCGCTCGGTGCAGGGCGACGAGTCCGGCGAGGTGAGCACCTCGGCGCACGTCGGCGCGGCGGTGCCGGTGTGCGGCGGCGGCTTCGTCGCCTGCCTGCCGGAAGGTCCGGTGCGCCTGCTGCCCGGCGGCGGCGAGCAGCGGCTGCCCGGCTTCCCCGGCGACACCGCCGGGCTGCGCGCCAACGACGCCAAGGCCGACCCGGCGGGGCGGCTCTGGCTGGGCACGATGGCCTACGACGAGCGCCCCGGCGCGGCGGCGCTGTACCGCCTGGACCCGGGCGCGGACGCGCTCGCCACCGTGTTCACCGGGCTGACCATCAGCAACGGGCTGGGCTGGTCGCCCGACGGCGCGACGATGTACCACATCGACACCCCGACCGGCCGGGTCGACGCCTACGACTACGACCTCGGCTCCGGCGAGCCGACGGCGCGGCGCACGCTGGCGCGGATCGACGAGGGTCATCCCGACGGCATGTGCGTGGACGCCGAGGGCGGGGTCTGGGTGGCGCTGTGGGCCGGGGGCGCGGTGCGCCGGTACACCCCCGACGGGCGGCTGGACCGGGTGGTCGCGCTGCCGACCCCGCTGGTGACCAGCTGTGCGTTCGCCGGACCCCGGCTGGACACGCTGGTGATCACGACGGCGTCGGTCGGGCGGCCCGACGATCCGCACGCCGGCCTGGTCTACGCCCACCAGCCGGTGGACGTGGCGGGAAGGCCCGCCGACTGCTTCCGGGGCTGAGCTTCTCCACACGGGACCATCCGCATACGCTTTAGTGAATCTTCCTCACTTCGGTATGCTGAACTGCCTATATTCGTGGCTATGGTGCAGCGGTTAATCAGCGCTTTCGGCCGGTACAGCGGGATGCTCCGCACCGGCGTCCTGGGCGGGGTCGTGCTGGCCCTCGCCTCGCTACCGCTGGCCGTACCGGCGGGCATCGGAGCCATGAAGGGCGCGGCCATCTATCAGAACCTGCCGACCCAGCTCAAGGAGCATCAGGTCGGCCAGACCACGTACGTCTACGCCAACGACGGCAAGTCGCTGATCACGATGTTCTACGACGAGCACCGCAAGTTCGTGCCGCTCGGCTCGATGAACCAGAACGTGGTCAACGCTGTGCTCGCCGCCGAGGACGCGCGCTTCTACTCCCACATGGGCGTCGACTTCCAGTCCATCGCCCGCGCCTTCGTGGCCAACCGCCAGCAGGGCGAGGTCTCCCAGGGCGCGTCGACGCTGACCATGCAGTACGTGCGCATGGCGCTGCGCGACAGCGCCCAGACGGCCCAGGAGGCCGTCGCGGCCACCGAGCAGACCCCGCAGCGCAAGCTCAACGAGATCCGCCTCGCGATCAAGCTGGAAGGTCAGTGGACCAAGCAGCAGATCATGGAGGGCTACCTGAACATGGCCTACTTCGGCCACCGGGCGTACGGCATCTACGCCGCCTCCCAGATCTTCTTCTCCAAGGAGCCCAAGGACCTGACCCTGGTCGAGGCCGCCACGCTGGCCGGACTGGTCAAGGCGCCGTCGGCGTTCGACCCGGCGAACCAGACCGGCCCGGCCCTCGACCGGCGCAACTACGTGATCCGGCGGATGGCCGAGCTCAAGTTCATCACCACCGAGCAGGCCAACAAGGCGACCGCCGAGCCGATCAAGCTCAAGCTCAGCAGCCCGCCGCGCGACTGCGGCTCGGTGCCGGCGAGCACCCGCGACTGGGGCTTCTTCTGCGACTTCTTCAAGAACTGGTGGATGCAGCAGCCCGCGTTCGGGCCCAACCCCGTCGCCCGCCTGGACAAGCTGCGCACCGGCGGCTACAAGGTGGTCACCAGCCTCGACCCGCAGCTGCAGGCGTTCGGGATGAAGGATCTGCTGAGCCGGTCCAAGACCGACATGCGGCTGGCGTACGGCAACGTCGTCGTCCAGCCCGGCACCGGCCGGGTGCTCAGCATGACCGTCAACCGGGTCTACTCGATGGACCAGAGCAAGAACGGCCCGAACTCCGACCCGATCAAGCGGTCCTTCAACGTCAAGGGCAGCTACCCGAACACCGTCGCGCCGCTGCTCGGCGGTGGTGACATCCCGGGCTACCAGGCCGGATCGACGTTCAAGATGTTCACCATGCTCGCCGCGCTGGACTCGGGCATGAAGATGTCCAAGTCGTTCTACGCCCCGCACCGCTACACCTCGATCTACGTGGTGGAGCCCGGCGGGCCGGCCGCCTGCGGCAACCGCTGGTGCCCGTCCAACGCCAGCGGCAGCATGACCGGCAAGCACAACATGTACTCCGGCTTCGGCAAGTCGGTGAACACCTACTTCGTGCAGCTGGAGCAGGCGGTGGGCTCGGACAAGGCGGTACGCATGGCCGAGCGGATCGGCCTGGTCTGGCACACCGACGTGGACCGGCTGCACGCCTCGCCCAAGCACGCCGACAAGTGGGGCGCGTTCACGCTCGGCGTGGCCGACACGACCCCGCTGGAGATGGCCAACGCGTACGCGACCGTCGCCGCCGAGGGCATGTACTGCAAGCCCAGCCCGGTGCTGTCGATCAAGGCCCCGGACGGCCAGGAGTTCACCGCGACCGTCGACGGCAAGCAGGTCGAGGCCGCCGCCCCGCAGTGCAACCGGGCGTTCAGCGCCGACGTCGCCCGCGCCGCCACCGACGCCGCGCGCTGCGTCACCGGATACAAGGCCGCCCGCGGCAGCTGCGGCGACTGGTCCACCGGTTCCCGGGTGTACCCGATGATGGAGCGCCCGATCGCCGGCAAGACCGGTACCACCGACGACACCCGGGCCGCCTGGTTCGTCGGGTTCACGCCCGAACTGGCCGCGGCGAGCTTCATCGCCGACCCCGACTACGTCAAGAACGTGGCCGGCGACGGCAACTACAACATGCCGCTGGACGCGGTGACGAACTCGCTGAAATACGCCCTGAAGGACAAGCCGGTGCGCGACTTCAACCCGCCGTCGTCAGCGATCCTCAACTGATCTGGACCGTGAGACGGGCTTGCAGGGGGCAAGCCCGTCTCGACATGACCTCACCGCGAACCGCAACCTAGGTGGGCAAGTGGTCTACAAAGATTCCGATCAGGATCCGGCCTTCTCGGTGACCCATCGGCAGACTGAAGTGAATTCGGTTCCTGTGCGGCTCCAACTTGGCGTGCCACTCCACGGAGACAGCCTCGCCCTCGAATTGAACGGTACGAAGAGCCATCAACTTGGAGCTGCTGCGCGTCTTCGAGCTTTCAGGAGACAGGTCGACCCCGTGACTGCCGAAGGCAGCCGAAACCCCCGATGGCACACCGCTATGCTCGACCACCAAGCGCGAGAAATGATCGTTTAGCGCACCGAGGATCGAGACCACTTTGCTCCGAATACCCAGATAGTCACCATCGAACCGACCGAACCGCAGATCGTCGTGGAAGATCAGATCGGGGAAAGCTGGAACGCATATCGAGAAGAAGTCCGCCTCGGGCACGTCCTCGGCTTCGAATAGGTACCTCCAGAAGGTGACCAGCCTGCGCGCATCGCCGAACCGAAAGGCATTGGCGGAGCCGCTCGGGCCTTCGATCTTCCACCACTCGCCCCTGGCCGGGTCACCAAAGGCGAGAAGTGCGAGGTGCTCGATCCGCGGATCGGCAGCCGCCACTCCTAGCGACAGCGCGATATCAATGTCAATTGGCGGTACGCCTGCATCAGCGCGAGTGAGCCGAATCTTGTCGACGCCGCCCTCGGCCGTGTCGGGCCACATCGGACTGCGATCCAAGTGGGCGGCTAGCCTGAGCTTCACATCGCGGCTGACACGCACAGGCGACTGACCGAACAGGAACGCGTGAATCGGAACTCCATCGAGGCATTCGACGTCGCTCCATAGCCATGGATGCACCACCACCGAGTGCCCGGCTGAACTCACCAGCGCGAACGTGTCGCTCAGGTCCTCCAGGCGATTCTCCAGTGTGCCGGCATCAAGGCTGCGAAAATCCAGACTGCTCTCCTCGAGCGCGACTCTGTGCCGTCCCGTTTCGTCTCGCACGAGCTAGTCTCCCAAGGTCAGTCTCAAGCTGATCGAAAAAGCCTTCCGGCCAGGAACTGAGCTCACCTTTCTCCGTCACTTCCAACGTTGCGGGGGACACCGGACCTGCTGCCTGTCCGAAGTAGTGCACGACGGCATCCATGTGCTCAAGCCACCTGTTCTCGGCGATGCCGAGCCTGATCCCGTTCACCACGTGGTCGCTGTGCGTTTCCACGATCACCTGTACGCCGCTTCCAGCGACGCGCGCCAGGAACCGCCCGAGCCTCGACTGCCCGGCCGGGTGCAGATGAGCTTCCGGATTCTCAACGATGAGCAGGCCATCCGGGGGCATCAACAAGCCACCGACGACAATCGGTAGCGTGTAAGAGAAGCCAAACCCCATGTTGGTCGGCCGGATCGGCTCTCCTCGCCACCCGGGCTCGGCGAATCTTATGACACTCGTGCTGAGTCCGGGCGGCCACTGGGCATCTATGCGGATCGGCCGGACGACCTCACCAATCCACCGTTCGACCTGCGCACGGAGCGTGCGTGAGCTGTCTGTCGAGCTATCAGGATGCACCAGACTCTCGCGAACGGCCCTGGACCCTTCGGTGGCCAGAATCTGCGCTGTGTACTGGCCCTGCTCGCCGACACCCAGCCAAGTCACATCCTCTGCATTGACCTGCAGTTGGTCACGGGGTCCGAGACGTTCCGCCGTCAGATACGCGAACCGACGTCCATGCTCGTTGAACGGCGCGGGGGCGATCTCTGGGCGGCTGACAATCTGAAGGTTGAGTGACCTCTCGTCTGGTGCCGCGAACTTGTATCTGAAGTCGAAATTGCCGGCCCTGACGACCACGTCGATGTACGGGTCCGCTGCATCCAGGTTGAGGACGTCTGACGCCTCCCCGAGCGACAGACCGTGTGGCCCGTTGAGCGGCAGAAACTTGCGGTCGTTGAACTCGGTCGCATGCCGCGCCAGCAGCAGGCTTTGAATGAGTGTGCTCTTGCCCGAACCGTTGACTCCGGTGAGCACCGTCATGGCCCGAAGCTCGATCTGAAGATCACTGAAACGCTTGAAGTTCCTGACCTGCAAACCCGTGATCATCCTATTTGACCGCTCCCCGCGTCCGCTCGAAGCGATAAGCGACCTTAAATCGGTCGCCAGTCGATGTTGAGATCGCCTCAACAAATTTCGGATCACCCATCAGCTCGAAAGAGGCATTGCGAATCGCCTCCGCATCTGCGACCGCTTGCTGCGTCGTGAGTTCGGCGAGCGCGACCGACCAACTTTCGAGCAGAGGGCGATTGATGGGGTTCCGCCCTTTCTGATCGAGGCTCCACCATTTGCGGAATGCCTGATCCCCGAACACTGCATACGCATTTACCATGGCACGGTCGAAATCGATCAGCAGCTGATTCAGGACCTCATCGGAAACCCGGCCAATGTCATCCAGCATCTGAGACGTCTCCAACAGGAAGGCGTCCATACTCGCCACGTGCTGGTACTCCTGCGGACCCCGAAGGCGGAACGCGCAGAATCTGAGCACCGCCTCTCGATCGCCCATGCGAACGTTGTTGCGCAGGCTTCCGCCAGTCACCACATGGAAGTTCGGGTTCGCCGCGCAGTCACGGAGAAAGTTCCGACTGCGCTCCTTTGTCATGCAGTGTCGGATCTCTTGCGCATTCAGCGGGGTGCCGCCCGTGTTGAGCCGCTTGAAGATGTTGTACGTGACCTCAGGCGGCGTGGTCGGGTCAATGACGTGGACAACGATCTGCGTATTGTGCAGCCTGCGCCGCAACGCCGCCTCGAGCGAGTCGAATGTCTTGCCGATCTTGCTCTCATCTAGATATTCAAGGTTCTCGAGTGCGAAGCTGTCATCGTCGCCACCGGTGAACGCCAGCACCGTGGACAGCCGCTGGAGTCCGTCCACCACCCGAAGCATGCCATCGGCGTCTTCGGAGAAATAGAAGGCAGGCAGCGGGATCTGAAGCAGGATCGATTCGATCAAGCGGGACTTCTGCCGCGCTTTCCAAACCTTGTTCCGCTGGAAGTCGGGTGCCAGTTCGAGGCTTTTCTCGTTCACCATGTCGATGATGTTGCGCAGCGAGAACGTCTTCGTGCTCACGCGGATCTTGTCAGGGTCCCAGGGCTTGTGCGGATCACCGTCGGAGAACTGCTCGACCTCGAGACCGGTAGCCTCACCCTCAAACAGCTCTTCATGGACGTCCACAATTCCACTGGTGGTCACTCGCGCTGCCTTTCCTGAATGTCGCTGCCGGAACAGAACTCACCGATGTTAGCGTCGCTTGCGCTGGCCGAATGAGGCACCCGCTCCCGCGCGTATCCCGGTTTGCGCCAGCGCCCCTGGATCACGGCGAGCCTAGAGCATGGCACCTCG
Source organism: Catellatospora sp. NPDC049133 (assembly GCF_040648455.1). Classification (NCBI taxonomy): domain Bacteria; kingdom Bacillati; phylum Actinomycetota; class Actinomycetes; order Micromonosporales; family Micromonosporaceae; genus Catellatospora; species Catellatospora sp. NPDC049133. Next base: position 59,155 of record NZ_JBEZDT010000026.1, read on the forward strand.
CTGGCTCCATATTGTCGACGACCGCGCTCAGCGTTCCTCAGTGTCTCCCGTGCACAGGCATGCTTCTGCTGTGAAGCGTCCGGTCAAAATGGCACGGAGCGCTGCTCGGGCACCCGCCAGTCGGTCATCCAGGACTGCTCCAGCGCAAGCGCGTGGCACAGCGACTCGGCGTCCCACTGCTCGTACGGCGCGGGCACGGCGACGGCGTCGGCGCGCAGGCGGCGGCAGGCGGCGGTGAACAGGCGCTTGTCGTGCCGCCCGGACCCGCCCTCCAGCAGCCGCCGCGCCTGCACCAGCTCCTCCACCAGCGCCCGCTCGACCTGCCCGGCCAGCAGCGGCGGCTTGGCGTCGACCTCGACCCGGCGGCCCAGCAGGGCGACCGCGGTCGCCGCCAGCACCAGCAGCACCGCGACCCGGTACGCCACCGCCAGGCCGTCCTGCAGCCCGCCCGCGGCCAGCGCCGCGGGGCGCGACCAGCCGAGCACGTCGGCCAGCCCGAGCATCGGCACCATGTCCACCAGGTGCCAGGCGTAGTCGGCCACCGCGGCGACCGCGACGTCCAGCGCGGGCAGCACGTCCGGGTTGGGCACCCGGCCGCCGAGTTCGACGTCCGCGGGCACCGCTGCCGGGGCCTGCGCGCCCAGCCAGCCGGCCCGCCACGCGCCGACGGTGAGCACCGCGGCCAGCGCGGTGACGCCGGTCAGCCGGGGCACCACCGTGCGCAGCTCGCGGCTGCGCGCCCAGCGGTGGGCCCAGCGCACCCGGTCGGCGTGCGGGGCGGTCCGGCGCGGGCGCACCAGCCGCAGCAGCCTGCGGTGCAGCGGGTCGCCCAGCCAGGAAGGCAGGTCAAGGGCGGCGGGCTCGTGCTCGAACCGGGACGGCGGACGACGCCAGGACCAGTACTCGCGGGCCACGGCCGCCTGCCGGCTCGCCTCGCTGCGCCGCCGCAGCCCGCGGGCGACCCGCACCAGCAGCGCGACCAGCGCCGCGGCCGCCGCCGCGAACAGCACCGGGCCGGGCACACCCGGCAGCACCGCCGCCGCCGCGACGACGCCCACGGCCAGCACCGCCCCGGCCGCCCACAGGGCCAGGCGCAGCAGCGTCGACAGGCCGACCCACAGCCACATCGCGGCGGGGAACGGCAGCACGCCGTCACGTTCGCGCCGCGGCAGCCGTTCTGTCCGCACGGCCAGCTCGTTGACCCTGGTGAAGTCCGGCTGCAGACGCGTCGTGCCGCCGACGGTCCTGACGTCCATGGCGCTCCCCAGCTCTTCCGCGCACGGCGCGGCAACGGTATTCAAGCCGCAGACTAGGGCAAATCATCGCCATTGACAGTCAACTGTCTTACACCTGGACGGACAGGATGTGCGACGCGGTAGTCGAGACCGGTGAAACCGCCGCCACCCGGGTGAAAGGCCCACCCGCACGTGTCATGATCGCCCGACTTGCCTGGCACTCGTGCGTATCTTGAGCGCACTCTCGCCCACTTGCCCGGCAAGTCGGACGATCATGAGCGCTCCGCGCCCCGTACGGGGCGGGTCAGAGGTGGGTGAACCAGGTGCGGGCGGCGGCGACGCCGGGGGCGGCGCCGAGGGCGGCCATCAGGGCGACGCGGGCCTTCTCCGCGCGCATGCCGTAGGCCGGGATCGCGCCCAGGCGCACGGCCATGCCCATGTCGCGGGGCGGTTCGCCCGGACCCGGCCGGTAGTGGCTGCGGGAGGCGATCACCACCGGGATGTCGTCGTCGAGCAGGTCGCTGATCGCGGCCAGCAGGCTCGCCGGGACGTTGCCCTGGCCGGTGCCCTCCAGCACGACCCCCTGCACGCCGAGGTCGGCCAGGCCGCCGAGCACGTCGGGGTCCATGCCGGGATAGGTCTTGAACAGCGCGACGTCCCACTCGGGCTCCCCGCCCGCGTACGGCGGGCGCGGTGGTGCGACGGTCAGCCGTTCGACCCGGCCGTCCGCGACCCGGGCCACCGGGCCGTACGGCGCCGAGGTGAACCCGCCCGGCTCGCACGCGTCGGCCAGGGTGACCCAGCGGGCGGCATGCAGTCGCCCGGCCGCGCAGACCACCGCGCCCAGGCCCCGGGTCGCCGGGTCCGCCGCGGCGGCCAGCGCCGCCGCCAGGTTGCCCGGCCCGTCGCTGTCCTGGTCGTCGAGCGCCCGGACCGCGCCGGTCAGCACGATCGCGGCCCGCTCGGCGGCCGGACCCGCCATGAGGTCCACCAGGTACGCGGTCTCCTCGACGGTGTCGACGCCGTGGGTGAGCACCACGCCGTCGTACTCCCCCGCCGCCTGCCGGACCCGCCGGCCCAGGGCGAGCATCGTCGTCGGCGAGATGTCCCAGCCCGGCTCGGACGTCACGTCCACGACGGTGACCTGCGCGCCGACCGGGCCCACCGCGGCCAGCAGTTCCGCGCCGGACGCGACGGACTCGCGCCCGGCGCGCCGCCGGTGCGCGATGGTGTCCTTGGTGGCCAGCAGCAGGACCCGGCTGCCCATGTGGACTCCCGCGACCTAGGCGGGCGGGTTGAGGGCAGACGGCAGCGTCACGCGGCCGCCCAGGGCCAGGAACACCCGCAGCACGGCGTATCCGGCCAGGGCCACCAGGCCGAGGCGGGCGATCGTGAGCACCACGTGCCCGAGCGCGTCGATCGTCTCCGGGAAGGTGTCGACCCAGCCCAAGCCGCCCAGACCGATCAGGAACGTGACGCCGCCGAACACGATCGCCGCGGCGTACTCGATGAGCGCGACCAGCGCGAAGATCTTCGAGCCCGGCAGTTGCGGGCTCATGTGCGTGGCGATCAGGACGGCCAGCAGCGGGAACGCCATCAGGAACAGGTCCAGGAAACCGGCCGACTGCGACCGGGAGATCAGCGTCGTGTTCTGCGCGGGCAGGATCCAGTGCAGGAACTGGAAACCGAGGTAAAGCGCGACGTAACCGAGCAGCGCCAGGGTGAACAGCAGCCGCAGCGGCTTGACGCTGGAGTCGGCGGCGGTGGTGACGGGGGTGTTCATGGCGGCATCCTAACGGCGGGTCCGCCGCGCGGCGCGGCGCGCCGCTTGACGAAGATCGTACAGGTGTTCGAGAATGCGCAGGTGAAGCACAGGGCACAGGCGATCGTCGCGGTACACCTGATCCTGCGGCGGGACGACGACGTGCTGCTGGGGCTGCGGGTCAACACGGGCTGGTCCGACGGGTGCTGGCACCTGCCGGCCGGGCACCTGGAGGCGGGCGAGTCCCCACTGGACGCGCTGGTGCGCGAGTCCGCCGAGGAACTCGGCCTCACCCTCGACCCGGCGCACGCCGAACTCGTGCACCTGCTGCACTACCACGAGTCCCCGCCGCGGCTGAACCTGTTCTTCCAGGTGCGGCAGTGGTCGGGCAGCCCGGTCAACGCCGAGCCCGACAAATGCGCCGACCTGCACTGGTTCTCGCTGCGCAAGCTGCCCACGCCACTGGTCGGCTACACCGGCGCGGCGCTGGCGCGGCTGCGCGACGGCACGCCCTACAGCGAGTGGGCCGAGGCCGGGTCCGCCGCGCGGTAGGCCAGGTGCCGCAGCCCGCGCCGCACCCGCACGCGCGAGCCGAAGCGCAGCTCGCCGAGCCAGTCCGGCGCACTCTCGCCGCGTAGCCAGGCGTAGTTGGCCAGCGCGTACGCGTACAGCGGCCGGGCCAGACCGGCGCGTCGGCGCGACCAGCGCACCGCCGCCCGGGAGCCGAAGACGCCCAGCCCGAAGTAGACGGTGACCAGGTCGGCGAGCCGCTCGGCGTCGGGCTGGTCGGGTTTGATGCGCCCGTCACCGACGAGCAGCACATGCCCCAGCTCGTGCGCGATGGTCGCGACCAGTGGCACCGGGTCGGCGGCGTGGCCGAACGCCACTCCGATCACCGGGTGGCCGTCGCGCAGCCGCAGGTGCCCGTCGGGCACCTCGCCGGAGTGCAGCTCCAGCTCCACCCGCACCGGATCGACGCCCATCCGCAGGCAGATCGCGTCGAGCAGGGTGCGCGCCTCCTGCACGCCACCGCCGTAGCCGGCGGGCACCAGGTCAGCCGGGCGCACCGGCGGCAGTTCCAGCGGCCCACGGCCGAATTCGCCCACGAGCCACGTCAGGGACGACGCCACCCAGGCGTCCTCCTCGGGACTGACGGGGCACCGGGGACCGAACCAACGCATGATCAGCATTGTGCGACGCCCGCGCCACTATCAGCTAGTGCCTGCGCGGCAGTCGTCCGCATCCGGTCCGCGCCGGACGCCGTTCGGCCTGGTCAGCGGGCTGCGCCAGCGGTCGGCAATCCGACCGTACAGTTTACGCGGCGCGCGGCCGCCCGCGTGTCCGCACCACCGCAGGCAGCGATACGGACGACGTTGGGAAGGGCACCTTCTACAACACGTGGCGATGTGAAGGTGCCCTTCCTTTCTCAGGGGTGGAGGTAGGCGGTGTCGGCGCCGATCTTGCCGGGGGCGGGGTTGCCGGGCAGGGAAAGGACGTACACGCGCAGGTTGCCCTTGCCGGAGGCGGTGGCGGTCAGGGCGCCGTTGGTGACGGTGATCGACGTGCCGGTGACGGCGTCGGTGTAGACGCCGTTGGGGATGCCGGTGAAGGTGGCGCTGCCGGAGACGGTCACCAGCGCGAAGCTGTCCACCGCGCCGCCGGTGTAGCGGCGCTTGTAGGCCATCTGGCCGGACACGCCCTCGGTGGAGTACTGGCCCATCTGCAGCGCGGGCACCGCCCGGCGGATCTGGTTGAGCCGCTGCAGGTGCTTGACCAGTGGCTTGTTCAGGGTCGTCGCGACCGCGCCGGACGCCGAGGAGACCACGCCGAAGTCGGGGGCGGTGACGCTGCCCTCGACGTTCGCGCCGTAGTAGGCCCGGCCGGTGTTCGCCAGCGGGCAGCTCGGCCCGCAGTCGATCTGCTTGCCGGCCTGGAACTCGATCTCCGAGCCGTAGTACAGCGTGGGCACGCCGCGGAACGTCCACATCAGCGACATGTTCTCGGCCCAGGCGTCGGTGCCCCCGGCGTAGCGGGTGCTGGACTTGTTCGGGCCGTAGTCGTGCGAGTCGACGTACACCACGTTGTAGGTGGCGTCGTTGACGCTGTCGTCGCTGTCCTTGCCGTTGTTGAAGGCGTTGGGCGCGTCGCCGAAGTTCATGTGCATGCGCATGTCGATGATGTTCATGCCGGAGAACCGCGTGCGGTCGGGCGCGTGGTAGACGTTGCCCTGCAGGAACGCGTTGGTGCTGGTGGGCTGGTTGCCGGTGCCGAGGTTGTTCTCGTAGTCGAACTGCTCGCGAGCGGCGGTCACGTCGTCGGCGCTGTAGGTGGCCCGCTCCTTCCAGGTGAAGAACTGGGCGGAGTGGTTGACCGAGCCCCGGTTCCACTTGTCGTTGACGAACGCGGCGACCTCGCCGAAGACGTAGAAGTCCTTGGCCTTCGCGGCGCCGTACTTGCTGATCAGCTTCTGCTCCAGGGCGGGCAGGAGGCGCCGGTTCCAGGTCACGCGTGGGATGTGCACCGCGGTGTCGATGCGGAACCCGTCCACGCCCATGTCGATGAACCGGTTGTACGCGTCGATCAGATACTGCTGCACCGCCGGGTTCTCGGTGTTGAAGTCGGCCAGGTCCTCGTGCAGCCAGCAGCTGCGCGCGTCCTCGCCCTCCCAGTTGCCGATCCAGCACTGGTGGTACAGGTTGCTCGGGAACATGCCACTGGTCGGGCTCGGCCACTGGCAGTTGTACACCTTGTAGCCCTCGGCGCTGTAGAAGCCGCTGAAGGTGCCCCAGTTGCGGCAGGTGTTGCCCGCCGGTTCGGGCGTCGACCACAGGTCGCCGGTGTAGTAGCTCTTGCCTGAGTTCGGTTCCACGGACAGGCCGTCGTAGGTGAACGACGGGTTGGGCACGTCGTAGTACCAGCTCCACTGGCTGTCGCGCACGCCGTACACGGTCGGCGTGAACAGGCCCTTGGCGCCCCAGCGGGAGCTGTGGTTGTACACCACGTCCTGGTAGATCTTCAGGCCCTTGGCGTGCGCGGTGTCGATGAGGTTCTGGTAGCTCGCACCGGGCGACTCCAGCCGGGCGTCGATCCGGAAGAAGTCGTAGCCGTGGTAGCCGTGGTAGTCGTAGTCGGAGCGGTTGAGCACCACCGGCGTGATCCAGATGGCGGAGAAGCCCAGGCCCTTGATGTAGTCGAGCTTGGCGATGAGCCCGGAGAAGTCGCCGCGGAACATCGGGTCGTTGTTGGCGGCGTTGCCGGACTTGGTGTGCTGGCTGCCGCCGCGGTTGTTGGCCGCGTCGCCGTCGTAGAAGCGGGCGGTCATCACGAAGTAGATGGCGTCCTTGCGCGGGTCGCCGCCGAGCATGGTGCCGGTGGTCGTCGGCGGTGGCGTGCTCGGTGACGTGGACGGCGTCGGTGACGGCGAGGCCGGGGGCGAGCTGGACGGCGACGGTGAGGTGGTCGCGCACGGGTCGCCGGTGCCCTTCACCCCGCCGGACACGGTCACGTTGCCGGTGCCCAGGCTGTAGTTGGCCCCGCTGTTGTTGTCCCAGGTGCCGGAGCCGTTGTTGAACACCACCTGCAAGCCGGTCGCACTGCCCAGGCTGATGGTCTTCTTGCGCCACCCGGTGCAGGCGGCGTCCATGGCCACCCCCGGCACCGCCGTCCACGCCCCACCCGTCGGCGCATAGTGGATGTTGACGGTGGTCCAGGCGGTGTTCGGCTGGTAGAACACCGTGACGTTGTTGCCGGACGACGACGGGGTGGGCGACGGTGAGGCAGTGGCACACGGGTCGCCGGTGCCCTTCACCCCGCCGGACACGGTCACGTTGCCGGTGCCCAGGCTGTAGTTGGCCCCGTTGTTGTTGTCCCAGGTGCCGGAGCCGTTGTTGAACACGACCTGCAGACCCGTCGCCGTGCCCAGGTCGATGGTCTTCTTGCGCCACCCGGTGCAGGCCGCGTCCATGGCCACGCCCGGCACCGCCGTCCACGACCCACCGTCGGGCGCGTAGTGGATGTTGACGGTGGTCCAGGCGGTGCTGGGCCGGTAGAACACGGTGACCGTGTTGGCGGCCGACGCGGGCAGCGTCAGCAGCGGGATCAGGCTCGCGACGAGACCGGTCAGGGCGAGCAGCATTGCTCCCCACCGGGCGCGAGCACGACGTCGAGCGCTCACGACAACTCCTCACACGGGGCCGTGCGGCATCGACGGAGGCCGGTTCATCCTCGGTGGAAGCGGACACCGTTCTTGCGCAAGGCGATTGAAAGTTTCTGAAAGCTAGCAACAGATTTCGGGCATGTAAAGAGCCGCAAATATCTATGGCATGCGTTTGACCCGCCGACCCTGCTCCGCAGGCCGGCTGAAATTCCTTTCAATCCCTGGGCGTACGCCGCACCGGGGTCAGGACAGCAGGCGCGCCCCCAGCGGGCGCTCGCTCACCACGCCCGCGGCGTCGGCCTCGACGCGGTACGCGTCGGCGCCCTCGGCGCTGGTGACGGCCTCGACCAGTGCGGTGCCGACGTAGTGCAGGCCGGTGCCGTCGTCGGTGGCGTAGCCGGCGGGCAGCAGGCCGCTGCCGACGTACTCGTGGAATCGGGCGCGGCGGGGCTGGTCGGGGAAGTCGTGGTGCACGCCGTTGCTGTACGGCAGGAACGCCAGCGCGTCGGTGACCGGGTCGAGGTCGTCGGAGAACGAGTCGGTGCTGCCGCCCACGTGCCAGCAGATGCTGCCCGCGCTGCCGCCGCCGAGCACCACCCCGGCCTCCCACGCCTCGCGCATGACCGCGTCGAGCCGGTGGGCTCGCCACACCGCCAGCAGGTTGACCACGCTGCCGCCGCTCACCCAGATCAGGTCCTGCGCCAGCAGGTGCGCCCGCACGTCGGCGTGGTTGGGCTGCGGGAACAGCCGCAGGTGGGTGACCGTGTGTCCCGTGTCGCCGAAGGCCTGGCCGAACGCGGCGATCGCGGCGGGATCATCCCCGACGGCCGTCGGCACGTAGCAGATCCGGGCCCGGCGCACCCCGGTCAGCGAGACCGCGTGCTCCATCAGCAGGCTGCGCTTGCGCGGTGCGGCACCCGGTGGCAGGCGCAGCAGTCCGGACGCGGCGAAGATCTGCGGTGGGCGGGCCATCAGCCGATCATTCCACGGCCGGGGTCCTTTCGACCCGTCAGGCCCCGACTCCGTGATGGCCACTGTCTGTCCGATACAGAACACGAATCGTGTTCGGGACAGTCCGATGCCGACTTAATTCATAGGATCGCCACACGTTCCGTTCCAATAGTCAGGGGAAGCTATGGGAAGAATGCGCAAGTTGGCAGTCGGGCTGTGCCTGGTGGCCGCCGCGACGCTGATGCCGGTGTCACCGGCCGCGGCCGTCGCTCCGGGCACACCGGGCAACGTCGCCTTCATCCGCGGCGGCAACCTGTTCGTCGCCGAGCCGGGCGGGACCGTCTGGCAGGCCACCACGGGCGGCGGCTACGAGTGGCCGCGCTGGCGGCCGTACTCCGAGGGCATGGCCATCCTCAAGGACGGCAACCTGTGGGTCGGCTCCTACTCCACCTACGACCACGCCTTCCACGCCACGCAGCAGATCACGTCCGGGGCCGTCGTGGGCGCCGCGGCGTGGTCGCCCGACGGCAACCGCCTGGCGTACGCCCAGGGGACCTTCGCGCCGACGGTCTTCATCGCCTACTTCGGCCCGGCCTCGGAGTCGGCCAAGGCGTCGGCCACGGTGCAGAAGGTGAAGGTGGACGCGCCACTGAGCCCGGCCGCGCAGCGGATCGCCGACCGGCTGCCGAAGAAGAGCCAGGGCGTCGTCGCGGCTGCCGCGCCGACCACCTGGCACGCCGCCAAGGATTCGCTGGCGGTCGCCTGGTCGCCGGACGGCCGTTACATCGCCTACCCGAACGGCGAGTGCTTCGCGATCTTCGACGACTGCCTCGGCATGATCGACCTCACCACCTGGACCGAGGTCTGGGTGGCCGCGTTCGGCGGCGGCGGCGCGTCGCTGGACGGTTTCGCCACCATCCCCGCGTTCACCGCGGACTCCTCGCGCATCCTGTGGACCCAGCAGACCCGGCCTCGCTACGAGGCCGATCCGCAGATCAGCTACATCCACACCATGTCGGCCCTGGTCACCGATCCGTTCGGCAGCCAGACCCAGGTGGGCGCCAGCGGCGAGTACAGCGCCGTCCCGTCCCCCGCCGGCGGCACGACCATGCTGGTCACCAGCGGCCGCAACAGCGTCGCCTGGGTGGCCCGCCGCACCGGCACGACCCGCACCTGGCTCTACCAGGGCTACCAGCACGACTGGCAGTCCCTGCCCTGACCGGAGGAAGGGCACCTGCTCAACGCTATGCGTAGAGGAAGGGCGCCTTCTTGACGCCCACCGGCCGTCGTGCTGCCACGACGGCCGGTGGCGTGCGTGGCCTAGCCTCCAGGGCAGACACCGAGGAGGGCCACCATGAGCGACGACCAGCAGGCGAAGGTTCCGCCACCGCAGCAACCGCCGTACCCGTACTACCCGCCGCAGCCGCCGTACAACACCTACGCGATCCTGTCGCTGGTGCTCGGCATCTTCGTCCTGCCCCCGCTGGGCATCTACTTCGGCAACCAGGCGAAGAAGCAGATCGCCGCCTCCGGCGAGCGCGGCATCGAACTGGCCAACGCCGGAGTCATCGTCGGCTGGGTGCTGACCGGCTTGTTCCTGGCATTCTTCGTGGTCTGGTGCGTGATGGGCGCGCTGATGTTCGGCATGTTCGGCCTGACCAGCGCCACCACGGTCGGCGTCGCGTCCTGACCGGAGGCCTGCGCGGAGCGGGCAGCGCGCCTGCGGGCGAGCCGCTACCGTGGCGCTTCACCGAGTGACGAGGGAGCGCCCGCCGTGGAGTACGAGCTGAATCTGCGCCTCTGGCAGGAGGAGCGGGAGCAGATCCGCCACCGCCTGCGCCTTGCCGTGACCTGGAGCGCCGCCTGCCTGGCCACGGCGGTCACGCTGTGCGGGCTGCTGGTGGTCGCCGAGGCCGCCGCGCCGTCACGGCTGCGGTCCGCGGCCGACGGCGCGAGCGCCCTGGCGGGTGTGATCCTGGTGCTGCTGGGCGTGCTGGGCGTCGCGGTGGTGATGGTGGTCCGGTCGGAGGTCGAGACGCACCGCCGCCGCGCGGAGGCGCTGTTCGCCGAGTTCGCCCTGCCCACCGAGGACCGCGCTCGGCTGCCGCAGGGCAACAGGGGTGTCTACAGCACCGCGCACGGGGAGGTCCTGCTGACCGCGCCGCTGCTGACCGCGCACGGATTCGTGGTCCTCGGCGGGGTCGTGGCCCTGCTCGTCGGAGCCGCCTGACCCCGGCTTCACGGTCCGGCCGGCGGCACCCGGTCCAGGATCGCCGCCAGGTCGAGCCCGGCCGGCAGGGTGCCGAAGGCGAGGCCCCGGTCACCGGCCAGCCGGGAGGCGCAGAACGCGTCCGCGACCGCGGCGGGCGCGTGCCGGACCAGCAGTGAACCCTGCAGCACCAGCGCCATGCGCTCGACGGTCCGCCGGGCTCGCAGCTCGGCGTCGGCCGGGTCGGCGAGCTCCTTGCGCAGCTCCTGCCAGGCCTGATCGAGCCGGGTGTCGCCGCCCAGGCCGGGCGCGATCTCCTGCTCGTACGCGGCGAGGCTCTGCGGCTCCCGGGCCAGCGCCCGCAGCACGTCGAGGGCGTTGACGTTGCCGGAGCCCTCCCAGATCCCGTTCAGCGGCGCCTCGCGATACAGCCTCGGCATGCCGGAGTCCTCGGTGTAGCCGTTGCCGCCCAGGCATTCCAGGGCCTCGGCGACCATCGCCGGCTGCCGCTTGCACACCCAGTACTTGGCCAGCGCGGTGGCCAGCCGGGCGAACTCCTGCTCGCCGCGGTCGCCGCGGGCGGCCCGGTCGACCGCGCCCGCCACCCGCAGCACCAGCGTCGTGGCGGCCTCGGACTCGATCGCCAGGTCGGCCAGCACGTTGCGCATCAGCGGCTTGTCCAGCAGCGGGCCGCCGAACGCGTGCCGGTGCCGGGCGTGGTGCACGGCCTGCAAAAGCGCGGCCCGCATCCCGGCGGCCGAGCCGAGGCTGGAGTCGAGCCGGGTCAGCGACACCATCTCGATGATGACGGCCACGCCCCTGCCCTGGTCGCCGACGAGCCAGGCGACGGTGTCGTCGAACTCGGGTTCGCCGCTGGCGTTGCTGCGGTTGCCGAGCTTGTCCTTGAGCCGCTGGATGCGGAAGGTGTTGCGGGTGCCGTCGGGCAGCACGCGCGGCACGAGGAAGCAGGACAGGCCGCCGGGGGCCTGGGCCAGCACGAGGAACAGGTCGTTCATGGGCGCGCTGGTGAACCACTTGTGCCCGCGCAGCAGCCACGTGCCGTCCCCGGCGGGGGTGGCGGTGGTGGTGTTCGTGCGCACGTCCGAGCCGCCCTGCTTCTCGGTCATGCCCATGCCGGCGAGCAGCCCGGCCTTGGCTTCCGGCGCGCGCAGGCCCGGGTCGTACACCCGGCCGGTCAGCAGCGGTTCGAAGCGCGCGGCGAGGTCGGGCTGGTGGCGCAGCGCGGGCACGGCGGCGTACGTCATCGAGATCGGGCAGGTGTGGCCCTGTTCGACGACGCTCCACACCAGCAGCCCGGCGGCGCGGGCCACGTGCGCGCCCGGCCGCGGGTCGGCCCACGGCCCGCCGGCGAGGCCTTCGCCGACGGCGACGCGCATCAGCTCGTGCCACGACGGGTGGAAGTCGACCTCGTCGACGCGGTTGCCGTACCGGTCGTGGGTGCGCAGCACCGGGGTGTGCCGGTTGGCCTCGTCGCCCCAGCGCTGGGCCTGCTCGGTGCCCGCGAGCCGGCCGAGCCGGCGCAGGTCGTCGAGGTGCCAGGCCGCGCCTTCGCGGGCCGTCGCGGCCAGCAGCGCCGGGTCGGCGGCGACGTCGTGCCCGGCAAGTGGCGGCGCCTGGTTGAAGACCTCGTGGGTGGCGGCCATCCCCACATCCTGCCGCATCGACTGAACGAGCGTTAGCCCTCTACGCGCAGGCTGTCGCGGAGCAGGCCCCGAGCAGGTCTCGGCGCTCAGGCCTCCGGCAGCGGCGCCGTCGGGGCCGGGCTGCCGGGTTCGGCGGACTCGGCGATCACGCCACCGGGGGCGCGCAGCAGGCGCACCCAGCCCGCCAGGTTGCCCAGCGCCACCAGCACCAGCGCCAACAGCGCGAGCCCGAACCCGCCCTGGTCGTGTACGAAGTCGCCGATCTGCCTGCCGTCCGGCAGCGGCCCGGTGAGCTGCTCGCGCAGCCGCTCCTCCACCAGCACCCGCACCGTGGCCTGGTTTACCAGCAGGAACAGCGCCGCGATCGCGGCGAGTGCGGCGACCACACCCCGGCGGGTACGCGCCCGGCCGACGCCGATCGTGACGAGCACGCCGATCACCAGCAGCACCAGCACCGTGCCGGCCAGCGGCTGCGGGGCGAGCACGTCGCTGTGCCGCTGCTCGGGTGGCAGCAGCTTGTCCGCGGTGACGTCGGGGGTGCCGCCGGTGGCCAGGTCCCAGCCGGTGTACGTGGTCGTTCCGCCCGGCGCGGCCCGCCCGTAGCCGCCGGGGGCGTCGCAGGACACGGTCAGGAACGGGGCCAGGAACAGCAGGCCCGCCAGCACCAGCCCGGCCGGGCTGAGCAGCCGGGAGAACCGGCGCACCGATCGACGCTCGCCATCCGCCATTCGCGACAGCGTAGGCGGCCGCACCGCTCCCGTCACCCCCACCCGGACCTGGGCGCGGTCGCCGACCCCGCCAAGGTCACTCGACTTGCCTGGCACCTGCGGGAATGGGCCTTCAAGATACGCACGAGTGCCAGGCAAGTCGGACGATCATGGGCGGTCGGGGCGGCGGGCGGACGAGGGCGGGCATACTCGGCGGGTGCTTGAGGAACTGTGGGTGACCGCCGCGCACGTACGGGCGCTCGACGAGCGGGTGCGGGGGCTGGTGACAGGGCTGTTCGTCACCGGGTCCGTGCCGCTGGGCGACTACTGGCCGGGCCGCAGTGACATCGACTTCGTGGCGGTGATGGAACGGGAGCCGACCGCCGCCGAGCTGGCCGCGCTGGGCAAGGTGCACCTGTCGCTGCCTGATGCGATGCCCGGCCCGGACTACGACGGCATCTACCTGACCCGCGCGCAGCTGGCCGCTGCCCCGGTCGACGGCGACACCGCGCCGCAGATCCTGGCGGGCGACTTCCAGCCGGCGAAGGCCGGCGGGCAGCTCAACCCGGTGACCTGGCTCGAAGTGGCCCGCCACGGCCTGCCGATCCTGGGCGAGCGGCCGGAGGTGGCGCTCGACTCCGACGTGCTGCGCCGGTGGCTGCTGGACAACCTGTCCGGCTACTGGGCGGGCTTCGCCGAGCAGGCCACCCCGCAGTTCGCGGCGCTGCCACCGGACCTGGCGATCCCGCCCGACCCGGTGCTGTGGGCGGTGACCGGGCCGGGCCGGCTGCACCACACGCTGGCCACCGGCGAGGTGACGACCAAGACGGGCGGGGCGCGGCACACCGCCGATGTGCTACCGCAGTGGTCGGACCTGTGCGAACGGGTGGTGCGCTCGCGCGCCGGCGGCGACGAGCCGTTCACCGCCGCCGACGGCCTCGCCTCGCTCAGCCTCGTCACCGACGTCGTGGCCGACGCCCGCACCCGCTGGCACACCTGACCGGCTGCTCGGCGGCCAGGGCGGTGACCCGGCCGGCGGCGCGGGCCGCGCGCGCTGACCTGACCGCCCCGGTCACGCGCCCTCGGCGGGCAGCAGTTCGCGGGCAGCGGCGAGGATCTCGGCGGGCATGGGGCACGAGCGGCGGTGCGCGGTGTCCAGGTGCACCCCGGTCAGCGTGGTGACCGCGGCGGTCTCGCCGGACGCGTTGGTCATCGCGTGCCGGAACCGGATCACCTTCTCGCGAACTTCCAGCAGCTCAGAGTGCACGGTGACCGTGTCGCCGGCGAAGACTTCGCGTTGGTACACGATGTGCTGCTCCACCGCGACCATGCCGCGCGAGGCCGACCGGAGGTAGTCCGGGGTGAGGCCCAGCGTGCTGAACAGGTTCCACGTCGCCTCGTCGAACTTGCCGACGTACCACATGACGTTCATGTGCCCCATGTGGTCGCAGTGCCACGGGTACACCGCGCCCCGGTAGGTCAGGACCGGCTCGGCCATCGCACGCCCCTCCGCCATGACGATCATGCCCGGTCCAGGGTAACCGAACGATCGTTAAGCGCGGCGCGGACCACAGGTCACGGAACGGTTAACCGGTACGTCCATCTATTCGCATTAATCAGTTCGATGGCTAGTCTGCGCCTGCCGGTAACCCCCGGCACACCCCGTGATCCCCTGAGGAGTCAGCCCTTGCGACCCTACGCAGCAACACGCGCCCTGCTCGCGCTCGCCCTGGCGGGCACCGCGCTGGCCGCGCCCACGGCCGCCACCGCCGCCCCGGCGCCCGTCGCCGCGCGGGCCGCGGCACTCGCCCTGGCCGCGCCGGACATCTCGCTGACCAACGTGAAGGCGCACCTGCAGCAGTTCCAGACCATCGCCAGCAGCAACGGCGGCAACCGCCGCTCGAACACCGCGGGCTACACGGCGTCGGTGAACTACGTCTACAACAAGCTGGTCGCGGCGGGCTTCTCCGTGGTCAAGCAGAACTGCACCTCCGGCTGCACCAGCGGGGCCGGCCCGAACGTGATCGCGGACTGGCCGGGCGGCGACGCCAACAACGTCTACATGTTCGGCGCGCACCTCGACGGCGTCGCGGCGGGCCCCGGCATCAACGACAACGCGTCGGGCTCCTCGACCGTGCTGGAGATCGCGCTGACCCTGGCGGCGACCAACCCGTCGATGCTCAACCACGTGCGGTTCGGCTTCTGGACCGACGAGGAGCAGGGCCTCAACGGCTCGGAGTTCTACGCCAACAGCCTGCCGTCGGCGGAGCGCACCAAGATCAAGGGCTACTTCAACTTCGACATGGTCGGCTCGACCAACGGCGGCTACTTCATCAACCGGATCACCTCCAGCATCGGGCAGGTCCTGAAGGCGTACTACGACACGAACTTCCCGGGCCTGAACCCGGAGGAGAACGTCGAGGGCGCGGGCCGCTCCGACGACGCCTCGTTCAACGCGGTCGGCATCCAGACCTCGGGCGTGGCGGCCGGCGCGAGCGCCAACAAGACCTCCTCGCAGGTCACCAAGTGGGGCGGCACCACCGGGGACTACGACCCCTGCTACCACTCGTCCTGCGACACGTACCCCTCGAACATCAACGACACGATCCTGAACCGGGCCGGCGACGCCGCGGCGTACGCCCTGTGGACGCTGGCCACCGGCACCCCGGCCACCACGGTGTGGACCGACACGTTCGAGACGGCGACCGGCTGGACCACCAACCCGAACGCCACCGACACCGCCACCACCGGCGCCTGGGAGCGCGGCGACCCGGCCGACACCAACTCCAGCGGCGCCAAGCAGCTCGGCACCACCGTCTCGGGGACCAACGACCTGGTCACCGGACGACTGGCCGGCACCGCCGCGGGTGACTACGACCTCGACGGCGGCGTGAGCAGCGTGCGCTCCCCGGCGGTGACCCTGCCGAGCAGCGGAACGATCAACCTGTCGCTGAACTGGTACCTGGCGCACGGCTCGAACTCCTCCAGCGCCGACTACTTCCGGGTGTCCATCGTGCACAGCGGCGGCACCACGACGCTGTTCACCCAGGCGGGCGCGGCCAGCAACCGCAACGGCTCGTGGGCGTCGGGCACCTGGAACATCTCGGCGTACGCCGGCCAGTCGGTGCGGATCCTGATCTCCGCCGCCGACACCTCCACGGCGAGCCTCGTCGAGGCCGGCGTGGACGACGTCAAGATCACGGTTTCCTGACCCTGATCGATCAACCGGGCCCCACCTGCGCTGTTCGGCGCCGTAGGTGGGGCCCGGAGCACGTCCCGGGCCGGCCGTCACCCACTCGGGGTATGAGCATGAACACAGTGCGTCGTGGCATCCCCATGGGGGTCCGTTCACCATTTGGCCCTAGACTCCACCGTCGGCCACCAAACGGGCCGCATTCACCATTTTCACTGGAGGATTAGCGAGACGATGGCGATGACCAACGGCAAGACCCTGGTCACCATGATCGCGGCAGGAAACCGCGAGATCCAGGACTTCCTCGACTCCGACCAGCGCGAGACTCCCTACCTGGTCATTGATCTGAAGGTCGCGGCGCAGCAGTTCCGCCGCCTGACCGGCGCCTTCCGCGAGACGACCGCCTTCTACGCGGTGAAGGCCAACCCCCAGCCGAAGCTGATCAGGCAACTCGCCCAGCTCGGCTCCTCGTTCGACGTGGCGAGCCCCGCCGAGATCGATCTCTGCCTCTCCGAAGGCGCCGATCCGAGCAGACTGTCGTACGGCAACACGATCAAGAAGGCGTCGGACATCCGCTACGCCTACGATCGCGGTGTCCGCATGTTCGTCTTCGACAGCGAAGCGGAGCTGCGCAAACTCGCCGAGAACGCCCCCGGCTCCGCGGTGTTCTGCCGCCTGCTGGCCGGCAGCGCGGGCGCGCAGTGGCCGTTGAGCCGCAAGTTCGGGTGCTCCCCGGACATGGCGGTGTCGCTGCTGGTCCAGGCCCGAGAACTCGGCCTGCGGCCGATCGGGGTGTCGTTCCACGTCGGCTCGCAGCAGCTCGACCCCACCCGCTGGGATCCCAGCATCGCGCAGGCCGCCCAGGTCTTCCGCGAGGTGGCCGAGCACGGCATCCACCTGACGCTGCTGAACTGCGGCGGCGGCTTCCCCGCGGGATACCAGGTGCCGGTCGAGCCGATCGAGGCGTACGCCGAGGCGATCAACTCGGCGGTCGAGCGGCACTTCGGCCCGTACCGGCCGACGCTGGCGATCGAACCCGGCCGCTTCATCGCGGCCGACACGGGAGTGCTGCGGGCACAGGTCGTGCTCGTGTCCCAGAAGTCCTACGACGACGACCACCGATGGGTCTACCTGGACATCGGGCGCTTCGGCGGGCTGGCCGAGACGGAGGGCGAGGCGATCCAGTACCGCCTGGTCACCTCCCGCGACGGGGAGCCGACCGGCCCGGTCGTGCTCGCCGGGCCGACCTGCGACAGCGTCGACATCCTCTACGAGAAGGCGCCCTACCGGCTGCCGCTGGACCTGGAGCCCGGCGATTACGTCGACATCCTCGGCACCGGCGCCTACACCACCACGTATTCTTCCGTTGGATTCAACGGTTTTGCACCTTTAGCAACGTTTTGTATCGGAGACAACGCGTGACGACGATCCCCAAGCTGGCCTTCGGCGGCCGCATCCTCCTGCTCGGCAGCGGCTCGGTGTCGCAGTGCCTGCAGCCCCTGCTGCTGCGCCACGTCGACATGGACTTCACGCGCCTGACCGTGATGGACTTCGAGGACCTCGCCCACACCGCCGCGGAGGTCACCGCCGCCGGCGCGACCTACGTGCGTGAGCGCATCACCCCGGAGAACATCGAGACCAAGCTCGCCGAGTACGTCGGCGAGGGCGACGTCCTGATCAACCTGGCGTGGAACATCGACACCGGCGTGATCATCGACTGGTGCCAGCGCCACGGCACCCTCTACGTCGACACCTCGGTCGAGGAGTGGGACCCGTACGCCGACCAGCTCAACGCGACCCCGCAGTCGCGCACGCTGTACGCCCGGCACATGAAGCTGCGCGAGCGGGCCAAGGGCTGGAAGAAGGACGGCCCCACCGCGATCGTCGAGCACGGCGCGAACCCCGGCCTGGTCAGCCACTGGGCCAAGATCGCCCTGATGGACATCGCCACCGCGATGCTCAAGGAGCCCGAGCGCCTGCCCAAGCCGCTCGACCCGGCCCGCAAGGCCAAGCTCGAAGAGGCCCTGGCCGGCCGCGACTTCGCGGCGCTGGGCATGCTCACCGGCACCAAGGTGATCCACATCTCCGAGCGCGACACCCAGGTCAGCGACAAGCCCAAGCAGGTCGGCGAGTTCGTCAACACCTGGTCCGTCGAGGGCTTCTACGAGGAGGGCATCGCGCCCGCCGAGATGGGCTGGGGCACCCACGAGCCCACGCTGCCCGACAACGCGTACACCCACGAGTCGGGGCCGCAGAACCAGATCTGCCTCGCCCAGACCGGCATCACCACCAAGGTCCGCTCCTGGGTGCCGCTGGGCGGCCCCATCATCGGCATGGTCGTGCGCCACGGCGAGGCGTTCACCATCAGCGACCACCTGACCGTGTGGGAGGACGGCAAGGCGGTCTACCGCCCCACCGTGCACTACGCGTACCAGCCGTCCGACGCCGCGCTGAACAGCCTGCACGAGTGCCAGATGAACGGCTACACGCTGCAGACCGACCAGCGCATCATGAACGACGAGATCATCAGCGGCATCGACGAACTGGGCGTGCTCCTGCTCGGCCACGAACTCAACGGCTGGTGGGTCGGCTCGCAGCTCGGCATCGACGAGTCGCGCGCCCTGGTCCCGCACCAGAACGCCACCACCCTGCAGGTCGCCGCCTCGGTCCTCGGCGCGGTCTACTGGATGGTCAACAACCCGAACCGGGGCCTGTGCGTCCCCGACGACCTCGACCCCGAGGCCGTCCTCGACGTCGCCAACCCCTACCTGGGCCCGGTCCCGTCGGTCCACACCGACTGGACCCCCCGCAGCTCCTACTACGAGCCGTTCGCCAACTTCCGCCCGAAGACCGGCGACGACTCCGAGCCCTGGGCCTTCGCCAACTTCCTGGTCTAGGAAAGGAAGGGCACCCTCACATCGCTCTGCGTTGTGGAAGGGCACCTTACTAACGCCGCGGCCCCGGCCACCTGCGGGTGGTCGGGGCCGTCGTGCGTCTAGCGGCGGTGCGGGAGGCAGCAGGGCCAAGACAGGTCGCGCGGGCAGACGCTGACCTGCTTGTGCCAGGCCGCGCACGATGTCGCAACCGCCCGGGAAGCGTCGGATCAGGCGGGCAGCGCTTCCAGCCGGCGCTCGGCAGCCGTCATGATCCGTTCCAGCCACCACTCGGCGGTCCGCTGGTCCGCGCCCATGCTCGACACCGTGGTCACCACGCCGCCGCGCCCCAGGTAGGCGTAGCAGTTGACCGATCCGGAGACCGCGAAGCAGGCGGCTGCCCCCTTCATCTCGGCAGGGAGCTTGATCTTGTTACTCGCGGTACGGCGGTAGCTGTCGCCGTGGTCGGCGTAGCTCGCACAGCCCTTCAGCATGCTCGCCGCCTTGGCGACCACGTCCTCGGCCCGCTGCCGGGGCAGCACGTGCACCTCCTGCGTGAGCACCGTGCCGTTGACGACCCAGGCCCGCACGTGCGCCTTGACCTGCTTGGCGTCCTTGGCCGCGGACACCGGCCGGGTCCCGCAGGCGGTGACGGTGCCGGCCGGGAAACCCGGCGCGCGCTCACCGTCGTACGCGCGCTCCAGGTCCGTGCCGGACTCGGTGAGCTCAGCCGCCAGCACCTCGTCGGTGACGAGGACCGCGGTCAACTTCTGCGCCGGGGTGAGCGCCGCCGCGGGTGACGGGGCGCTCGACGCGGACGGGGCGGCCGGAGCCGACGGGGCGGGAACCCACGCCGCCGGGGCGGAGGGAGCGCAGCCCCCAGCGAGCAGCGCCGCCACGACGGCGAGGGGGGCGAGGCGTCTCACGAACGTGCTCATCTCCGGCGGTCGGCGAGGGGACGTCGCAGGATACCGCCGCGGCGGTCGCGGCCGCCGACCGGCGGCGCAGCTGGAGCACGGCGACCGACGCCAGCACCGCCAGCCCGCCGGCGGCCTGCACCGGGGTCAGCCGCTCGCCGTAGACCAGGGCGGTGGTGGCCACCGTGACTGCGGGCTCGGCGCAGGACAGGATCGCGGCGGCGGACGCGCCGACGTCGCGTACCCCGACGAACATGCCCGCGATCGGCACGACGGTGGACACCACGGCCAGCAGCCCGATCCACAGCCAGCCCGAGGCATGCCCCGGCGCGTGCAGGCTGCCGGTGGCCAGGCCCGCGGCCACCATGCTGACCGCGGCGGACGTGCACACCACCGCGGTCACCGCGAAGATGTCCAGGCCGGCGGGCAGGCCGGCGGAGACGGTCAGATAGAGGGCGTACGCCACCGCGGCGCCCAGCGCCAGCAGCACTCCCCCGGTGGCGGCCGCGCCGCCGACCCCGCCCGCGCCGAGCATCAGCAGCATGCCCACGGCCGAGCAGCCCAGCGCGGCCAGCCGGCGGCGGTCCGGGCGTTCCCGGCGCAGCGTGATCGCGAGCACGGTCACCAGCGCGGGGTACGCGTACAGCAGCAGCGCGGTCAGCGAGGCGTCGATCTGGGCCAGCGCCCCGAAGTAGAAGCCCGCCTGCAGCGCGTAACCGAGCGCGCCCAGCCCGACGCAGACGGCCAGGGCCCGTCCCCGGGGCAGCGGCGCGCGCCGCCACGCCACCACGGCCCACAGCAGCACGGCGGCGAGCGCGAACCGGCCGGACAGCATGGTCGGCACGTTGAATCCGGCCGCGTACGCCTGCTTGGCGAACACCGCCGACATGCCGAACCCGGTCGCGGAGACGAGCACCAGGACGGCGCCACGGCGGGCCGAGCGGGCTCGCGGCGTGCTCGCGGGTGCGGGTGCGGAGACGGTGGTGGTCATGGAACAGAACGGTAGGTCGCATTCAGCCATCGAGGTAGCCTTGGTTTCCAGCGTTGTCCACAGGAAATTCCTATAGATCATCCGAGGCCTCAATCGTGCTGTCCCTGCATCAGCTCCGCTGCTTCCTGGCCACCCTGGAGCACGGGTCGTTCACCGCCGCCGCGGGCGTGCTCGGCTACGCCCAGCCGTCGATCTCCGAGCAGGTCCGGCTGCTGGAGCAGCAACTCGACACGACCCTGTTCCGGCGGGTCGGGCGCGGGCTGGTGCCGACGGAGGCCGCCCGCGCCCTGCAACCGCACGCCTCCGCGGCGCTGGCCGCCGTCGCCGAGGCGGGACGCGCCGTCGCCTCGGTGCGCGAACTGCTGACCGGCACAGTGCGCTTCGGGCTGTTTCGCACCGCCCGGTTCTACCTCACCGCCGACCTGGTCGCCGACGTGCTGCAGCGGCACCCGGGGGTGCGGGTCGAACTGGTCGGGCAGAACTCGGCCGAGGTCCTGGAGCACCTGCGCAAGGGCCGGCTGGAGGCGGCGGTGATCGCGCTGCCGGTCGAGGACGAGAACATGGTCGTCACCCCGGTGCTGCGCGACGAGCTGGTGTACGTCAGCGCCGACCCGGCCCGGCTGCACGCCCGGATCACCCCCGCCGACCTGGCCGCGGCCCAGCTGGTGCTGCCCGACGCGAGCTGGCGCGAGACCGACACCACCCGCCGCCAGCTCGCCCAGGCGGTGCAGCGCACCGGCCACCCGCTGCGCCCGCGGATCGAGGTGGAGGACACCGAGACGGCGCTGGAGATCGCGGCCCGCGGGCTGGCCGACACCGTCACCTGGCGCGGCGTGCTGCATGGTCTCGGCGACCGGCTGCCCGCCGGACTCGGCTGGGCCCCGCTGCGCCCGGCGATGTACGAGACGTTCGCCGTGGTGCACCGCGAGGGCGAGCTGTCCCCCGCCAGCCGTGTCGTCGTCGACCTGGTCACCGCCCGGATGCGCGACCTGGACCGGTCGATGCGGGCGCGGACCGCCTGACCGCCGCCGTGGCTTCGTGGAGCCCGGCACCGCCTGCAGCGCGTCCTAGGCTGCTAGGTGAATGGCCCGATCGGACGAGTGCGGGTGTCGCCGTCCACACCGGATCACGACGACCAGTGTGACACTTTGCCATCTAGCGTCACTCTTCTATGTGTGGTAAAAATCTTCCCATCGCTGCGCAGCGGACGGCATTTACCTCCAACACCCCCAGGAGCACCCCCATGTCCCGCTTCGTACCCCGGGCCCTCACCGTGGTCGCGGCCGGCGTCATCGCGTCCGTGCTGGCCTTCGCCAGCCCCGCGCACGCCGCGACGTACCTCACCCACTCCGAGGCCGCCGCCCAGCTGCGCGCCGTCGGGATCACCTGGTCGTCCAGCGGCAACTGCAGCGACCGCAACAACTCCACGTGCACCTCGTTCACCAACGTCCGCCAGGTGACGATCACCGGCATCAAGACGCTGAAGAGCGCCAGCGGCTGCGCCATCAACATCACCGCGGGCACCGAGGCCGGCCACTCCTCCGGCACGTACAGCCACTGGAACGGCTACAAGCTCGACATCAGCAAGTACACCTGCATCGGCAACTACATCAAGAACAACTTCACCTACGTCGGCTACATCTCCGGCTGGGGCTACCAGTACCGCTCCGGCGCGGGCAACCTCTACACCGACGAGGGCAACCACTGGGACATCCTGTACTACACCTGCGGCTGCTGACCGCCGCACCGGTGCCCTCAATCACCGGACTTGCCTGGCACCTGTGCGAATGCGGCTGCAAGATACGCACAGGCGCCAGGCGAGTCGGTGGATCTAGGAGCGGGCCGAGGTGGGCACGGAACCGTCGGGGACCAGGAAGATCTCCTTGTTCTCGGCGACGAACAGCAGGTCGTGTGTGCCGGGCACGTAACTGCCGCCCTCCACGGAGGCGTTGCCGGCCGCCGACGCGAACGTGGCGGTGTGCACGGGCTTGCCGCTCATCGCCTTGCGCAGGAACTCGTCACCGGACAGCTCCGGGTCCGCCGCGAACACCCAGTACCGGGAATGGCCGGCCAGGGTCAGCCGGGTGCGGTCGTCGGAGACCGTGCTGACCGAGATCTTGCTGACGTTGTAGTCGAACTTCGCCACCGGCAGCAGGGTGACCGGGGTGTTGCGCTCGGCCGGCAGCACCGCCCGGTACACCGGGGAGTTGGCTGTCTTGGCGAACAGGTAGAGCTCACCGTCGAGCCAGAGCATCGCCTCGGCGTTGCGTGTCTTGCACCCCGGCGCCGGATCGGGGAAGGCCAGCGGATACTTCGCGGTCACGAAGAACGGGTCGTCGGTGTCCGGGTCGGGCTCCAGCGTGCGGTAGAGGTACTGCCTGCTCACGCAGTCGTTGGCGCCGATGTCGCCGATCCACAGGTTGTCGTCGTCGTCGACGACGACGTCCTCCCAGTCGGCGTTGGGGGCCTCGAAGACCTGCGCGAACGGGAAGTTCTCACCGCGGCGCACCGGATGGGACTGGGCGTCCTCGCCCAGCCGGATGGTCCACAGCGCGGCTCGCGGCCGCTGTGCCGTCGCGCCGCCG
This sequence comes from Catellatospora sp. NPDC049133, assembly GCF_040648455.1. NCBI lineage: Bacteria > Bacillati > Actinomycetota > Actinomycetes > Micromonosporales > Micromonosporaceae > Catellatospora > Catellatospora sp. NPDC049133. The sequence continues at coordinate 82,398 of NZ_JBEZDT010000026.1, forward strand.
CCGTCGCGCAGCCAGTAGAAGACCCCGGGGTACCGCCGGCTGGCCACCAGGCCCGACGCCTCGTTGGCAGGCAGGTCCGCGGTGTGGATCGCGATCGGCTGACCGGCCCTGGCCGCCGTGCCCGGCATGGCGAACGGGCCTTGGCCGTACGGCGCGGCGGGCGCAGCCGTCTGCGCGGCGGGCGACACGGCGGTCTCCCCCGGCGCCGCGGGGTCGGTCACGGCCACGGCGGCCGGGTCGGGCTTGCCGGGCCACGGCCGGCTGTCGGACTCGGTCGCCGACAGCAGCGCCACGGCCGTCGCCAGCACCGCCGCTGCGATGATCACCACTCGGGTCATACCCTGCTAAACGGGGCAACCCGCCCCGGCGCAACCGGCGGCCCGGCCGCGGCGTCTAGACATTCATGACCAGCTTTCGATTCACCGGAAGCGCCCTCACGGCGCTGTTGATCGCCGCCGCTCTCGCGGGCTGCGCCGGCCAGAAGGAGGCCGGTGAGGCGGCCGCCCCGCCGACCCTGGACGGCCCCGGCACCCCGGGCTGCGCCATGGCCCGGCCCACGCCCAGCCCCATCGAGACCGCGGGGTCGACCATGTGGCCGACCAGCGTCACCCTCGACGACGCGCTGACCCGCATCAGCCAGGCCGGCGAGGGCCGGTTCGGCAAGCAGTTCGCCGGCGTCGAGGTGGTGCCGGAGAAGGGCTACGGCATCGTTTACCGGGTGCCGTCCGCCGAGTTCGACGAGTTCGTGACGCAGCAGGCCGGCACCGAGTGCATCTATCTGCGAGACGCCGTGTACGACCAGGCCACGCTGCAGGCGCTGGCGAACCGGGTGATGGACGATCGGAAATACTGGGACAAGCAGGGAATCACGATCAACATGACCGGGACCACGCACGACGGGTCGGGGATCACCGTTGGCGTGCTGCCGGCCGACCTGGAACGCGCCCGCGTGGAGCTGCCCAAGCGCTACGGGACGCAGGTCCCCATCACGATCGAGCCGCAGGAGGCGATCACGACCTGGTGACGGCCGTGGGCAGGCTCACCCGCCCCGCCGTGCGCGGCCGGGGCGGGCAGGCGGCACACTTCCAGGGTGACCGACACCGCCGCTGACTTCGTCCGCTCGTACGCCGCGCTCGCTGCCGTGCCCTTCCTGCCCGAGCTCAAGCTGCACCAGGCCGACGAGCCGATCGGCCTGTGGGAGCTGACCGAGGGCGAGTACCGCAGCGAGCAGCCGCCGCCGTTCTGGGCGTTCGCCTGGGCCGGCGGCCAGGCGCTGGCCCGCTTCCTGTTCGACCACCCGGAGACGACGGCCGGCAAGAGGGTGCTGGACCTGGCGTCGGGCTCCGGGCTGGTCGCGGTGGCCGCCGCGCTGACCGGGGCGGCCTCGGTGCGCGCGGTGGACATCGATCCGCTGTCGGCCGCCGCGATCGGCCTCAACGCCGCCGCCAACGGCGTGCGGGTGTCCGTGGAGCAGGCCGACATCCTGGGCGGCGACGCCGCCGACGCCGAGGTCGTGCTGGCCGGGGACGTGTTCTACAGCCAGGCGATGGCCGACCGGATGACCGGTTTCCTGCGCCGGGCGGCCAAGAACGGGGCGCGGGTGCTGGTCGGCGACCCCGACCGGGCGTTCCTGCCCAAGCCGCTGTTCCGCGAGCTGGGCGCGTACGACGTGCCGACCCCGTTCGCGCTGGAGAGCGTGACGGTCAAGCACACCCGGGTGTGGGAGCTGCGCGGCCCGGCGAAGAGCTGATCAGCGGGGCACCCCCAGGCCGCTGAGGATCAGCAGCCAGACTCCCTCGAACTCGGTCTTGATCTCGGGGTCGTTCCATTCCGCGAGGTGCGCGGGGTTGTGGAAGCGGCTGGTGGCGTCGAACACGGCCCGGCCCATTCGGAACGGGTCGGCGACCGCGAAGTCGCCCCGGCCCACCCCGTCGGCGATGATCCCGCCGAGCTGCGCCGCCAGCGCGTTGATGTGCGCCCTGACCACCTCGTCGGCCTCCAGCGCCAGGTGGTAGTACGTGGTGAACAGCTCCGGCTCGTCGCGCGCCCGGCGCTGCTTGGAGTCGCACAGCGCCTCCAGCCACCGGCGCAGCCGCAGCTGCGCGGGGCCGCGCTCGGCCGCGATCTCGGCCAGCGGCTCCGACAGCCGCGCCAGCCAGCGCTCCGCCACCGCGCCGCGCAGCGCCGCCTTGCTGGGAAAATGCCGGTACACGCTGCCGTGGCTGACGTTCAGCGCGCGCGCGACATCGACGACGTTGGCCTTCGCCGGTCCGAAGCGGCGGAGGGCCTCCTCCGCCGCTTCCAGGATGCGATCGGGTGTGAGCGGAGCATCTGCCATAACGGGCAGACCTTACCTCTCGCTGTCGAGCGCCGACATCGAATGCGGGTCATAGCGGTCCCCGGACACCGACCCGGCCGGCACCGCCGAGGAGATCCGGGCCAGGTCGGTCTCGGTCAGCACCACCGGCAGCGCGCCCAGCGACTCCTCCAGCCGCGCCCGGGTGCGCGCCCCGACCAGCGGCACGATGTCGTCGCCCTGGGCCAGCGCCCAGGCCACGGCGATCTGCGCGACGCTGGCGCCCTTGTCCTGGCCGACCTCGCGCAGCGCGTCGACCAGGGCCAGGTTGCGGTCCAGGTTGTCACCCGCGAACCGGGGCAGGTGACCGCGGAAGTCGCCGGGGGCGGTGGCCCGCTCGCGGGACCAGTGGCCCGACAGCAGGCCGCGCGACAGGACGCCGTACGCGGTGATGCCGATGCCCAGCTCGCGGGCGGTGGGCAGGATGTCGCGCTCGATGCCCCGCGAGATCAGCGAGTACTCGATCTGCAGGTCGGCGATGGGGTGCACGGCAGCGGCCCGGCGCAAGGTGGACGCGCCGACCTCGGACAGCCCGATGTGCCGCACGTAACCGGCCTTGACCAGATCCGCCAGCGCCCCGACGGTCTCCTCGATCGGCACGTTCGGGTCCAGGCGGGCCGGGCGGTAGATGTCGACGTGGTCGGTGCCGAGGCGCTTGAGGGTGTACGCGAGGAAGTTCTTGATCGCGATCGGCCGGGTGTCGACGCCGTTCCAGCCGCCCTTGGCGTCGCGCAGCGCGCCGAACTTGACGCTGATGACGGCGTTCTCGCGGTTGCGGCCCCGGAGCGCGTCGCGCAGCAGCAGCTCGTTGTGGCCCATGCCGTAGAAGTCGCCGGTGTCGAGCAGGGTGACCCCGGCGTCCAGGGCGGCGTGGATCGTGGCGATGCTCTCCGCCTCGTCGGCGGGGCCGTACAGGTCGGACATGCCCATCAGGCCCAGCCCCAGCGCGGAGACGCGCGGGCCCGAGGTGCCGAGCGAGCGGGTGGTCATGGTGTTGGTAGCCATGCCCAGAACAGTAAGACTGACAGATGACAGATTTCAAGTTTTGTCAGTCGTAGAGTGATCGCGATCACCATGATCATGAGGTCTGCGCCGCAGGCGGGCCCGACGGTGGACTCGCCGCGACTGGCGGCGGCCGGGCCTGGGCACGGGCAGGTCGCCGTAGCGGTCCCGCACGTCGCGGTGGTACGCCCAGGCCTCGTGCCAGACGTGCAGGTAGACGCCGCGGGTGAAGTACCGGCCCGGTCCGGTGATCGGGTAGCCGTCGTGGTCGTGGTAGAGCCACCACACCGGCAGCACGCTGAACAGGGCGTAGTTCAGCCCGACCAGCGGCAGGTAGAGCGGGCCCAGCAGACGCGCCTGGCGGACGTGCAGGTCCTCGTGACGCTCGTTGGCCGGGGTCCCGCCGGAGATGACGTTGCCCAGCGTGGTGGCGTACCCCCGGATGGCCTGCTCGTGCAGGTCGATCCGGCCGCGGTGGCAGCAGCGCGGCGGGTCCAGGTGATGCCCGCGGGCCAGGTTGACCGCGAGGAAGCCGGCCCCGGCGATCGTGTTCACGAGGCTCCAGCTGTGGTCGACCGCGAACAGCGCGACCCCGCGCGGGCTCGCCGGATACGCCCGCACCCGCCCGACCGCCCAGCCGTACGGCACCGCGACGACCGCGATCACCACCCCCGCGAACACCGCCCACCCCGCGCCCAGCAGCGACCCGGCCGCGACCGCCGCCACGACCTGGATCAGCGCCGACAGCGCCCCGACCGCATACGCACCTATACGCGCACCCTACCCATGCACCACACGTCTCGGACGGTCTCGATCATCCGACTTGCCCGGCAAACGGGCGTATCTTGGACCGCTTTTCGCCCAGGTGCCAGGCAAATCGGATGATCATGCGCGGCGGCGGGGCGGGCAGGTCAGCCGATGGCGTCGAGGAAGGCGCGGGCGATGACGGCGTGGCCGGCCAGGTTCGGGTGGATGCGGTCGTGGGCCCAGTCGGCGGGCCGGGTCGAGGTCAGCACCCGGTCGAAGGCGGCCTGCACGGGCACGTGCAGCGCGCCGAACTCCTCGGCCAGCGCGGCGACGGTCGCGGCGTAGTCGCCGGTCATCGCGTACTGCGGATCGTCGTGATCGGACTCGATCAGATAGGGGTCGGCGAGGATCAGCCGGCAGCCGGTGCGCTCGACCGCCGTTGCCAGCAGTGTGCGCAGGGTGGCCGTGTACTCGTCGAGCGGGACCGCGGCGTCGGGCTGGTTCTCGAAGAAGCGCCAGACGTCGTTGATGCCGATCTTCACGCTGAGCCAGTCGGGGCGCTCGTCGACGACGTCGGCCTGCCACCGGGCGGCCAGGTCGCGCACGGTGTCGCCGCTGACGCCGCGGTTGGCCCAGCTCAGGCCGAGGTCGGGGCGGGCGGCGGTGACGAACGCCCGCACCAGGCTCATGTAGCCGTCGCCGTACGGGGCGGCGCTGTCGCGCCGACCGCAGTCGGTGATGCTGTCGCCGATGAACACGATGCGCTGACCCTGCTCGAAAATCACGGGCCCATGGTAGGTGCCCAACCGTGCGGGCGCGACCCTCAGCGAGGCGAGAACAGCCAGGGCTCGGTCAGGTCGTGATAGGACAGCATGGAGGTCAGTTCCTCGGCCCGGTCGAGCGCGCCCTGCAGCTCGGGCGGCAGCTGCCGCTGCTCCCCGGCCCGCGCCTGCTCCAGCGAGGTGAAGTACACCGCCTCGGTGAAGGTGCCGTCGTGGTGCAGCGCCACGGTGCCGCCGATGAGGTCCGGGCGGAACTGGCGCAGGCTGGCCGACAGCCGTACGACGCTGTCCATCATCTTGTCCGGGTCGCTGGTCTGGCCGGTGATGACCTGGACGAAGCCGGCGTCGTCGGAGCCGGTGGCCAGGTAGCCGCGCACGTCGGCGCTGTCGTGGAAGGTCGGGTCGGACACCAGCGACGCCGTCCGGCGCCACCAGCGGTCCTGTTCGGGCCGTCTGCTGTTGGCCAGGGCCGCCTCCGCCGAGGCGAACCGGGCGAGCACCACCAGCCGGCCGTCGGCGGTGACCCCGCCGGTGGTGCCGAGCCAGCCGTCCGCCCCGGGCGACAGCTCGCGGACCCAGCCGTCGAAAGCCTCCCGGGCCGCCTCAGGATCGGCCACACGGCCGCGAATGACCTGAACGAACATGGCGGACCTCCCCTCCCCCCGACGGTACGTCCCACCCGGCCGCCCGGGTCGCCGAAGCCGGATCTCGGCACGTTCGGCCTGCATATACTGCTTGGCGAGGTGGATGCCATGGACCTGCTGAACGGCTACCGGGCCAGTCTGGCCGAGTTCACCGACCGCGTCGCGCAGGTGCGGCCGCAGCAGTGGTCGTCGCCCACGCCGTGCCCGGAGTGGGACGTCCGAGCGCTCGTCAACCATCTGGTGGGCGAGGACCGGTGGACAGTGCCGATCTTCGCCGGGGCGACCGTCGACGACGTCGGTGACCGGTTCGCCGGCGACCTGCTGGGCGCGGACCCGGTCGCGGCGGCCGCCGACGCCGCGCGCGAGGCGGAGGCCGCGGTGACCGCACCCGGGGCGATGGACCGCATCGTGCATCTGTCCTTCGGCGACACCGCCGCCAGCGAGTACGCCTACCAGCTCACCGCCGACCATCTGGTGCACGCCTGGGACCTGGCCGTGGCGCTGGGCGTGGACCCGCAACTTGACCCGCAGGCGGTGAAGGTGGTCGCGGACTGGTTCGACACCGAGGAGCACGCCTACCGCGGGGCGGGGGCCATCGGGCCGCGGATCGACCTGCCCGACGGCTCCGACGCCCAGGACCGGCTGCTGGCCGCGTTCGGCCGCGACCCGGCCTGGGCCCCGGACTGAGCCAGGGCCCGTGCGCGCGGCGCGCGGGTCAGGCGGCGCTGTAAGCGGTGGCGTGGGTGGGCCGGTAGACGCCCAGGGTCGCGCCGCCGGGCAGGCGTACCACGGCCTCGGTGCCCCACTCGCGCACGGTCGGCGCCACGATGATCTCCAGTCCGCGCTCGCCCCACTGCGCCACCGTGGACTCGACGTCGTCCACGGTCAGGTAGAGCTCACAGCGGGTGTGCGCCTCGGCCGGGTGGAAGGCGATCTCGGCGGGCGGAGCCTTGAAGATCAGCCAGCCCTCGCCGGTGTCCACGTGCGGGAAGCCGAGCACGTCCCGGAAGAAGGCGCGGTCGGCGTCGGCGTTCGTGCTGTAGATCAGAGCATGCATACCGTTGATCATGTCTCGATCTTATGCCGCCTGACCTGCTCGGCAGCCTGCTTCACCGGGGTCTGCTTCGCACGGACGGCTCACTCGAAAAGCGAGTGCGGCGCGCCGTGGTCCTCGCGGCGGCGCTGCCGCCGCCGGCGGGTGATCACGATCAGGTCGACGACCGTGACAGCCATCAGCAGCACGCTCAGCCAGCCCAGCCAGCTCAGTCCGAAGGCGAACGAGATCACCGCCAGCACGCCCGCGAACACCAGGCCGAACCCGGCCAGCGCCAGGCGCAGGTTCAGCGCGCTGTACGGATGGTCGTGGGTGCCGTCCGGCTTCTGTCTGGTCATCGTGGCCTCACCCACCATGTTAGTCCGCGCAGGGCAGCTCAGGACGGTCCCGCGGCGGGCGGGGCGCCGAGCATCACGCGGTCCAGCGTGGGCTGGAAGCCCAGTGCCCGATACTTCGCGCCCGCGACCGCGGTGCCGGCGAAGACCAGCACGTGGTCGGCGATCTGCCGGGCGGCGGCACAGGCCGCGGCGAACACCGCGTCGGCGTGGGCGTCGTCGCCGCCCGGCGCGTGGACGGCGCTCAGCCGGACCATCCCCGCGACCAGCCTGCTGCGGCCCGCCATCGCCACCGGCCGGACCACGCCCTGCGGATCCGCTGCCTCCCACAGCGTGATGCCGCCGTGGTCGAGCGGGTCGTCCACGACGTACGCGGCCTCGCTGGGATCGTCCGGGTGGGCGGCCATCAGCTCGTGGAACCACGCCAGGAGCAGATCCCGGTCGGCGGGCCCGGCGACGCGGGCGCGACCGGGCGGCGGTGCGGGCGGTGTGAACCGATCCAGCCGGTACAGCGTGATGCGCGAACGCTCGACGGGCCGGTCGCCGCGAGCGGCCCGCCAGGCCCGCGCCACCCGGTCGGCCACGACGCCGTCCACTCCCACCGCGTCCACCTCGCCGAGCGCGTCGAACAGGCGGGCTATCGCCCCGTCGGGCAGCGGGGACAGGATCGGCGCGTGCCCCGGCGCGCGCAGGAAGGCCCCCGTGACCTCGCCGTCGGCCCCCCGCCACCAGCCGTACTGCTGGTCGGGAGCGGTGCTGGGGCGCGCCTGGAGGTAGGCGGCCTCGGTGAGCAGCGCCGTGTGCTCGACCGGGCGGGTGCGCAGGAACTCTCCCGCCGCGTCGAGCAGGTCACGGACATCCGTTGCGGTGGACCAGGTCACGGTCACATCCTCGCGGTCGCCGCCGTCGCGCCGCCAGCCCCGTCGCGCGGCGGGTCCGCATACCATGAGAAAACACCCCAGCAGGCAGGAGAGGCCATGTCCGAGGCGATGATCGCCGTCACCGGGGCCACCGGCCGGCTCGGCGCGCAGGTGGCCCACCGCCTGGCCGAGGCCGGGCTGCCCCAGCGCCTCGTGGTGCGCGACCCGTCCCGCGCGCCCGAACTGCCCGGCGCGGAGGTCCGCCGCGCGGCGTATGGCGATCGCGCGGCGGCGATCGACGCGCTGACCGGCGTCGACACGCTGTTCATGGTCTCCGGCGCGGAGTCCGCCGAGCGGGTCGACGAACACCGCCGGTTCATCGACGCCGCCGTGGCGGCCGGGGTGCGCCGGCTGGTGTACACGTCGTTCTACGGCGCGGCGCCCGACGCGACGTTCACGCTGGCCCGCGACCACTGGGCCACCGAGCAGCATCTGCGGGACACACCGCTGGCGTGGACGTTCCTGCGCAACAACCTCTACCTGGAGATGCTGCCGCTGTTCGCCGGGCGCGACGGGGTGCTGCGCGGCCCGGCGGGGCAGGGCCGGGTGGCCGGGGTGTCCATCAGCGATGTGGCCGCCGTCGCCGCGCTGGTGCTGCGCGAGCCCGGCCGCCACGACGGGCAGACGTACGAGCTGACCGGGCCGCAGGCGCTGACGCTGGAGCAGGTCGCCGAGATCATCACGTTCGTGACCGGACGGCCGACGAGTTTCCACGACGAGACCCCCGAGGAGGCGTACGCGTCCCGGGCGGTCTACGACGCCCCCGGCTGGCAGGTCGAGGCGTGGGTCAGCACCTACCTGGCCATCGCCCGGGGGGAGCTGGGTTCCACCACCGGCACCGTGGAGCGGTTGACCGGTGTGCCCGCGGTGAGCCTGGAGGAACTGCTGCGCCTCGACTGAGCCCGGCCAGGCCGTACCGGCGTAGAATAGTTGTGTCGCTCAGGACCTCGGTGGCAGCGGAATCGCACCTCTCACTCCAGCCGGGACCTGAACCGCATGATCGAAGTGGCCGGCCCGGGACAGGACGGTTGATCATGCTCGCTGACGCCCCGCTCACCATCGCCGCTCCGAACACCGAGACCGCGGCCGAGCCGGCCAGGCTGGTGCTCGCTCTCACCAGGGCCGATCGGGCCGTCCTCGACGGCGGCTGGTGGCCGCGCTCCTGGGACGCCGCCGCAGAGGTGCCCGGCCTCGTGACGGCGCTGGTCGCGCGTTACGGTCCGATCCGGCACGTCATGCTCAGCAGGAGCACCTGGGGCGGCGGCGCCCGCCGGTTGCCGGCCGGGTCCGGCACCGTCCGGATGGGATGGTTCGCCTCCCAGGACAGCGCCCTGGCGATCGCGATCACCGACCACGACGACCAGATCGACCTCCTGGTCGTGCCGCCCACCGCCACCCCCGCCGCGGCGGACAGCGCCATGGCCGCCGCCGCCGATCCAGCCGACGACAGGCACGCTCAGACCATCCTCGCGGCGTAGCCGGCCTCCGCGGCCTGCACCCTGAACAGGGCCGACCGCGTCGACCGGCGTGCCGCGTGACCACACGGCGCACGCCGTCCGCTCTCCGGCTGAGGATCGGCGTAGGCTCGGTGATATACGTTGGCTCCGGACCTCGGCGACGTCCATGTACGTCGATTCTGGGAGGCCCCGTGAGCACCAACATCCTGGCCGGTGCCGCTGTGCGATCGCCGTGGGCGCGGGCAAGCGCATGGCAGGCCGAGAGCCTGAACAGGTCACCCACCGGTGCGGTCGGCCATGCTCAATGAGCGCACCATGCGCGTCTGGGCCCAGGTCGGCAAGCAGACGCAAGGGGCCCCGGCAACGCTGGCGCACATCTGCGCCGCGGCGGTGGCCGGCGTCAACGTCGACGGGGCCGGCGTGACGATCATGACCAGTGCCGCCGCCCGGGATGTCGTGCACACCTCGGACCGGGTGGCCGCCGATCTGGAGGAGTGGCAGCTGACCTACGGGCAGGGCCCGTGTGTCGACGCGTTCGCCGCGGGTGGACCGGTGCTCGCGCTGGATCTGCGCTCGGCGGAGAGCCTGGCCCGCTGGCCGGTGTTCACCCCGGCCGCCCTCGACAGCGGCGCGCGGGCCGTGTTCGCCCTTCCGCTGCAGATCGGCGCGATCCGGCTGGGCGTGCTCGACCTGTACCGGGCCCGGCCCGGTGCGATGAGCGCCTACGAACTCGCCGACGCCCTGGCGTTCGCCGAGGCCACCGCGCTGATGGTGATCGACGACGCAGCCGGGCAGCGGCCGGATACGGCCGAGCTGGCCTGGCAGCGCGCTGACCCGACCGCACATCAGGCGCAGGTGCACCAGGCCACCGGAATGATCGTGGCGCAGATCGGGACCAGCGCCGAGGCCGCATTCGCCCGGCTCCGCGCCTATGCCTACGCCCATGACCGCAGGCTCGGGGATGTCGCCCGCGACGTCGTGGAACGGCGCCTGCGGTTCGAGCCCGACCCGCCGCTGGAAAGCCATGAGGGTGACGAGGAGATGGCATGAGCGTCCAGGTCCGGCGCCTGCGTCGAGGACTATCGTTGGGGAGGGAGCACGCATGAGTGAGCGACAGCTGGCCGAGGCTTTCGTCGAGCTGGCCGACACGCTGGTCGACGACTTCGACCTGATGGACTTCCTCCATCAGGTCACGGTGCGATGCGCTCAGGTGCTCGGCGTGGCGGCGGCCGGCGTGCTGCTGACCGACCAGCGCGGCGCGCTGCGGGTCGCCGCCGCGTCCACCGAGCAGACCCGATTGCTGGAGCTGCTCCAACTGCAGACCGACGAGGGACCGTGTCCGGAGTGCTTCCACTCCGGTCGTCCGGTCGCGGTCGCGGACCTGTCCACGGCCGCCGACCGCTGGCCGCGCTTCGTCGCCCAGGCCCGCCAGAGCGGGTTCGCGTCGGTCCACGCGCTGCCGATGCGGCTGCGTGCCGACCTCATCGGCGCGCTGAACCTCTTCGGCGGCGTCCCGGGCGCGCTCGACGAACGTACGATCCAGCTGGGACAGGCACTGGCCGACGTGGCCACGATCGGGTTGTTGCAGGCCCGCGCCATCCGCCACCACGAGACGCTGGCCGAGCAGCTGCAGACCGCGCTCAACAGCCGCATCATCATCGAGCAGGCGAAGGGCGTCATCGCCGAACGTCGCGGCGTCGACATGGACGAGGCGTTCAACCTGCTCCGCGACACCGCCCGGCGCAGCAACCGGCGGCTGTCCGAGCTGGCCCGGACGGTGGTGGACGGGTCGGAGGAGCTGTGGCTCACCCAGCCGGCGGCCCCCACGCATGCGTCGATCCCCTTGCGCCGTACGGACGGCGGCGTAGGCTGAGCAGACGCATCGGAGGAACATCCGATCCGGCCGGCACTGGCGACAGTGCCGGGACAGTCATCCACGCCGCCCAGACCCCGCGGTCGTGACCAGGCAACACCGGCTGCCTCAGCAGAGGCTGCCGGCTCAGCCGGCACACCGCTGCCTCCAGTCACCAGGGCGCTGATCCGTATGACCGTCTCCGCCGAGCGCGCACCGAAACGCGCCGAGCACCTGCTGAAACTGCGCGACGAACTGCCACCCGACCACCCCGACCGGGCACGCATCCGCGCCCGGGTCATCGAGGAGCACCTGCCGATGGCCGGCCGGCTCGCCCGGCGCTTCGCCGGACGTGGGGAACTCGTCGAAGATCTGGCACAGGTCGCCGCCCTCGCCTTGATCAAGGCCGTCGACCGATACGACCCCGCGCAGCAGGTGCCCTTCACCGGATACGCGGTGCCGTTCATCCTCGGCGCCCTCAAGCGGCACTTCCGCGACGCCACGTGGGGTATGCGGGTGCCGCGCGCGGTCAAGGACCTGGGCCCTCAGGTCGCCACCGCCGCCCGCGAGCTCGGCCAGCAGCGGGGCCGCACGCCCACCGCCGACGAGATCGCCGACCACCTGCATGTCGCGCTGGCCGATGTGCTGACCGCGTTGGAGTCCTGGCACGCATACCGCGTGCTCTCGCTGAACACGTCTCCGGCGGGCCGCACGGGCCTCGACCTCATCGACGGCATCGGCGACATCGACCAGCGCTACGCCGCGGTCGAGGACCGCATGTGCCTGCGGCCCGTGCTGGCGGGGCTCGCGCCGCGGGAGCGCCGTATCCTCGCCATGCGCGTGTACGCCCGGATGAGCCAGTCAGAGATCGCCGCCGAGGTCGGGCTCTCCCAGATGCACGTGTCCCGGCTGCTGAAGCGCACTCTCGACCGGCTGCGGGCACAGCTACCGCAGTGAACGCGCCGACGGCGGCGCCGCCGCTCAGAGGTACTGACCGGTGGTGTCGCTGTCGGTCTTCGAGACGCGCACGGACACCACGTTGGCGAGGTTGATGACGACACCGTTCTCGCTCGCCTCGCGGTTGTACCTGGCTCGGGACAGGACCAGACCACGCCGCTCGTCCAGGGCCCTGGCAATCGTCTCCAGCGCCTCATCAGGACCGGCGAAGTCGGAACTCAGCAGCGCCACGTCCTCGCCGCCCACCGGGTGAAATCGCATGATCAGTTCGATGTTGTCAGCCACGGCCGGACTCCTCCCGCGCGCAGTCCGACGGCGGCGCCCCGAGCCCCGGAATCGGGCCCGGGCCTGCCGGCGACCGTCGGCTCCCGCTGCTGTCAAGTATCCCCTCCCCGAGCTGCGGTCGGCAGACCCCGGACCGAACGGTGTGTCTCACGCCGGCCACGAGGCCTCGATGAGGGCCTGCGTCGCCGCTCTCTCGTACACGGCCGCGGCGAGCCACGCGCGGGCGAACTCGTCGCCGTCGTCGACCGTGATCCGGCCGAAGACGTCGCGGGGCCGGTGGCGGGCGGCAGCCGTGACCGAGGCCAGCAGGTAGGCCCCGAGATCCAGCCGGGCCTGCCGCAGCCTGCGTTCCTGGGTGTCGGCGAGCGCGTGCACGGCCCGGCCGCCACTGACCACCCGCTCCAGATGGCGGCGCAGCAACTGCAGTGCCGGATCACCGGTGGTGGGCGGGCGGCCCGCGACCGCCGCCGGCTGCTGCCCCGACAGCAGCTGGCTGCGGTGCAGTCGGTCGTAGCCCAGATCGGCGTGACCGGCCCAGGACTGCGGCAGCCGCAGCCCGTCACCGGTGCCGGGCGCGAGCCCGATCGACAGCGCCTCGACGGTCGCCCGCCGTCCCGGGTCGGGGCGGCCCACCACCAGCAGCTCCAGGCCAGCGGCCGCGCCGAGCAGCCGCAGGTTTTCCCGGTACGCCAGCTCCGGGTGGTCATCGGCGACGGTGAGCAGCACCGGAGCCCCGTCGGCGGTCTCCGCCAGCACCGCGTCCCCGGTCGCCGCGCCGCGCAGCCGCACCGTCAGGAACACCAGGTCCGATCCGGCCACCCGGTCCCCGACCGGCTCGGCGAGCGCGGCGAAGGCGCGGCTGACCTGCTCGGCCAGCGGCTGCTCCCACAGTGCCCGCAGCGGCGGCTCGGTCCAGGCCGCGCCGGTGGCGCGCACCGCGCGCACCGACCTGCCCGCGCCCAGCCGGCCCGAGGCGCTGGCGGTGCCCCCGGAGACGATCATGCCGGCGCGGGTCAGCTCGCGGTGGGACAACCCCGCCTCGCCCAGCGCCACCACCGTGTCGCCGGAGCGGGCTGCCCGGTCCGCGCCGCCCGGGGCGACGTCGGTGACCGTCCACAGCCGACCATCGCGGTCCACCACATACGTGGCCGTGCCCGCATACCCGGACTCGGCGACGACGGGGACCGTGCACAGGCCGTACAGGCGCAGTCCCGCCTGCGGGTCGTAGCCGCGGCGGGCCACGCCGAGCAGGTCCGCGGACGTGCCGCCGGACCGGCCCGGCGCGCGCAGCCCATGTGACACGGTCAGCAGTTCGCGCAGGTCGTCGGTGAGCTCGGCGAGCCGGAACTGCGGCCGCGCCTCCCGCAGCGACTGCAGCCCGGCCGCGACCCGTGTGCCCGCCGCTGCGGCGCGGTGCAGGCCGTTGGCGCGGCCCTCGTGCACGGCTCGCAGCAAGGCGGTACGCAGCACCAGCCCGCTGCCGGACGTGCCCGCCGCGAGCACTGCCGCCCCGGCCCGCCACAGCCCCTCGGCCGCGTCGCGCTGCCGTGGCGTGAGCACGACCGGCACGTCACCGGTCTCATCGCCGGGCACCTGCCCCCCGGCTGGCTGCTCGCCGATGGTCTTGGCCAGGCCCGCCGTCCGTGCGCCGGTCGCGGCCGGCTGACCACCGCTCGCGCCACCGTCCCCGCTCGCGGGGTACTCGCCGATCGCCGACAGCCCGATGTCCGTTGCGGAGGGTCCGCTCGCTCCCGGTTCCGGCTGAGCACCGGCCTCCGGCTCGTCGTCGAGGCCGTCGTGGACCGGGGCCAGGGCCAGCACCGCAACCCGGTGCAGGCAGTTGGGCGCGAGCAGGCAGCTGCACCGGGCGTCGCCCCCGGTGCGCACCACGCCGCCGGTCAGCACCAGGGTGACCGTGGTGCCCTCGTCGACGGCGACCGTGACCCGGCCGTCGGCCGCGGACACCGGCCAGGCGGCGGCCCGGGTCACGGCGTCGTCGACCTTCTTGCGCAACCGTCCCGGCAGCGCGTCGAGCGTCTCCGCCAGCGCCGGGGCGGTGACCGGAGGCAGGTCGCTCATCGTTTCTCCTCGTCACGCGCATGGGCGGGCAGGGGCGGAGCGGGTCGCAGGTTCACCGGCGCACCTGCTCCCCCACCCAGCGGGCCAGTTCCAGCGGGCTCAGCGCCGCGATCGGCATACCCGCCGCGACCAGCCGGCCCGCGGCCGCCACCGAGTAGCGCGGCCGTCCCGCGTCGTCGAGGCTGGCGCAGCCCAGCACGGTCGCGCCGGACTCCACCAGTGCGCGCACCTCGGCCAGCAGGCCACCCATGGAGTACCCCTCCTCGAAGTCGCTCACCAGCACCACCAGCGTGCGCGCGGGCACGGTGACCAGCGACCGGGCATGCCGCAGGCCCGCCGCGATGTGGGTGCCGCCGCCGACCTTCACCTCCAGCAGCAGGCTCAGCGGGTCGCCGACGCGGTCGGTCAGGTCCACCACCTCGGTGGAGAACGCGACGAAGTGCGTCGTCAGCGCGGGCACCCCGGCCAGCACCGACGCGGTCAGCGCGGACCAGATCACCGACTCCTCCATGGAGCCGGACACGTCCACGACCAGCACCAGCCGCCAGTCCACGCCGCGGCGGGCGCGGGTGCGGAAGACAGGACGTTCCGGCACCACGGTGACCCGGCCGTCCTGTTCGCGGCGGCTGGTGGCGAGGTTCGCCCGCAGGGTGCGGGCCAGGTCGAGCCGCCCGCCCGGCCGGGAGGTGGGCCGGGGCGTGGTGAGGCCGTTGAGCGCCGGGCGCAGCGTGGTGGCCAGTTCCCTGGTCAGCTCCGCGATGATGCGGGCCACCAGCGGGCGCAGCCGGGCCACGACCGCCTCGGGCAGGCCGCCGGCCAGCGACAGCACGTCACGCAGCAGGTCCATGGAGGGGCGCACCGCGTCAGGGTCGAGTTCGAGCGCGGCGTCGAGGCGGCCGGACTCCACGGCGGCGGCCAGCACCTCCTCGCGTACGCCGGGCCCGAACAGCGCGGACAGCTCCTCGGACCATTCGCGTACGCCCGGGAACGACGGCTCGCGCCCCGCGCCCGCACCGCGGTCCTCGCGTGCGCCCTCGCCGCGGCCCATGCCGTAGAGCTCGTCGAGCGCGGTGGCGTACCGCCGGGCCTTGCCGCCCATGCCGGCGCGGTCGCGGCCCAGAATAAGCCGCCAGCGGTCGGCGGGCGACAGCTCACCGCTCGGCGCGTGCCTCGTCGCCTGGCCGGTGGACCGGCCCGTCGGCGCGGTGACGCGAGCGTCCTCGCCCAGCACCCGGTCCGCATCGGTCACCACGTCGAGCTGCGGCGCACCGACCCAGGAGCCGTCCGGTCCTGCGGTTCCGACGCCCGAAACCGGCGGGTCCGTGGCGAGCAGGCCGAGCTCTACCAGTGCGGCTCGGCCGGCCCGGTCGGCCAGCAGCCGGGCCAGCAGGGCGTCCGGGTCGTCGACGTCGCCGAGGTCGGCCACGTCGTGCCCGCCGAGCCGTTCGTCGACGACCGCGAGCAGCCGGTCGCGCCCGGCGGGGCTGGCGGTGTGGAAGCCGCCGCGCAGCGCGGGCAGCCGGTGCAGGAACGCCTCGTCGGGCAGCGTCTCGACGCGGTCGAGCAGCCCGGTCAGCACGCCCCCGGCAGCCTGCAGCAGCGGCTCGGCGACGGCCAGCAGGCCGCTGACGTGCCCCTGCAGGGCGCGGCGGGCCTCCTCGGTGCCGGCGGTGTCCACCCAGGACGCCACCCGCACGCCGAACTCCTCCGGCGGGACGTGGCCGAGCAGCACCCGCACCGCGCCCGCGGCGGCGGCCATCAGCGGCGTGCCGCGGGCGGCCAGCCGGGCCAGCGCGTCGGCCAGGCGCAGCGCCGACCCGGACGCCTCGGCGCGCTGCGCGAGCGCGGCCAGGGCCCGCGCGTCGTCGACGGCTTCGGAGCCGGCGAGCCCGTCGATCTGCCGGACGGCGGCGGTCTCCACCGCCTCGGCGGCTTCGGCGACGGCGGCGCGGTCGGGTTCGGGCAGGCCCGGCACGTGGCCGTGGCGCAGCCGGTCGAGCAGGGCCAGGGCCGCCATCGCCGCGGTGAGCGAGCCCTGGGCGGGCACCACCGCGGCGACCTCGGCCAGCCGCCGCCCGGCCAGCGCGGGCAGCCCGCACACCGCGGCGGCGTGCAGTCCCTCGACGACCTCGGCCGCCGACGGGCCGCCGTCAGCGGTCTCGCGGCGGCGGCGCTCGCCGAGCGCGCCTTCGGTGGCCTGTTCCAGGGTGACCCCGCGCAGCCCGGCGACCTCGATGCCGGCCTCGGTGTGCGGGGTCCACTGCAGCCGCCAGCGGGTGGTGATGGCGTCGACGCCGCCCGCGCCGCCGTCTCCGGCGATCGGTTCGGCGTACCCGACCCCGCAGGCGGCCAGCCGCTGCAGGGTGACCTCGCGGCGGCGGTCCAGGTCGGAGCGCAGCGGGTCGAGGCGGGTGTCCTTGGCGGCGTCGCCGGGGCCGGGCAGCCGCAGGGACGCCAGCAGCTCACGGACCGCGGGCCCGAGGCCGGAGCGCGGGGTGCCGGAGGCGAGCCGCCCGCGGCGGTCCCCCACCATCACGTGTTCCATCGCGGTGGCGACGACGCGGCCGCGGCCGAGCACCTCGCCGTGCGCGAGCACGCTCTGCAGCGCCTCGACCAGCTCGCCGCGGCCCGGCGCGGGCAGCCCGCGCAGCCGGGCCAGGTCGACGGCGAGCCGGACGGCCTCGCGCGCCTCGGCGGGCCCGGCCGGGTGCCCGGCGGCGCGCACCCGGGCGCACACCGCCACGACGGCGGCCAGCGCCGCCGCCTCGACCTGGGCCGGGTCGCCCGCGGCGGTCAGCACGGACTGCTGCCACTGCGGGTCGCGGATGCCCGCCGGGTAGCCGGACCGGGCGTCGAGCAGCCCGAAGGTGTACGGCACCAGCGAGGTGACCACCTTCGCGGCCGCCGGGGCCGGATTCGCCGGTCCCGCCGCGCGCAGCGCCGGGGCGTGGAACGCGCCGACCAGCATCGCGACCCGTTTGCCCGCGTGCTCGGCGAGGCAGCCGCGCATGTACTCCTCGCGCCGCAGGTCCAGGGTGGACACCCCGTCCCCGGTCTCGGCGTCGCGGCGCAGCGCCCAGCCGACCAGCAGCGCCGCCCGGCGTACCGCCTCGGCGTCCGCGCCCGGCGCGCGGGCCTCGACCATGCGGTCCCACATGTCCTCGTCGGCGCGGCCGGTCGCGGCGCCCTTGAGCGCCCCGGCCAGCGACAGCCGCTGCCCGGCCGGCCCGGCGGCGGGCTGCTCCCGCTCGTGCCAGGCGCGGTCGGCCAGCGGCAGGTCGCACGGCACGACAGGTACGCCGTGCCGGTGCGCCCAGCGGACCGCGGCCAGTTCCGGCGAGAAGTCCGCGAACGGGTAGAACGCCAGACCGGCGTCCCCCACCGCGCCCGCCAGCGCGACGGGCGCGGTGGTGTCCGGGTCGGCCAGCCAGGGCAGCCACTCGCCCAGCTCCGGGGGCAGCTCCAGCAGCAGCGCCTCGGGGGCGTGCCGGTCGAGCAGCTCGGGCAGCACGACCGACAGCGCGGGCGAGTGGTGCCGCACGCCGATCAGGAACGGGTCGCGCTGCCCGGCCAGCTCGGCGACGGCGACCGTGGGGTCGCCGTCCAGCGCCGTCGTCACCTCAGCCACCGAGGACATCGCGCAGCTCCCAGAGCCGCCGCCACAGCCGCGCGCCGTCCTCCGCGCGGCGGCGCACCGCCCCGTCCCAGTAGCCGAGCAGCTTCGCGCCGTCGGCCGGGTCGTCCTTGCGCACCACGCCGAGCAGGTGGCCGGGCAGCAGCGACAGCACGTCCCGGTCGCCGGGGAAGTAGGCCTGGGCCAGGCCCAGCGACGTCGCGACGGCGACGGCCTCGGCGGTGCTCATCACCGTCGACGGGCGCTCCACGTCCCAGCCCTCGACCGAGCGGCCCTCGCGCAGGTCCCGGAACGCGGTGACCAACGCCTCCAGCACCGCGTCGTCGACGGCGAACGGTGCCTTGACCCGCTCCAGCGCGGCGCGGGCCTGCTTGCCGACCAGCGCGGTCTCGGCCGCGAGGTCGCCGATCGGGCCGACGGTCTCGAAGTTGAAGCGGCGCTTGAGCGCCGCCGACATCTCCGACACGCCCCGGTCGCGCAGGTTCGCGGTGGCGATGAGGGTGAAGCCGGGTGCGGCGTGCACGGTCGCGCCGTCGGTGCCGGCCAGCTCCGGCACGGCGATACGCCGGTCGGACAGCAGCGACACCAGCGCGTCCTGCACCTCGGGCAGGCAGCGGGTGATCTCCTCGACGCGGGCCACCGCGCCGGTGCGCATCGCCGACAGGATCGGCGAGGGCACCAGCGCCTCGCTGCTCGGGCCGTGGGCCAGCAGCAGCGCGTAGTTCCAGCCGTAGCGCAGCTGGTCCTCGGTGGTGCCCGCGGTGCCCTGCACGACCAGCTCGCTGCTGCCGCAGACGGCCGCCGACAGCAGCTCCGACAGCATCGACTTGGCCGTGCCCGGCTCGCCGACCAGCAGCAGGCCGCGCTCCCCGGCGAGGGTGACCACGCACCGCTCGACCAGGGCGCGCTCGCCGACGAACTTCGCCGGGATCACCAGCTTGTTGGGCAGGCCGTCGCGCCGGTCCTCCTTGGCCAGCTCCAACTCGCGGCCGTCGCTGCCGGTGATGAAGGTGACCACAGCCCGGGGGGTGAGCCGCCAGCCGGGCGGGCGCGGCCCGCCGTCGTACGCGGCCAGGAACGCCAGCTCGCCGGCGTACGCGTGCTCGGCAGGGTCGACCTGCCGCGCGCTCGTGGTGGTGGTCATCGGCGCCTCTCGGTTACCAGTTCGTCGAATCGGGGTCCGTCGCCCGCGGTGATCCTGTCCCAGGCCAGCGCGAACAGCTGCGGCGCGGGCGCGACCGGCAGCACGATGTCCAGGCCGGACACCCCGTTCTCGCCGCCGATGAGCAGCGGCAGCTTCCACCGCTCCAGCGGCAGGTGCGGGGCCTTGAGCGCGAGCCACCCGCCGGGCAGGAACAGGCTGCGTCCGGCCCGGGGCCGCTTGGCCTCGACCACGAGGTCGGTGGCGGCCAGCGCGGCACGGGCCGCCTTCAGCCGGGCCGGCTTCCAGCCCGTCCACAGCGCCGTGTTCTTGTCGGTCGGGTCGGGCAGCGCCAGCAGCTGCAGGTACAGCGCCGCCGCGTCGGCGGGCAGCCCGCGCTCCTGCGCGACCCGGGCGACGAGGTCGGGCACGGACCGGGCCGGGTCCTGGGCGTACCCGTCGAGCCCGGCCGGCACCGGGTAGCCGACCAGCCGGGCGAGCTGGCCGCCGAGCAGCGCGTGCAGCGCGGCGTCGACGCCGTCCTGGTGGCTGTCCAGCCTGGCCCGCAGCACGTGCAGCACCGGGTCGTCGGCGCCGGTCAGCAGCGCCGGGCGCACGTGCACCACGCGCCAGCCGGTGTCCGGCGGCAGCAGCACCGCCCCGGCCGAGATGCTGCCGTCGGCGCCGTTCACCCGGGTCGCGCCGGTCGCCGCGAGCAGCGCGTCGATCTTGCGTTCGGTGACGTAGCCGGCCGGCAGGGACAGCGCCGGGTCGGCCAGCCGGGCCTGGGCCAGCTCCACCGCCCGCGGCAGCGCGGCCCGGATCGGGTCGTCGGCCGGCAGGTGGTAGACCAGCCACGGCAGGCACTTGGCGAGCGCGACGAACACGTCGTCGTCGTCGATGCCGTCGACGGTGCCGTGCAGCCACCGGCAGGTGTCCGGGTTGGCGATGCCGTGGATCAGCTCTGAGGCGTTCATCGAGCCGTCCACATCGGCCTTGTCGATGGCGACGATCAGGTCGTCGCGGACCGGGCGGCGTACGCCGTGCCGCTCGGTCCACGCGGCCGCGAACTGCGCGGACGCCGGGCCGGACCGCCACAACGCGGCCAGGTCGGCGGGCAGCAGCAGGGCCAGCATCCGCGCGGTCGCGGCGACGCTGCCCGACCGCATCCGGCTCGCGGCGGCGGCAGCCGGACCGGCTTCGACGGCGAGCAGCTCGCGCACCCACTCCGACTCCGGCTTGTGCCACGCCTGCTGGGGCAGGCCCGCCAGCACCATGGTCGCCTCGGTGAGGCTGATCCCGGCGGCGTCGGACAGCGCGGCTACCCGGTCGGGCTGCCAGGCGATCGGCCCGTTCGCGGCCAGCAGGCCGGTGAACTCGGCGATCGCGTCGGGGGTGGCCCCGGCGGTGTCCAGCATCCGCTCGGCGGTGATGGCGTAGCCGAGCAGCGCCCCGAACACGCCGTCGGGGGCGTACTCCAGCCCTTTCACCTCGCGGTCGTCGGCGTCGGCGGAGAGCACCAGCAGCCGGCGGGCACCGAACGTCAGCACCGTGCCGGGCAGGCCGTCCTCGTCGAAAGGCTGGTCGGCCTTCAGGTCGACCAGCCGCAGCCGCGACCCCGGCGTGAGCAGCCCGCTGCGGGCGACGACGCCGAGCAGTTCCACCAGCGCGGCCCGGTGCTCGGGGCTGGTGACGGGGCTCGCCGCGCGGTACATCGCGGCGGGCAGGATGCCGAGCGCGTCGAACCAGTCGTCGTCGGCGTCCAGGTAGAGCTGCCCGGTGGGCGCCTGCTCGGCGGTGAACGCCGCGCCGGTCGCGGTGAACAGGCGCACCGCGCTGTCGCCACGGCTGTAGCAGTAGCGGATGAGGCCGGACAGCGCGTGGCTGAGCACGTGGTCCTGCACGCCGCCGGTCCACTCCGCGGCCGGCTTCGCGGCGGCCTCGACCGCCTTGCCCTCGCACCGGTCGCGCAGCTCGGCGAGCCGGGTGACGTGCACGGCGGCCCGCTCCACCAGCCCGGCGATCCCGGCCCGCAGCGACGGGTCGGTGACCTGCGGCAGGTGCGACGCCACCAGTGCGACCAGGGCCCCCTGCGCGGCGGCGTCGTCCTGCGCGGCGGCGATCGCCGTGACGGACTCGCCCAGCAGCGCCGCGCACCACTCGTCGGTGACCGCGCGCAGCGCCGCCGAACCGGCCTCGTCGCGCGGGCGCAGCAGGTGCCAGTACGCGGCCCCGGGCACCAGCCGCGTGCCGCGGGCGTACGCCGACGGGCCCTGCGGCACCGAGTACTCGCCGAGCAGCCAGCCCTCGGGGTCGGCCAGGGTCATCGAGCTGCGCCGCCAGTCGCGGGCGGTGAACACGCCGCAGACCGCGTCGGAGCCCGGCAGGCGCACCGCCCCGGACAGGTCGCCGCGGACGCTCGCCCCGGCGGGCAGGGTGTACGCGGTGCCGTCGGTCGACTGCCCGGTCAGGCCGCCGTCCGCGCGGCGGCGCACCCGCCAGCCGAGCAGCGGGCTCTGCCCACCGGCCGCCGGGTCGCGTGGCGCGAGCCGGGACAGGTGCAGCACCAGCGACTCCCCGTCGGCCGCGCCGTCCTCCAGGAACGCGGGCAGGCTGGCCCGGCCGCGTTCGCCGGTGGCCGGGTCGAACTCCTGGCACACCAGCTTGTCGCCGTTGTGCCGGATCACCCAGTACGAGGCCCCGTCGGTGAGCACCCGGCCGGTGTGCCGCTCGCTGCGGTCGCCGACGTGCAGCGGGCGGCTGCCGAGGGTGCGGCCGCCGCCGGGCAGCGGCAGCGACATGGCGTCGGTCATGTCGAAGGCGCTGTCGGGCACGGTGAACACGTCGTCGGGCGCGCCGCTCCAGTAGCCTGACCGCTCGCGGCCGATGTCCCAGCAGACCAGCAGCTGCTTGTCGACGTAGCGCAGCACCAGCCGCCACAGGTAGTGGCGCTGGTCGGCGGGGATGCGCAGCATGTGCTCCAGCTCGACGCCGTGCTCGCCGAGCACCAGCACCAGGTCGCCGCGGCGCAGCACCAGGTACGGGTACTGGCTGACGATGGCGAGGCTGTCCTCGTTGTCGGCGGCGGTCACGCCCAGCCGGGCGACGGCCTCCTCCAGCGCGGGCCAGCCCAGCTCGTCGAGCAGGCCGGTGCGCAGCGAGCGGCCCAGCATCGCGGCGACGTCGTGGCCGAGCACCCGCTCGGCGGCGGCCGGGTTGACGGCGACGCCGTCGGGGCAGCCGAGCAGGGCCAGCCGGTCCAGGTGCTTGGCGAGCGTGGGCAGGCTGTGCCGGGCGGTGTCCGCGGCGATCAGGTCGAGCAGGGTGTGGGCCGCGGTGCGCAGGCCCGGCACGGCCGTGACGGCGCGCACCCGCTCGGGGTCGCCCGCGGTCTCCCGGTAGTTCGGGCGCAGGTGCTGCTCGACGGACTCGGCAAGCGCGCTCAGGAAGCGGTCGTCGCCGGCGATGGCGACCAGGTCGCGGCGGCCCTCGCGCTCGTCGGACAGCCAGCGCGACACCTGGTAGCGGGCGGCGTCGTCCGGGTCGGCGACCGGCACGCCCAGCGCCAGGCAGGCGTCGAGCAGGTCGAGGTCGACGCCGCTGTGCCGGCGGCACAGCACGACCGGCAGCCCGTCGGCCTTCAACCGGCCCGACATGCGCTCCAGCAGGGCCAGCAGGTGGACCGAACGGCCGCTCTGCCGCCAGCCCCGGCGCTGGCGGTGCACGTCGAACCGGCCGAGCCAGCCCGCCGGGCCGTCGGGCGACTCGGCGGCCAACGGCACCGTGCCCTGCGGCTCGGTGAGCGCGGCGGTCGCCCCGGCGCGCTCCAGCACGTCCAGCCACACCTCGTCGGTGACGTTCTGCGGGAACATGCCCAGCAGGCGGCCGCGCAGGGCCGGGTCGGCGGCGGCGAGCGCGGCCAGCGCGGCGGCGTACGCCGTCCAGAAGCCCTCGGGCGCGCGGGACAGCGACGGGGCGGACAGCAGCTGCGCGAGCACCTGCCGGTCGGCCTCGCCCTGGTCGAGCTTGGCGGCCTTGGCCAGGCGGCGCAGGTCGACGTGCATCTGCGCGTACGGCGGCAGCCCGCCCAGGGTCCGCTCCACGCACAGCCGCAGGAAGCGCTCGTACGCGTCGGCCGGAGTGCACCGTGCGGCCAGCTCCCGGGCGTGCTGCGACAGGGCCTTCGCGGTCAGCGCGCCGGCCAGCGCGAACTCCAGGAACACCGCGTGCTGGCGCTCCTCGTCGATGCGCAGCGCGTACGCCCGCTCGGCGTCGCGCGCCTTGCCGAACATCGTCGCCGCGTACGTGGTGCTGTCGGCGGCCAGGAAGGCCCGGCCCGCCTCCTCGTAGTACGTCGGCAGGAAGTGCGGGACCGCGCGGGCCAGCCGCTCGCCGAGGGCGTTGAAGCCGTCCTTGGCCGGGCCGATGCGCGACTTCGCCTGCCGGGCCAGCCGCTCGATCTCCTTGACCAGGGCCAGCGCGTGGTGGCCGTTGGCCGGGTCGTGGACCAGCGCCCAGGCCGGGAAGCCCAGCGCCTGCTGGCGGACCAGGCCGACCTCGTTGACCGGCGCCGGCTTGTCGAACCCGAGGAACTCCATGCTCAGGTCCTCGGCCGCGCCGATGGTCCCCGGCACCAGCCGCACCACGACACGCTCCCCCAGCACCGGGTGCCGGTAGGACCGCGAGGTCAGCGCGTCGACGGTGTCGTCCTTGGCCACCGGCGAACCGGTCGGCAGCACCGCCCCGGCCTCCAGCAGCGTCACGTTCTGCTCGCTCACGTCAGTCCTCGTCCTCGTCGTCGTAGTCCTCGTCGTCGTCTTCGTCGGCGTCCGCGATCTGGTCCTCGGCGGAGTCCTCGTCCTCGTCCTTCTCCACGACGCGCCCCGCGTACAGGGCCGCGGCCATGCGGGTGCCCTCGGACCAGGCGACCGGGCCGACCTCGGCCAGCGTCAGCGCGGTGCCGTTGCGGTCGGTGAAGACCAGGTCCCCGGTCTCGGTCTCGTAGTACGGGTCGTCGGAGCCGACCCACGAGCGCGCCTCGACCGTCACGCCGCCCTCGAACACGCGGCAGACGGCGTTGCCGCCGCGCACCGGGTAGCCGAGCTTGGTGGCGCGGGCGGTCAGGTGGCGCAGCTCGGCGTACTTGCCCCCGGAGTAGTCGGCGACGCGCCGAGCGGCCGGATCCGCATCGGCCGGGCGGACGAAGATCTGCCGGAACAGCTGGTCCACGGACTGGGAAACGCCCAGGTCGGCGGCGAACTCGCGCAGGTCGTCGAGGTCGGGCAGGGTCACCGGGTGCGGGATCACCACCCGCTGCGCGGGCAGCCGCACCGTGTCGCCGTCGAGGTTGACGATGCCGATCTGCCCGGGTGCCGCGTCGCGCAGGAAGCCGACCTCGTCCGGGTCGAACGCGCCGTCGTCGTCGAGCACCCCGACCACCAGGTCGGTCAGCGCCGCGCGCCAGGTCTCGTCGGCCCACACGTCGGCCAGCACCGCGACGGGCACCGGCAGCGAGCGGACCATCCACCGCTCGATGTCGGAGCGGCACTGCGCCTCATGCCGGCCCAGCCACTCGGTGAGCTGCCGCAGCCCGGTCACGACCGGGTCGTCGCGCAGCGCCGACGGCACCGACTTCAGCTCCTTGCCCTTGGCGTTGCGGGCGACCAGATCGCTCCCGCGCAGGGTGACCTCATAGCCACCCGATGCCACCAACCATCCCATGTGGACGGCCACCTCCCTGTCGAAGACACCGGACGCTAAACCACCGCGCCGACAGTCCGGCAAACGGCTGGTCGCGGCCCCGCCCCGCTCGCGGCATACCGACCGGGAACCATTCGGCCACACGGCCCGCGGCGGCCCGCAGCGGGGTCCCCGCGCCGCGGCCGCCCCGGCCGTGACGTGTGCGAAGCCATGTCAACGGGTATATGCAGGCATGACCACGCGTCTCGGGAGTACCGTCGAAGGTCCAGCGCCGGGCACGCCGCCGGTCGGCCGCAGCCGCACGGGTGCGGGCGTCGCCGGGCCGCTGGGCAGTGCGTCAGCGGTGACGGAGGAGGCGGCGGTGAAGGGCAGAGCACTCGTGCTCGGTGGCGGCGGGGTCACCGGTATCGCGTGGGAACTGGGCATCCTGGCCGGACTCGCCGAGGCAGGGGTCGACCTGAGCACCGCCGACCTGCTGATCGGCACGTCGGCCGGGTCGGTGGTCGCCTCGGTGATGGCCACCGAGCCCAGCCTGGAGGAGCGCTACCAGACCCAGCTGGAGGACCCGAAGGACGAGGTAGCAGCCCGCATCAGCACGCGCACCCTGCTGGCGTACGGCTGGGCGATGGTGCGCAGCCGCGCCCCCGAGCAGTACCGCGCCCGCCTCGGCGCGCTCGCGCTGGCCGCCGCCTCGATGACACCCGAGGAGCGCAAGGCCGTCATCGCGTCCCGGCTGCCCGTCGTCGAGTGGCCCGCCCAGCCCCTGAAGATCACCGCGTCCGACGCGCACACCGGCGAGTTCACCGTGTTCGACCGCGACAGCGGCGTGGAGCTCATCGACGCCGTCGCCGCGAGCTGCGCGGTCCCCGGCGTATGGCCGCCCGCCGCGGTCAACGGCCACCGCTACATCGACGGCGGCATGCGCTCGGCGACCAACGCCGACCTGGCCAAGGGGCACGAACGCGTGGTCATCATCGCGCCGGTGACCGTCGGCGGCGGCCTGGTCACCAGCACCGCCCGCCACGTCGCCGAGCTGACGGCGGCCGGCACCCGGGTGACGGTCATCAGCCCCGACCGCGACGCCCGGACCGCGATCGGCCGCAACATGCTCGACCCGGCCCGCCGGGCGGCGTCGGCCCGCGCCGGCCGCGCCCAGTCCGCGCACGTCGTCGAGCAGGTCGGCGCCGTCTGGTGCTGACCTGACACCGACCGTCCGTTCAGGATGTTCCCAGGGACGCGCACGACGATCACTGTCTCAACACCGCGACCAGCCAGAACTCGATGTGACGCCACTCTCTTCGGCCGAGGCCGACCCGGAGTGGCCAAAGCCAATCGCTAGCGCTATGCTCGACCGTGACGCCCGTCTTGGCGACTTCCCCCGTGGTTGCCAAGACGGGCGCTTTATTGTGCCCACACCTCCTCCCGCACACCGTCCACAGAGGAAGGAAGGGCACCTTCACATCGCCATACGTAGAGCAAGGTGCCCTTCTTGACGCCTCGCCGCCGCGCACCGCGCAGCCGGGTTGCTCGATTGTCGGCCGGGTCGGGTATCGTCCCGCGCGGCGAGGCTGTAGCGCAGAGGTCGTCGCGCCTTGACTGCAAGCTGGAGGACGTCGGTTCGAATCCGACCAGCCTCGCCCCTACCTGACCCGGGGAGAGCGCATGCCGCACCGCAGCACCGACGTGCCGGCGGCACGCGTGCCCGCGGACGGCCCGCCCGGCCCCGGGGACGCGCCGATCAGCGCGTCCGATCTGGACACCTGCCTGCGGGTGCTGGCCGCCGCCGGGCGCGGCGCGCTGGACGGCCCGGCGGCGCTGGCCGTCGAACGAGCCGTCGCCGAAGCGCACCGCGGCGGCAAGAAGCGCCGCAAGGCCGACCGCGCGGCGACCCGTGAGCAGGCCGACCGGCGGCTGCTGGCGACGGCCAGCCGCTACCGCGAGGAGATCCCCGCCGCCACGGCCCGGCACCACGCCGCCGTCGCCCACGACACGAGGCCCGCGCCGAACCTGCCGCCGACGCCCGACGGCCCGGATGTCCTGCCACCTGGACCGGACGACCGGCGTCGCGCACAGCCCGGACCGGGCCCGCAGCCTGTCGCGCCGCCTGAACCCGGTGCGCGGGCAGCGCCCACGCTGCTGCACCGGCCGCGCCGCTGCTACGTGTGCAAGGAGCGGTTCCGGCAGGTCGACGCCGACTACCACCAGCTGTGCCCGCCGTGCGCCGAGCAGAACCGGCAGCGCCGCGACGCCCGCTGCGACCTGACCGGCCGCCGCGCCGTGGTCACCGGCGGCCGGGTGAAGATCGGCTTCCATATCGCGCTGAAGCTGCTGCGCGACGGCGCGGACGTCCTGGTCACCACCCGCTTCCCGCACGACGCGGCACGCCGGTTCGCCGCGCTGCCCGACGCGAGCGAGTGGTCGCACCGGCTGCACGTGCACGGCGCGGACTTCCTCGACCTGGCCGGGGTGGTGGGTTTGGTCGACGCGGTCGGGCAGCGCTGGGACCACCTCGACATCCTGGTCAACAACGCCGCGCAGACCCTGCACCGTCCCGCGGCCTACCACCGCGAGGTGCGGGCGGCCGAGCTGCTGCCGCTGACCGGACCGGCTGCCGCGATCGGCACGACGGCGACCCGGCACCGCCCGGACACCGCCGTCGTCCTGCCGGAGCTGGCCCAGGCGCTGTTCCCGGCCGGGCACACCGACGAGACCGGCCAGCCACTGGACCTGCGCGAGGTCAACAGCTGGACGCTGCACGCCCACGACGTCAGCCCGCGCGAGTGGCTCGAGGTGCACGTCGTCAACGCCTTCGTGCCGTTCCTGCTCACCTCCCGGCTGCGCCCGCTGCTGGCCGCCGCGCCGTCCGCGATGCGGCACGTGGTGCAGGTGTCGGCGATGGAGGGGAGCTTCTCCCGCGAGAACAAGACCCAGCGCCACCCGCACACCAACATGGCCAAAGCGGCGCTGAACATGCTGACCCGGACGCTGGCCGACGACTACCACGGCGACGGCATCCTGATGAACAGCGTGGACACCGGCTGGGTGACCGACGAGCGGCCGCACCCGGACAAGCAGGCCCAGCGCGAGGCGGGCTTCCGGCCGCCGCTGGACGTGATCGACGGCGCGGCGCGGGTGTACGACCCGATCGTGCGCGCGGAGGCCGGCGACCCGGTGCACGGGGCTTTCCTCAAGGACTACCGGCAGGTGGCATGGTGACCGAGCACGAGACCCCCGCGAACCCGGTGCGCTGCCCGGCGATCAGCCATCCCGAGGCGGGACTGGCCGACCCGGCCGACTTCGACGCGCTGCTGACCCGGCTCGCCGACCCGGCCGGGGTCGCCGCCGCGGAGGACTTCCCACGCGGCACGCTGCAGCCCGACGGCCGGCTCGACCTGTGCAAGCAGGGCCTCGGCCCGCAGGTCGCGGCCCGGGTGGTGCAGGCGGCCGTACGCTTCCCGCACGCCACCCACCTGCTGCTGGGCACCAACGGCCTGGGCAGCGACGGGGCCCGCGCGGTCGCCGACGCGCTCGCGCCCGGCCACCACGTGCAGACCGTCTACCTGGGCTGCAACCGCATCGACGCGGACGGCGCGGGCGCGCTGGCCGACCGGCTCGCCGGCGACGCGACGGTGCGGGCGCTGTGGCTCAAACGCAACCCGATCGGCGACGAGGGCGTGGCCCGGCTGTGCGCGGCCCTGGCCGCCAACACCACGCTGCGCACCCTGGACCTGGTCAACACCGGGCTGACCCGGCACGGGCTGGAGTCCCTGGCGCAGGTGCTGGCAGACCGGAGCACGCCGCTGGAGCGGCTGTTCCTGGGCGGCAACGGGCTACGCCCCGACGCGGTGCCCGCGCTGTCGGCGATCGTGCGCGACGGGCGGGTTCGCGAGCTGTACCTGGCCGCCAACCACCTCGGCGACGAGGGCGCGGCCGCGCTCGGCGAGGCCGTCGAGGGCCTGCCGATGACGCTGGGCCTGGGCGGCAACGGCCTCACCCCGGCCGGGGTGGCCGCGCTGGCGGCGCGGCTCGGCGCGTGGACCGCACTCGACCTGGCCCGGCCGCCGTCGGAGCGGGCACTGGGCGCCCTGCCCAACACCGTCGGCGACGAAGGCGCGGCGGCGCTGGCGGTGGTGCTGCCCGCGAGTCGGCTGCGGCGGCTGGACCTGCGCTTCACCGGCATCACCGGCCGTGGCGCGAAGCTGCTGGTCGCCGCACTGAACGACGACATGCCGCTGCGCTACCTGGGCATCAACCACGGCGTGCCGCGCCGGCTGCGGCGGCTGGCCGCGGCCACCCTCGGCCCGGCCGAGCAGCCGCACCCCGACATCAGCGCGATCGCGAGCGTGTACCGGTGAGCGACCCCGAACTGACCGTCTGGCAGCGGGTACGCCGCTACGCCGTGCCGACCCGCATGATCGACGAGTGCACGGACCGGCGGCTCGCCGGTGACTGGCGCGGGGCGTGCGCCGCGGGCCGTGTCGACACCGACGTCGATCTCGCCGAGGTGGCCCGCACCCACGGGGCGGCGGCCGCCGAACGGATCGTCGCGGAACTGGCCGGGTTCGCCCCCGACCTGCTGCGCTGGCATCTGCCGCGGGCGCTGGGCGGGCGCACCAGCCTCGCCACCGGCCTCACCTTCACTCTCGCGCCGCGCCTGGACGTCGTCGGCCAGGACACCCCGGCACTGCAGGTCGAGCTGCCCAAGACCGTGGACGGCTCGCAGCGGCTGCGGCTGACCGTCGCCCCGCTGGGCAAGGCTCCCGGCCCGGAACTGCCCGGCTACCTGTGGCACGCCACCGAGTCGGCGGGGCTGCGCCAGGCGTACGGCGGCGACGCGCACCGGCTGCCCTTCCTCACCCCCGACGGTGCGCCGGTGCCGATCGCCGGGTTCACCGCCGCGACCGGTGACGGCGCCCCGGCGCGGGCGGAGCGCTCCGCCGCGCTGCTCGCCACGGAACAGCTGGTCGAGGCGTGGCGCGAAGCCGGGCTGGAACTCGACGAGACGCTGCCCGCGTTCCGGTACAGCCACTACAAGGTGTCCCGCGAGCAGGTGCTCGGGCAGCGGCTGCACCTGGTCGCACTCGCCCCGGCGGTGCGCCGGCTCGCCTCGCGCCACGCCGCCGAGGGCGTGGTGCTCAACGCGGACTGGCGGCTGCGCTTCCTGTTCACCCCGGACGGGGACACGGTGCGGGTCCGGATGCTCGGCGAGAACGAGCGCCGCGGCGACCTGCCGGTGCTGGCCGAGCCGCTGTACCTCGTACCCCCCGATCTGGAACTGCTGCATCGCGGCCTGGTCACGCCGGCGGACCTGCACCCGCTGGTGCGCGCGGCGCTCTTCCCGCACGCGCGCGGCGGCGTCCCGGCCGCGCGCGGCCCCGCGTTCGGGCCGGTGCGGGTGCGCTGCCGGGGGCAGTGGCACCGCATCGACAACGCGGGCGGGCGGCTCGTGCCGCTCGACCACACGCCCGACGAGGTGCGGCGCGAGCACGCGCTGCGCGCGCTCGGCGGCAAGGTGGCCGGCTGCTTCGCCGCCCAGCAGGGCTGGACCGACGGCAGCACGCGGCTGCCCCGGGCCTTGCGGGACCAGCGCCGGGAACTGATGCAGACCATCCTGCACGGTGACACCCAGGCGGTGCTCGCGATGCTGGACGCGGGCCTGGACCCGCACGTGCGTGACGGCCGCGGCTCGACGCTGCTGCACCTGCTGCGCTGCCTCGACCACGAGGTGCTGCTGCCCCGGCTGCTGGCCGCGGGCCTGCCGATCGACGCCCGCGACCACCGCAGACGCACCCCGCTGCACGTCGCGGTCGGCTGGGTGGGCACCCCGTCGCTGGTGCTGGCGCTGCTGGAGGCGGGCGCGGACCCCAAGGCCGAGGACGACAACGGCACCTCCGTCACCGACCTGGTCGAGTACAAGGGCTTCGAGTACTACGAGGAAGAGAGCGGCGACAAGCACGCCGACCTCAAGCTGATCTCCCAGTACATCCAGGAGCGTTCATGAGCGAGGCTTTGCGTACGGCGGACGAACTGATCGCCGCGACCCGGGCGTGGCGCAGCGAGCCGGTGGCCGACCCGCGGGTCGAGGCGCTGGCCCTGGCGGTGTCGGCGAACCTGCCGGTGCTGCTGTGGGGCGAGCCGGGCATCGGCAAGTCCGCGTCGCTGCAGCAGCTCGCGGCCGGGCTCGGGGTGCCGCTGGAGACGGTGATCGCCAGCGTGCACGAGCCGTCGGACTTCTCCGGCCTGCCGATCGTCGGCGACGATCCGGCCGCCGACGGGGTGCCGATGGCCCCGCCGGACTGGGCGGTGCGGCTCGCGCGCAGCGGGCAGGGCCTGCTGTTCTTCGACGAGCTGTCGTCCGCGCCGCCCGCGGTGCAGGCCGCGCTGCTGCGGGTGGTGCTGGAGCGGCGGGTCGGCAGCCTGGAGCTGCCGCCCGCGATCCGGATCGTCGCCGCGGCGAACCCGCCGTCCAGCGCCGCCGACGGCTGGCACCTGAGCCCGCCGCTGGCCAACCGCTTCGTGCACCTGCACTGGACGCACGACCCGCGGGTGGTCGCCCGCGGCCTGGCCGGAACCTGGCCCGCGATCACCGTGCCGACGGTGCACCCGGCGCGGATGGCCGGGGCGGTGGCCCGCGCCCGGGGCACCGTCGCGGGCTTCCTGACCGCGCGGCCGGGCCTGGTGCACCACCTGCCCGGCGACGCCGACAGCCGGGGCGGGGCGTGGCCGTCGCCGCGCAGCTGGGAGATGGCGCTGCGGCTGCTGGCGTTCCACCTGGCCACCGACACCGGCCGGGACGCGCTGACCACCGCGCTGGTCGGCGCGGTCGGCGACGGCGCGGGGCTGGAGTTCGGCACGTACCTGGAGGAGCTGGACCTGCCCGACCCGGAGCGGGTGCTGGCCGACCCGAAGGCGTTCGCGCTGCCCGACCGGGGCGACCGGCAGCTGGCGTTCCTCACCGCGGTGGTCTCGGCGGTGCAGGCGAGCACCACCCACCAGCGCTGGGACGCGGGCTGGGTGGTGCTGGCCAAGGCCGTCGACGCCGGGGTGCCCGACGTCGCCGCCCGCGCCGCCCTGGACCTGGCCGCGCTGCGTGACACCGACTGGCCGGTGCCGGCCGAGATCGACGCGTTCGTCGAGGTGCTGAGCCTGTCGGGCATGCTGCCGGCCGCACGATGAACACGCCCGCCCCGGGCCCGGCGCGGACCGGGCAGCCCGCACCCGTGGACGATGCCGTGCCCGCCGGCCGGGACGCCGACGCCGGGCGGCCCGCCCGGACCGTGCCGCTCGACCGGGCGAAGCTGCTGGCTGCCCGGTTCCGGGCCGCGGGCGAGCGGCCGTACCTGGCCAGCGCGCTGTACAGCCTGACCGTGGTGCCCAGTGACCAGGTGCCGACGATGGGCGTGGACCGGCACTGGCGCTGCTACGTGTCCCCCGCGTTCGTCGAGCGGACGCCCGTCGAGCAGCTCGCCGGGGTGTGGATCCACGAGGTGGCGCACCTGCTGCGCGACCACCACGGCCGGGGCGACCGGCTGGCCGCCGACCTGCGCGCCGACCACCACCGGGTCAACCTCGCCCAGGACTGCGAGATCAACGACGACCTGGTCGCCGACGGGCTGGCACTGCCCGAGGGCCGCATCCACCCCGACCTGTACGGCCTGCCCACCGGCCAGTTGTTCGAGCAGTACCTGCCGTCGCTGCCCGCCTCCCCGCCCTGCCGTGGGCAGTGCGCCGGCGCCGCGGCGGCGGGTGGGGCGGGCCGGGGCGCGGGCGGCGGGGCGGTGTGCGACTGCCCGCCCGTCGAGTGCGGCTCGGGCGCGCACGGCCACCCCTCGCCGTGGGACCTTCCGGAGGCAGGGGCCCCGGCCGTGCGCGGCGTGGAGGCCGACGCGATCCGGCGGCAGACCGCGCAGTCGGTGCGCCAACACGTACGCGGGCGCGGCACCGTGCCCGCGGGTTGGCAGCGCTGGGCCGAGCAGGTGCTCGAACCGACGATCGACTGGCGGCAGGCCCTCGCGGGAGCGGTGCGCGAGGCGGCGGCCTGGGCGGGCGGCGCGGTCGACTACACCTACCGGCGGCCGTCGCGGCGCGGGGCCGCGCTGCCCGGTGTGGTGCTGCCGAGCCTGCGGCGGCCGCTGCCCCGGGTGGCGATCGTCATCGACACCTCCGGCTCCATGTCGGAGGACGACCTGGCCGCGGTGCTGGCCGAGGTCGGCGGGGTGCTGCGGGCGGTGGGCGTACGCGGCAACCGGGTCGCCGTGCTGGCCTGCGACGCCGACGTGCACGCCGCGCGGCGGGTGTCCACGGTCGGCGAGGTCGTGCTGGCCGGCGGGGGCGGCACCGACATGCGGGTCGGCATCAGCGCGGCGCTGGCCGTGCCGGAGCCGCCGCACTTCGTGATCGTGCTGACCGACGGGTACACGCCATGGCCGGACGCGGCGCTGTCGCGGACCAGGATCATCGCCGGGCTGGTCGGGGCGGACGCGCCCAAGCCTCCATCCTGGATCGAAGCCATCCCGATCATCATGACTTCCGGTAAAACGTGAGCTGCGTCCGAGAAAGGGTGCTTTTGTAATACCCAGCAGATCTTCGGATCTCGGGGAAGGAAGCAGCCATGGGTACGTCTCTTCGGCGTGCGGCCCTGTCCGCAGCCATCGGCGTCGCCGCCGCGACGCTGGTCTCGCCGTCGGTGGCGCTCGCCGCGGCCGACGTCACCGTCAACCCGTCCGCCGTCGCCCCGGGCGGCCGCTTCACGCTCGCCGCGTACTGCGGCGCGGGGGCGGTCTCCGCCTCGGTGAGCACCACGACGATCGGCGGGCCGTCCGAGATCACGCTGAACCCGTACACCGACGGCGGGCCGGGTGCGTACAACGCCGAGCTCACCGTGCCGTCGACGACGCTGCCGGGCACGTACCAGCTCAACGTCACGTGCAGTGACGGCGAGACGGGCGCGGGCACGCTGGTCGTCTCGCCGACCGGCGCCCCCGCGGGCGGCGGCGGGTCCACCTCCGACGGCCCCAGCCGGGCCCTGCTCGGCGCGGGCTCCGGCCTGCTCGCACTGTCCGGCCTGGGCGGCGTCGTGCTGCTGGTGCGCAGCCGGAGGTACCGTGGCCACCACTGCGCCTGAGCCACCGGCCGAGACCGAACCCGCGATCGAGGTCGGACCCGCGGTCGAGGTGAGGTCCACGGCCGAGGCGGTGCCCACGGCCGCGATCCTGGCCCCGCGCGGCCGGCACCGCACCGCCGGGCGCACCGGACGCAGGGCGGTACTGCTGCTGGTGGGCGCGGCGCTCGCCGGGATCGGCCTGATCGCCGCCGCCTTCATGATCACCCCGGCCGGGCCGCCCCAGCCCACCGACGACGCCTCGGGGCGCTACCAGCTCGTCGACACCGACCGGCGCCCCGACGCCCGCGGCATCCGGCCGCTGGACCGGTCCGCGCCGGTGCGCGTGAAGATCCCGTCGATCAAGGTGGACGCGGTCGTGGTCACCGTCGGCACCAATCTCGACGGCAGCCTGCAGGTGCCCGAACTCAAACACCCGGACCTGACCGGCTGGTACCGCTACGGCCCGAGCCCCGGCGAACGCGGCAACGCGGTCATCGTCGGGCACGTCGACACCCGTACCAGCGGCCCCGCCGTGTTCTTCCAGCTGGGCTCCCTGAAACCCGGCACCAAGATCGAGGTCCAGCGCCTCGACGGCTCCCAGGCCACCTTCACCGTCGACGTCGTCAAGTCGTTCCCCAAGGACGAGTTCCCCGCCCACCGCGTCTACGGCGCCACCGACGACATGGGCCTGCGCCTGGTCACCTGCGGCCCGCCCTATGACCGCACCGACCGCAACTACCTCAACAACATCGTCGTCTTCGCCACCCTCACCAAAACCCGCGCCGGCTAGGTCCTTCCGGGTTGATCATGAACTTGTGGCACGGCTCGACGGCGTGTCGCGGCCACAACTTCATGATCATCGCGGCCGGAAGCGGCGGCCGCGGCGGCCGCGCGGCCTGCCGGGGGGTCAGTCGGGGACGCCCCAGGTGAAGCGGTGGACGTGGATGCCGAAGTACGGGAAGGACTCGATGGCGGCCACCCCGGGGACCGGGCGGATGTGGTCGTTGACCAGGTCGGACAGGTCGGCCATGGTCGCGCAGACGACCTCGGCGAACAGGTCGAACGAGCCGGCCGTGGCGACCAGGTAGACCACGGCGTCGAGCTCGCCGAGCGCCGCGGCCACCGCGCCGACGTCGCGGTCGACGCGGATGCCGAGCAGCGCCATCACCGGCCGCCCCGTCTTCAGCGGGTCGGTGACCGCGGCGATCTGCATGACCCCGGCGTCGGTGAGCCGCTGGATGCGCTGGCGTACGGCCGGCCCGCTCAGCCCGACCTCCAACCCCAGGTCGGTGTACGACGCCCGCCCGTCCACCTGCAGCCGCCGGATCAGCGCCTTGTCGGTCGCGTCGAGGTCCATCAGCCGACCAGCTCCGCGACGGCCTGCTCGAACACCTCGGTGTGCCGCGCGATGTCGGCGTCGGTGGTGTCCGGGCACATCAGCGCCATGTTGTGGAACGGCGTCATGAGGATGCCGCGGTTGAGCGTGTACAGGTGCATGTACTCGTCGAGCAGGTCGTCGGCGGCCGCCGCGGACTCGCCCCCGGAGCGCGGCGCGGGCCGGGTGAAGCGGTACTCCGCCCGCGCGCCGAGCTGGGTGACCGACCACGGCACGTCGGCGGTGTCCAGGATGCGCCGCACGTCCTCGGTGTAGTCCCCGGCGAGTGCGATCATGTGCGCGAACGCGTCGTCGGTGAGCACCTCGTCCAGCGTGGCCCGCATCGCGGCCAGCGACAGCGCGTTGCCGGCCAGCGTGCCGCCCACGCCGCCGACGTCGACGATGTCCGCGCTGCCGGTGGCGGTGATCCGGTGCACCCGGTCGGCGATCTCCTCGGTGAGGCCGTACGCCCCGCACGGAATGCCGCCGCCCAGCGACTTGCCGATGACGAACACGTCCGGGCGCAGCCCGTCGCGGGCGGTCATGCCGCCGGGACCGGCCGAGATCGTGTGCGTCTCGTCGATCATCAGCAGCGCTCCGTACCGGGTGGCCAGCTCGCGCAGCCCGGCCAGGAAGCCGGGTTCGGGCAGCACGATGCCGATGTTGGTGAGCGCGGGCTCGGCCAGGATAGCCGCGACGTCGCCGTGGGCGAGTTCGCGTTCGACCGCGGCCAGGTCGTTCCACTCGGCGACGCGGGTGGTCTGCGTCGGGTCGACGGCGGGGGCGACGTTGCCCGGACGGCTGCGCGCCTGGCCGTCCGGTCCGACCACGACGAACGTCTCGTCGACGGAGCCGTGGTAGCAGTACGAGAAGACCAGCAGTTTCGGTTTCCCGGTGACCAGGCGGGCCAGCCGGGCCGCCCAGCGGTTGGCGTCGGTGGCCGACAGCGTGAACGACCAGCGCGGCAGGCCGAAGCGGCGGGTGAGCTCCGCGCCGACCCACTCGGCGTCCTCGGTGGGCAGCATGGTGGTGATGCCGCCGTCGACGGCGATGCGCCGGTGCACGGCGGCGACCGTGGCCCGCGGGCTGTGCCCGGCCATGGCCCCGGTGTCGCCGAGCGCGAAGTCGAGGTAGGTGTGGCCGTCCACATCGGTGATCCGATTGCCGTGCGCGGTGGCGTACGCGAGCGGGAAACCGCCCGCCCACTTGCTCATCCACGTCATCGGCACCCGCCCGAACAGGTGCCCGGCCTGCTCGTGCACGCGCAGCGACCCGGGGTGCGCGGCGCGGTAGGCGGCCCGTTCCCGGTCCACCAGGGCGGTCACCCGACTACGATCGATGGTGGTCATGGGCGCACCGTAACACGATTTCCAAAGCTGAACGACGGCCTGGCTTCAATTTTCAAAGCGTGCGTTAAGAAGGTGCCCTTCCTCTACGCATAGCGACAAGAAGGTGCCCTTCCTTCGGTCAGGGGAGGAGGTTGGCTAGTTCGACGCGGGAGCGGACGCCGAGTCTGGTGAAGATGTTGCCGAGGTGGTGTTCGACGGTGCGGGGGCTGAGGAACAGCTGCGCGGCGATCTCACGGTTGGTGGCGCCCTGCGCGGCGAGGCGGGCGATCTGGCGTTGCTGCGGGGTGAGTTCGCCGTCGGGTTCGGTCAGGCGCGGGCGGGCGGATTCGCCGGTGGCGCGCAGCTCGGCGCGGGTCCACTCGGCCCAGCGGTCGGCGTGCAGGCGTTCGAACGACTCCAGGGCGCTGCGCAGCTCGGCGCGGGCCTCGGCGCGTTTGCGGCGGCGGCGCAGCAGTGCGCCGTACAGCAGTTCGGTGCGGGCCCGTTCGAAGGCGCGGTCGCCGACGGCGTGCAGCTGCAGGGCCGCGCGGAAGTGCTCCTCGGCCTCGCCGCCCTCGCTGAGCAGGGCGCGGCAGCGCGCGGCCAGCGCGAGGTTGTCGGGGCTGCTGGTGCTGTCGGCCCACGGTTCGAACGTGGTGAACGCGGCGCGGGCCGCGTCTGACGCCCCGGTGCGCACCGCGGCCTCCACGTAGGTCGGCACCGACAGCGCCGCCACCGCCATGTGGCCCTGGCCTGGTCCGGCTCGGGCCAGCCCGCGCAGGCGGCCCGCGGCGTCGGCGTGGCGGCCCAGGGACAGGTCCAGGAAGGCCAGCGCCCAGGTGCTGAGGGCGGCGGGCAGGCCGAGGCCGTACAGGCCGGCCCGATCCAGGGCGGTGCGGGCGCGCAGGCGGCAGGTCTGCTCGTCGCCGTGGATCGCGTCGAGCAGGGCCAGCGCGGCGAGGTGGTGGCAGGCGCCGTTGCCCTGGCCGGTCTCGGTCGCGGCGCGCAGGCCCTCCAGCGCGTTGGCGGTCGCGGCGGCGTGCCGCCCGGTCCAGAACTCGGCGTACGCGCTGAACTCCAGCGCCTTGGGCACCATGGTCAGCGCGCCGCGCCCGCGGGCCAGCGCGACCGCGCGTGCCGCCATCACCCGGCCCTGGGCGTTGTCGCCGAGGATCAGCGCGGCGATGCTCGCCCAGATCAGCGCCGACGGGTCGTCGATGCGCGGCGCGCCGTCCAGCACCGCGCGCAGCGGGGCCAGCGCCGCCCCGAACCGGCCCAGGAAGATCGCCGACAGCGCCTCCAGGTAGTCCAGCATCACCGTGGCCTGCGGTGAGACAGCCGCCCCGCGCAGCGGTGCCGCCTGCGCGGCGACCTGCAGGAAGCGGCGATGGTCACCGGCGTACACGCCCGCCTCGCCCGCCCGCATCATGGCCCGGACGGCCAGTTCCGGATCGATGGGGGCGAGCCGGTGCGCTGCCGTCAGCAGGGCCTCGTAGGCGTCGCTGGCCCGGCCGTCGCGCAGGTCGATGTCGCCGCGCAGCAGTTCCAGCTCGCCGCGCGCGGCCGCGCCAGGGGCCGCGGGCAGGGCGCGGTCGAGCAGGTCGCGGGCGCGCGCGGAGCGGCCCGCGTGCCAGGCGTCGCGGGCCGCCGCGGCCAGCCGCCGCGCCTTGGCCCCGTCGTCTCCGGTGCTCAGCTCGGCCGCGCGCTCGTAGGCCGCCGACGCGGTCGCGTACCCGCCGCGGTGGCGCGCGGACGCGGCCGCCGACTCCAGCTCCTCGGCCAGCTCATGGTCGGGGGCCAGCCCGGCTGCGGCCCGGTGCCAGGCCCGGCGCAGCGGGTGGCGGGACTCGTCGAGCAGCCGGGCCAGCAGGGCGTGCGCGGCGCGGCGGCGGGCCAGCGGCGCGGTCTGGTAGATCGCCGCCCGCAGCTGCGGGTGGCGGAACTCCACCCCCGCCGGGCCGACCCGCACCAGCCCCGCGGACTCGGCCGGTTCCAGCGCGGCCAGATCCAGGCCTGCTTCGTCGGCGGCCCGCACCAGCAGGTTCGTGTCCATCTCGTCCTCTGCCGCGGCGATCAGCAGCAGCCGGCGGGTCTGCTCCGGCAGCGCCCGCACCTGGCGCAGGTGCGCGTGCTGCAGCCTGGTGCAGGGCGGCAGCGGATCCGGCAGCGGGCGGACCCCGCCCAGCTGGTCCGGGGCGAGCGCGGCGACCAGCTCGGTGACCGCCTGCGGGTTGCCCGCGGCGGCGGCGGCCAGGCGCAGGCGTACGCCCTCGGCGACGGCGACCGGCGCGACCTGCCCGACCACCTCGGCGCACGCGGCGTCGTCCAGCGCGGACAGGGTGAGCACCGGCAGTCCGGGTGGCGGCAGGGCCTCGTCGTCACCGCAGCTGAGCAGGATGACGACGGCCTCACCCTCGTCACGCGCACTGTCGCGGCCCGCGCCTGGCCCGCCGGCAGTGCCGCCACCGGACGAAACGGCATCCGCGACCGAAGCGAGGCCACCGGCGGCCGGCCGGGACGCCCCGATGCCTCCGAGCCGCCGGGCGGCGAAGGCCAGCGCCTCCCGCGACGGCGCGTCGAGCAGGTCGACGTCGTCCACGCACACCAGCACCGGTGCGTCCCGGGCGAGCACGGCCAGCAGGGCGAGCAGCGCCGCGGGCAGCAGGACGGCCCGGTCGCCGGGTTCGTCCGCCTCGCCGTCGAGCACGCGGCGCAGCACCTCGGCCTGCCGCGCGGACAGCTCGGGCAGTTCGGGCAGCCGTCGGGCGACCGGGCGCAGCAGCCGGTGCAGGCCCGCGTAGGGCAGGTCCGACTCCGGCTCGACGCCGCAGCCGGGCAGGACCTGGAAACCGCCGGCCTCGCTCATCGCGTACCGGAGCAGTGCGGTCTTGCCCAGGCCGGGCTCGCCGCGCACCAGCAGCGCGCCGCCGTGCCCGGCCCGCGCGGCGTCCAGCATGGACGTCAGCGAGAGCAGCGCACTGTCGCGGCCGTGCAACGGCGTGAGCGGGACCACGCCCAGAAGTTACTCACAAGTTAACGTTCCGCGAAAGACCGATGCGTTGTTTCACGGATGCGAAGCACGTACGACATCGCGCACGCTCTGTCCCACTCAATCCCATCGAGGAGGACAGATGCGAAAGTCAGCCGGAGTGCTCAGCGCACTGTGCGCGGTGCTCGCCATGGTCGTGGTCGCGCCGTCGCCGGCCCAGGCCGCCGAACGCGATCCGGTCATCTTCGTGCACGGCTACAAGGGCGGGGCCTGGAACTGGAACGACATGATCGCCGACTTCAAGGCCGACGGATGGAGCGGCGGGCGGCTGTTCGCGATGTCGTACGACATCACGCAGTCCAACAAGACCACCGCCGCGCAGCTGCGCTCCCTGGTCGACTCGGTGCGCGCGCAGACCGGCGCGGCGAAGGTCGACGTCGTCGCGCACTCCATGGGCAGCCTGAACTCCCGGTGGTACCTGAAGTTCCTCGGCGGCACGTCATACGTGGACCAGTGGGTGTCGCTCGGCGGGCCCAACCACGGCACCAACCTGACCCCGATCTGCTCGTGGCTGATCACCTCCTGCGCGGAGATGGCCCCGGACAGCTCCTTCCTGCGCGACCTCAACGCCGGTGACGAGACGCCGGGCGGGGTGCGCTACCAGACCTTCTGGTCCAGCTGCGACGAGTTCATCAACCCCGACCAGAGCACGATCCTGACCGGGGCGACCAACACCAACGTCGGCTGCATCGAGCACGCCTGGCTCCTGGTCAGCGACCCCGTCTCCCTCAAGGTCCGCACCTTCCTGAAATCCTGACCTCCGCCCCGGCTCAAGGGCACCCTCTCGGCAAGAAGGTGCCCTTCCTCTACGGAAACCGATAAGAAGGTGCCCTTCCTTCGTCAGAGGGCGGCGCGGTGCTGGGCGCGGGTGATGGCCCAGGCGGCGTTGACGAGGCCGATGTGGCTGAAGGCCTGGGGGAAGTTGCCGAGCAGTTCGCCGGTGTCGGGGTCGACTTCCTCGGCGAGCAGGCCCACGTCGTTGACGTAGGCGATCGCGCGTTCGAAGACCTCGGTGGCGCGGTTGACGCGGCCGGCCTCGGCCAGGGCGTGGGCCAGCCAGAAGGTGCAGAGCAGGAAGGTGCCCTCGTCGCCGGCCAGGCCGTCGACGCCGCCCTCCGTGCGGTAGCGGTAGACCAGGCCGCGCTCGTCGGTCAGGCGGTCGGCGATCGCGTCGATGGTGGCGAGCATGCGCGGGTCGTCGGCGGGCAGGAAGCCCACGATCGGCATCATCAGGCAGGACGCGTCGAGGTCGGCGGAGCCGAAGTACTGCGTGAACGCTCCGGCGGATTCACTCCAGCCGTCGCGCAGCACCCGCTCGCGGACCTCGTCGCGGGCCGCGGACCAGGCCGGCACCCGGTCGGCCGCCCGCAGCCGGTCGGCCAGGGCGATCGCCCGGTCCAGGGCCACCCAGCACATCACCTTCGAGTAGACGAAGTGCCGGGGTTCGCCGCGCACCTCCCAGATGCCGTGGTCGGGCTCGCGGCAGCGGACCACGGCCGTGTCGGCCAGCGCCACCAGGAACGCGCGGATGTCGTCGTCGCTCTCGGAGAGCTTGTCGGCGAGCAGGTGGGCCGCGCCGAGCAGCTCGCCGTACACGTCGATCTGGTGCTGGTTCCAGGCCCCGTTGCCGACCCGCACCGGGCGGCTGTCGCGCCAGCCGCGCAGGTGGGGCAGGGTGCGCTCGGTCAGGTCGTGCTCGCCGTTGACGCCGAACATGATCTGCAGCGGGTAGTCGGGGCCGATCGCGCCCGCCGCCGCCGTCGTCATGAAGGTGAAGAAGTCACCGACCTCGTCCGGGCACGCGGCGACCCACAGCGCCTCCATGGTGAAGCTGGCATCGCGCACCCACGCGAAGCGGTAGTCCCAGTTGCGCTCGCCGCCGACGCTCTCCGGCAGCGACGTGGTCGGCGCGGCGACGATCGCGCCGCTGGGCCGGAAGGTAAGCCCCTGCAGCACCCGGCCGCTGTGGTGCACCAGGTCGCGCCAGGGGCCCTCGTAGTTCTGGTGCAGCTTCGACCAGGCCCGCCAGGACTGCACGGTGACCGTCATCCAGTCGGCGATCTCGTCCTGGTCCCAGATCCGGGCCGGTTCCAGTCCCCACGTCGAGCGGTGCAGGGCGAACCACAGCTCATCGCCGACGCGCAGCGTGACCTCCCCGTACGCGGTGCTCTCCGCACAGGTGAGCTCCATCGGGCTGGAGAGCATCAGCCACTCGGGACCGCCGCGCACGTTCAGCCCGCCCGGCACGTGCGACATCAGCGGGCGCAGCAGGCCGTACTCGGCGCGCGGCTCGAACCGCAGGCGCATCGCGACGTCGCCGTCGCGGCAGCTCACCCCACGCACCAGCATGTGCGGCGCGCCGACGCCCAGGGAGTGGCCGTGTGGGTGCTCGTTCGGGCCGACCGCCATCGCGTCGGTGACCGCGAGCGTGCCGGTCGGGGTGTGGAAGGTCGTCTCCAGCACCAGCGTCTGGTCCAGGTAGCGCCGGGTGGCGGTGAACGGGCCGAGCGGCCGGATCGACCAGTGGCCGGCGTCGTCGTCGAGCAGCCGGCCGAACACCGACGGGCTGTCGAAGCGCGGGCAGCACAGCCAGTCGACCGAGCCGTGCCGGGTGACCAGCGCCGCGGTGTGGCAGTCCGACAGCAGGGCATGGTCGGCGATCGGCACGCCGCTCATCGGCTCAGCTCCCGGAATGCGCGGCGACCAGCTCCGGGTCGACGCCCGCGGCCAGGCACTCGGCCACGGCCTCCTGTCGCGCCGACTCCCAGTGGTTGCGGCGGGCGGCGATGGCCGCCGCGATCGCGGCCAGCTCGCGCACCGAGCGGGAGTCGGCGTCCGACGGCGGGTTGGTGCGGGCCGCCTCGAACGCGCTCTCGATCGCGTCGGGCTCGGCGTCGGCCAGCTCCGCGATCTCGCCGAGGTCCCACTCGTGGTGCACGACCAGGTTGGCCGCGTACAGGTTGCGGTTGGCCGCCACCACGTCCAGGTGATAGCTGCTGAACCGCACCATGTCGGTGGCCTTGGCGACCCGGGTCAGCGGGTCGGCCGGCAGCATCAGCTCGGCGTCGCGCAGGTGGTGCACCGCGGTGGCGCGCGCCTCCGACAGCAGGTCGCGCAGCTCGCTGGCCAGCTGCTGGCGGTGCAGCAGCTCGTGCCCGGCGTCGTACAGGTGCTGCGGGGCGGTCGACCACTCGGCGATCAGGCGCACCCGCCGCTCGTCGGCCCGGTGGCCGCAGATCATCTCGGCCAGGTCCTCGGTGGTCCAGTCCCGGTTGCCGTGCAGGTAGGCCGCCGCCTCGTCGCGGGCGCGCAGGGCCGTCCCGTAGGCCTGCCGGATGTCCGCGCTCACGGCGCACGCCCGCATCGCGCCCGAGGTGGTACCGAGCGCCTGCACCGCCTGCAGATCAGACCGGAGCCGGGAGACATTGATATGGGCCAGCGGGTCGCTGCCGACGCCCGCCCGCGTCGCGTCCATTAATGCAGCGTACGCCCATAGTCGGCGGGCCGTGGCCGGTCGCCGCAAGGCGGCGCGCGGGGGCCCCTGCCCGGTGCCGAACGTGACGGCGGCGGCGAAACCTCCCGGGTGCGGCAGCCGCTCGCACCGATTCACCAAATGAAGAAAGATTTCAGTGTATGGATTGACCGCGAAGCTCTCCGCCGCCATGATATTCGACAAACGTCGATGGGCCCATCGCCGCTCCTCCTGGTAAACACCCCCACCACGAAAGGAGGCGGACAGTGGCTGCCCTCACCGGAACGATGTCCTGGTTCTGCTGCGGCAACTCCTGGGGTCCGTGCGGCACCGCCGGGCACGGCGCGTGCGGCACCTGCAACAGCGGGAGCTACCAGCACGCCTGGCCGAACGCCTCGGCCGCCTGTTTCAACATCACCCGGCCGGACGCCTGCGGCGTCAGCATGACCCGCCGCGGCTGCGGCTTCCGGCACTACACCACCAACCGCTGCAACGGAAAGCGCGTCGGCACCACGATCGCCGACTGCGGCCCGCAGACCGATCTGTGGTGCGGCGAGCGCGCCTGCTGCGGCTCGGTGTGCGGAACCAACCGCATCGTCGACCTCACCCCCGCCGCGTTCAGCCAGATCGGCAGCCTCTCCGCCGGCCTGCTGCCCTGCAGCGTCGACACCGTCTGAGCCGGGAAGGAACCGACATGACCGAGACTCTCGACCGTCGCCGCCTGCTCACCTCAGCCGTCGTCGGCAGCGCCGCCCTGGCCGGCGCGACCGCACTCGGCTCGCTCGCACCGGAGGCCGCCTTCGCCGCCGGCGAGCAAGCCGTCGAGCCCGGCGCACCCGACCCCAACTTCGCCGAGGGCCGCATCATCGGCATCAGCGCCGGGATGCTGTTCGTCACCGGCTCCGACATGGCGCTGTGGCGCATCCGGATCACCGGCGGCACCAGCATCTGGAAGCTGCGTCCCACCACCTTCGACCAGGTCGCCGTCGGCGACGGCCTGTACGCCCGCGGCCTGCGCCTGCCCGACGGCACGCTGGCCGCCGACTCGGTGTG
The DNA here is from genome assembly GCF_040648455.1 of Catellatospora sp. NPDC049133. Taxonomy (NCBI): domain Bacteria; kingdom Bacillati; phylum Actinomycetota; class Actinomycetes; order Micromonosporales; family Micromonosporaceae; genus Catellatospora; species Catellatospora sp. NPDC049133. The sequence goes on from NZ_JBEZDT010000026.1 coordinate 126,723, forward strand.
GGTGAACATCGTCAACGTGCACGCCCACATCGCCGCCATCGGCCGCAACATGCTGCACCTGGACCACAAGGGCAAGCGCATCGTCGGGCACCTGGTGCCCGGCACGTCGGCGGCCCGCTACAACGACACCCCGGCCGTGGCCGACATGTCCCTGCTGCGCGTCGGCAAGCACGTCCAGGTCATCGGCGCCTGGGTGCCCGACACCAACGAGGTCGAGATCGCGACCGTGTACGCGAACGCCTGACACCGCCAACCCGGGCGGACGCCCCGACCCCCGGCGTCCGCCCGCTCCCCTACGTCACCCTTCGACACTCCGGAGGATCGATGATCTCGTGGATCGCGCCGCTGCAGCCGCTGCTGCTCGGCCTCGTGCTGCTCTGGTCTGCCCGGCTCAAGCTGCTCTCCCCGCACGCGGCCGCGGCAGCCGGCCGCAGCGCGCTGGCCCAGCTCGTCGGCGACACCCGCGCACTGCCCGCGTACCGGCTGGTCGGCACGGTGGAGGCGGCCCTCGCGCTGGTCCTGCTGGCCCCGCCCGCGCTGCCCGCCGAGGCGCTGGCCGCCGCCGTGCTGTCGCTCGGCTTCACCGGCTACCTGGCCTACGCCCGGATCGCCGCACCCGAGTCGTCCTGCGGCTGCCTGTCCGCGACCCGCACCCCGGTCCGCTGGCGCGCCTTCGCCCGCACCGCCGGCCTGCTGGCCGCGAGCCTGCTCGCGCTGCCCGCGACCACGGGCTGGACCGACGTGCTGCGGACCCGGCCGCTGCCGGCCGTGGGACTGCTGCTGGCCGAGGCGGCCCTGCTGGTCGCCCTCTCCCCCGAGCTGGACCGGCACTGGCTCGACCCGCTGCGCCAGCTCAAGGTACGGATCACCCGGCCGCTGCCCGCGGGCGGGTTCGAGGTCCCACTGGACTCCACGATGGACCAGCTGCACCGCAGCCCGGTGTGGCGGGAGACCGCCGCCCTGCTCACCTCCGACCTGCGCGAACACTGGGACGACGACGAGTGGCGCATCCTCGTGTTCACCGCCCGCCACGCCGGCCAGGAGGCGTCAGCCGTGTACGCCGTCCCCCGCCTGCGCTACCAGCCCGCCGCCGTGCGTGTCGTCCTGGTCGACGAGCCCACCGGCCAGGTCCTGCTCGCCCGCCAGTCCCCACCCGACACCCCCGAACCCGACTGGGTCCGCCCCTCCCCAGCCGCCGCGACCGCCTGACCCCCTCCCGCGTTGATCATGAACTTGTGGCAAGGCTCGACGGCGTGTCGCTGCCATAATTTCATGATCGACGGGGATCGGCGGGGCGACGGGGCACGGTCCGGCGTGGAATCCGTTTTCCCGAAGGGTGGGCTTCTGGGGGCGGGGCGGGGTTCGGTGGTGTGAACTGTAGGAACGAGCGCAGCGTCGGGCTCTCGCGGCGACCACCCCCGCCGCATCACCGCGTCGCGCTCCCCACCCCGAGTCGCGTGCGCCGCGACCTCCGGGAGTCACCGTGCTCGCTAGCGTCCCCCAGCTCCAGGCCTCCGCGCTGCGTCACGCCACGACGGGCCTGTCGACCGCCGCCACGCTGCTGGCCGGACGTGGCAGGCGCGCCGCCGACACCTGGCCGGGCCTGCCACAGCTGCCCGCCGCCTGGGTGGCCGATCCCGAAAGCCGGATCAGCACCGCCACCCAGCGCTTCACGGTTCACCGGCGCGGCACCACCGAGATCCAGCTGCACTCCGTGCTTGGCTTCGACGAGGACAGCCTGGAGCGGCAGATCGCCCGGATCAACCTCGGCCCGTTTCGGGTGCGGGTCAGCGCGGGCACCACCTGGCGCGGCTTCGAAGCCCGCTGGGCCTGCGACGACGTCGCGCACCGGCTGGTCTGCCGCGGTCCGCAGCGCCTCGCCGACTTCCTCGACCTGCTCCTCGGCCTCGGCTGGGAGTGACCGCCGGGCGGCCTCGGCCGGGACCGACCGCGCCGACCTCCGCCGCACCGCCTGGACGGTCCGTGTCAGATCCCGTGTGGACAGCGGCTGCGGTCGTCCGCCGTGGCCGGAGCGGACTCCCCCGATGTCCCACCGTCCTGCGATCATGTCCGGCGTGAGCGGTGTGGTGGCAGAGCTGGTCGGGGCCGTGCGGGTGCCGGGAGAGCCCGGTGTCGACGATCCCCCGCGGATGCTGACCGGCCCAGGGCGTCGGCCGCTGGTGCTGGTGCGCAAGGACGCCGAACTCGCCGTGTACGACCTGGGCGGGCTGCGTGCCGGCGACCTGACGCCCACGGCGGTGTTCCCCGCCCCGTGGCCGCGCGCCGTCGGCGGGACCGTCGCGGTGAGCCCCGACCTGGCGTACGCGATATTCCCCGGGGTGCACGCCGTGCGGGCCGTCGAGCCGAGCGGGCGCCTGCGCTGGGAGGTCCGGCATACCTGCTGGGCAGGCCTCTGCCTGGGCTACCACGAGTCGTACGCGGAATACGCCGACGATCCGGAGCATCGCTACCCCGACCGCGGATCGAGCTGGGTCGGCCGCGACGGCACGACGGTATGGGTGCACGTGCGCGGCCCGCTGCCCGGCGACGACCGGCCCGAGGACGACGACCCGCGAGCAAGCCGCGAGACCTGGCTGGCGCTCGCCGCCGTCGACGCGCGCGTGCTCGCCCGCGCGGCCACCGGCACCTACGCGGCGGGCTCCCATCACGTCCCCCACCCCGACCCGGCGGTGATGGGACTCGGCGTCGGCGAGGGGCAGGACGGCTCGCCGCTGCTCTGGGGGCGGCTGCACCAGGGCGGCCTCGACGTACGGCACTTCGGCGACGATGCATACGTGCTGGTCGGCGTCTCGCCCGACGGGCGGCGGTTCGTCACCATCGACCACGCCTCGGGCGAGGAACTCGCCGTGCACCGGCACCCCGACGGCACGGTCACCGGCATCCTCTTCGCCGACCGGTCGCCATACGGCGACCCCGCGGCCGACGTGGGCCACCGCGGCTGGGATCTCATGGACCACGGCTTCCTCGACGACCGGGTGATGGCCGCCGCCACGAGCGTGAGCCACGGAGACGATCCGGTACGGCACTGGCTCGTCGACGTCGTCACGCTCGGCGGCGAGGGCCCGATCAGTTACCCGCACCCGGTGCGGGCCCACCCGCTCGGCGTCGGCGGCGGACTCTGGGTGACCCTCGACGAGTTCGACCTGCGCGTCTGGCGGCGCGCACCGGCCCGGTGACTCAGTCGAACAGGCGGCCCAGGTGCGAGCCCTGGCCGAACGCGACCACGTGCGCCTGGTCCAGCGGCATCCACCGCAGGTCGAAGCGGATCGGGTCGTGCGCGCCGTCGCCGGTCTCGTACGCCGTCCAGTTTTCCGGGACCTCGGCGGCGTCGACGGCCAGCTCGTAGAAGTGGCGCACGTGCACGGCGTCGTGTGCGGGGCGCGCGTCGTACTCGCCGACGCCCAGGTAGCGGACCAGGCGCAGGCCGGCAAGCCCGGTCTCCTCGTACGCCTCGCGCAGCACCGCGTCCTCGGGCAGCTCACCCGACTGGATCGTGCCCGCGGGCACCTGCAGCCCGGCCAGCGCGAGCGTGTCGTGGTCGCCGTGGGCGAACACCACGACCCGCCCGTCGCGCACGATGTACGCGACCACCTTGCCGACCCGCTTCACGAGAAGAACACCCTGGTCACCGTCTCGGCGACGCAGCAGGGCTTGGCGGAGCGGTCCGTCTCGATCGTCATCCGGGCGGTGACCTGCACTCCGCCGCCGGCCTCCTCGACGGAGGCGAGCGTCGCGGTCAGCCGGACCGACGCCCCGACCGGCACCGGCGCGGGGAAGCGCACCTTGTTCAGCCCGTAGTTGACTACCATCCGCGCGCCCTCGAACCGGTACAGGTCGCGTACCAGCAGCGGCAGCAGAGACAGGGTGAGGTACCCGTGCGCGATGGTCCCGCCGAACGGCCCCGCCGCGGCGCGCGCCGGATCGGTGTGGATCCACTGGTCGTCGCCGGTCGCCTCGGCGAAGGTGTCGACCCGAGCCTGCTCGACCGGGTGCCACGGACCGGGCCCGATGCTCTGCCCGACGGCCTCGGCCAGGTCGGTGGCGGAACTGAACACTCTCACGGTCTACCTCCGGATCACGGCTGGTCCCGGTGATCGTAGAGCGTCGGGAGCCGGAGGTGGGATGGGCTGCCCGCGCCGTCGGGCAGCCCATCGAGGGTGGGTCACGGCCCGAAGGGAGACGGCCGTGACCCGGTGGTCGCTACGGCGTGCTGCAGCTGAAGCCGTACGCCGTGCTGCTGTCGCCGTTGGGCCGGGCGACCTGGAAACCGAACGTGGTGCTCGCGCCAGGGGCGAGGGTGCCGTTGTAGGGGGCGTTCTTCGCCGTGGCGGTCCCACCGCTGTTGGTGATCACGCCGTTCCACTGGCCGACGAGCGTGTGGTTCGGCGGCAGCGTGAACGTGACGGTCCAGCTGGTGATCGCCGAGGTGCCGGTGTTGGTGACGGTGATCGGCTGCATGACGTAGCCGCCGTTCCACTGCGTCTGCACGGTCGCGGTGACCGAGCAGCCGCCGCCGGTGCCGCCGCCGGTCGTGGTGACCGTGACGGCGCTGGACGCCGAGGAGACGTTGCCCGCCGCGTCACGCGCCCGGACCTGGTACCGGTACGACGTGTTCGCCGACAGCCCGGAGTCGCTGAACGAGGTCGTCGTCGACGTGCCCACCTGCGTGAACGAACCGCCGGAGGTGCCGGGGGCGCGCAGGATGTCGTAGCCGGTGACCGCGACGTTGTCGGTCGACGCGGTCCAGGTCAGGCTGGTGCCGCTGGACGTGGTGCCGGACGCGGCCAGGTTGCTCGGCGTGCTCGGGGCCTGGGTGTCACCGGTGCCGCCGGTCGTGGTGACCGTGACGGCGCTGGACGCCGAGGAGACGTTGCCCGCCGCGTCACGCGCCCGGACCTGGTACCGGTACGACGTGTTCGCCGACAGCCCGGAATCGCTGAACGAGGCCGTCGTCGACGTGCCCACCTGCGAGAACGAACCGCCCGAGGTGCCCGGCGCGCGCAGGATGTCGTACCCGGCCACGCCCACGTTGTCGGTCGACGCGGTCCACGACAGGCTCACGCCGCTCGACGTGACGTTCGACGCCGTGAGGTTGCTCGGCGTGCTCGGCGCCTGGGTGTCGGTGGTGCCGTTGTCGAGCGCGTTGTGCACCGCCGTGTACGCCGGTTTCTGCTGGTAGTTCGCGTCGTAGAGCAGCGCCGCGCCCTCGCTGGGGAACGTGTCCGGGACCCAGGAGTACTTGTCGGTGAAGCCCCAGATGGTGACGCCGGCGCAGGCGGTGACCGCCATGCACGCGTTGAGCACGTTGCTGTAGTACGTCGCCTGGGTGGTGTCCTTGGCCGAGGTGCGCGGCATCACGATGCGCACGTCGAGTTCGGTGACCCGGACCTGCACGCCCAGCGCCGCGAAGCGCTGCATGTTCTGCTGCAGGTCGCTCGGGAAGCCGTACTGCGTGGCCAGGTGGCCCTGGAAGCCGACGCAGTCGACCGGCACGTTCTGCGCCCGCAGCGACTGCACCAGGTTGTACATCGCCGTGCTCTTGGCGTTGATGCCCTCGACGTTGTAGTCGTTGATGCACAGGCGGGCGTCGGGGTCGGCGGCGCGGGCGTAGCGGAACGCGTCGGCGATGAAGCTCTGGCCCAGCGTGTTGTACCAGAAGCTGGACCGGAAGTTCCCGTTCTCCTCGAACACCTCGTTCACCACGTCCCACGACACCACCGAGGCGTTGTTGGCGTAGCGGCCGACGAGCGTGGAGATGTGGTCCTGCATCGCCGAACGCATCGCGCTCGCGCCCAGGCCCTGCACCCAGCCCGGGGTCTGGCTGTGCCAGACCAGGGTGTGCCCGTGGACCTGCTGGTTGTTGGCGGCCGCGAAGTTGACGATCTGGTCCGCGCCGCTGAAGTTCCAGTTGTTGTCCGACGACTCGGTGGCATCCCACTTCATCGCGTTCTCGGCGGTGATCTGGTTGAACTCCGTCTGCGCGATGGTGCGGTAGGCCGACTCGTTGGCCAGCGGGCTGGTGGCCGCCGCGAAGCCGATGAACTTGCCGCGGGCCGCGGCGTGGGTGCGCAGGGGCCCGGAGGCGCTGGCGGGCGTGGCCGACAGCACCGGCACCGCGAACGCCGACAGCAGCGCCACCACGGCGAGCTGGACGAGGCGGCGGCGTGCTCTCTGGACGGGGACGCGTGGGGGCGTCATGGGTGTCCTCCTCATGATGGCGGAGCGTCAGTGCCGTGCCCTGAAGCAGCCCTCGCCCGCGTGGATCAGTGCGACGTCTGGTCCGGGCAGGGGACGTCGGCGGTGGAGGACACTCGATATAGGACACGGCACACATCGATGGAAGCGCTCCCATATTGCGCCCCGCCATCGCCTGAAGTCAATAACTTCCGGAAACTATCGGCGGGCGATCAGGAGCGCGGCGGCGCGGTGCTGTCGCGGACGACCAGCTCGGTGGCCAGCTCGATGCGCGGGCTCTCGATCTTCTCGCGCTGGGCCAGGCGCAGCAGCGTGCGCGCGGCGACCATGCCCATCTCCGCGAGGGGCTGCCGGACGCTGGTCAGCGGCGGCGAGGACCAGCGGACCTCGGGCAGGTCGTCGAAGCCGACGACGCTGACGTCGTCGGCGACGCGCAGGCCGCGGCGGCGGATGGCCTCGTAGACGCCCAGGGCCATCTGGTCGCTGGAGGCGAAGATGGCGGTCGGCGGGTCGGCCTGCTCCAGCAGCACGGTGCCGCCCGCGTACCCCGACTCGTGGTAGAAGTCGCCCTGGTAGAACAGGCTGTCGTCGACGGGCAGCCCGGCGGACTCCAGCCCGGCCCGGAAACCGTCCAGCCGGGCCCGGCTGCACATCAGGCGCGGCGGGCCGGCGATGAAGCCGATGCGGGTGTGGCCGAGCCCGATGAGGTACTCGGTGGCCCGCAGGCCGCCGGCCCAGTTGGTCGCGCCGATCGTCGGGGCGTCCATCGTCGACACCCCGGCCGGGTCGACGATGACGACGGGGATGTTGAGGCGGCGCAGCTCGGCCTGCAGCGGTGGTTCCAATGCCGACGCCACGAAGATGACGCCCTCGGTCGCCCGCGCGCGCATGTTGTCCATCCACTGCTTCGCTGAGGCGGAGCGGCGATGGATGGCCGAGACGACGGTGCCGATGCCGGCGGCGTGGGTGACGTCCTCGACGCCGCGGATGATCTCGACGGCCCAGGGGCTGTCGAGGTCGTTGAAGACGAGGTCGACGAGCCCGGAGCTGGCCCGCATGCTGGCCGGGCGGCGGCGGTAGCCGTGGCGGGTGAGCAGTTCCTCGACGCGTTCGCGGGTCTGCGGGGAGACGTCGGAGCGGCCGTTGATGACGCGCGAGA
>NZ_JBEZDT010000027.1:0-129296 GCF_040648455.1 Catellatospora sp. NPDC049133
GGCGCCGGGCGGGATCTTCTGCCTCATCGGCGACGCCCCGCCGCCCCCCCACGAAAACCTGCAGCATCTTTTATAATGCCGCGCCCTCGGGGGCGTCGCGAGGGCGCGACTTTTCAAGAGTTGCGGCAGGGAGAGGACGGTGGGGCAGGATGTGATCTAGGCTCACGTGTCATGGCCACCGACGGGACCAACTGGGCCGGCAACGTCACCTTCAGTGCGGCGCGGCTGCATCGGCCGTCCACGGTGGACGAGCTGCGGGCCGCGGTCGCGGGGGCGCGCCACGTGCGCGCGCTGGGCACCGGGCACTCGTTCAACCGCATCGCGGACACCCCGCACGACCTGGTCACCGCGGCCCGGCTGCCGCGGATCGCCGACCTGGACCGCGGGCGCTCCACGGTGCGCGTCTCGGCGGGAACCCGGTACGGCGAGCTCGCGCCGTACCTGCACCGGCACGGGTACGCGCTGCACAACCTGGGCTCGCTGCCGCACATCTCGATCGCGGGCGCGGTCGCGACGGGCACGCACGGTTCCGGCGACCGCAACGGCAACCTGTCCACCGCGGTACGCGGCGTCGAGCTGGTCACCGCCGACGGCGACCTGATCGAGGTCGACGACGCCGACCTGCCGGGCAGCGTGGTGTCGCTCGGCGCGCTGGGCGTCGCCACCGCGCTGACCCTCGACGTCGTGCCGGCGTTCGACGTGCGCCAGCACGTGTACGAGCGCCTGCCCCGCACCGCGCTGGAGGACCACTTCGACGAGGTGTTCGGGGCGGCGTACAGCGTCAGCCTGTTCACCCGCTGGCGCGGGCCGGACGTCGAGCAGGTGTGGCTCAAGCAGCGGGCCGATGCCGCGCCGCTCGGCGCGGACCTGTTCGGGGCGCGCCCGGCCGACGGACCCCGGCACCCGATCGCCACGATGTCGCCGGTGCACTGCACAGCCCAGCAGGGCGAGCCCGGCCCGTGGCACGAGCGGCTGCCCCATTTCCGGCTCGACTTCACCCCGAGCGCGGGCGACGAGCTGCAGTCGGAGTACTTCGTGCCGCGCTCGCGGGCGCTGGAGGCCCTGGCCGCCCTGGACACGATCGCCGACCGGATCGCGCTGGTGGTGCAGGTGTCCGAGATCCGCAGCATCGCCGCGGACGACCTCTGGCTGAGCCCCGCTCAGGGCCGCGACAGCATCGCGTTCCACTTCACCTGGATCGCCGACGAGGCCGCCGTCGCCCCGGTTGTCGCCGCCGTCGAGGACCGCCTGATCCCCCTGGGCGCCCGCCCCCACTGGGGCAAGGTCTTCGGCCTCGAACCCGCCCTGGTCCGAGCCCAGTACCCCCACCTGCCCGCCTTCACCGCCCTGGCCACCCGCCTCGACCCCGCCGCCAAGTTCCGCAACCCGTTCCTGGCCCGCTACCTGCCCACCCCCACCCTCCCGGGTTGATCATGAACCTATGGCACGGCTCGACGGCGCGCCGTGAGCACAACTTCATGATCACCGCAGCCTTCCGGCTCACCCGACCACTGGCCACCCACTAGTCGATCATGAAGTTGTGGGCGCGACACGCCGTCGAACCTGCCCATAAGTTCATGATCAACCCGGGAGGGGGGTGAGGTGGTGGCCGGAGAGGTGGTGGACGAGGGCGGGGAGGGCCTGGCCGAGGGGGGCGTCGAGGGTCAGGGTGGCCTGGGCGTCGGAGCGGGTGGCGCCGCGGTTGACGATGGCGACGGGGATGCCGAGTTTTACGGCGCGGATGACGAAGCGGCGGCCGGACATGACGGTCAGGGAGGAGCCGAGTACCAGGAGCAGGCGGGAGCGTTCGACGAGGTCGAAGCATTGCTGTACGCGGGTGGGCGGCACGGTCTCGCCGAAGAAGACGACGTCGGGCTTGAGCATGCCGCCGGGGCATCCGGCGCAGTCGACGGTGCCGAAGCCGGCCAGTTCGTCGTCGCCGAACTCGACGTCGCCGTCGGGGTGCACAGCGGTGATGCGGGCGGAGAAGCCGGGGTTGGCGCGGTGCAGCCGCCGATCGAGGTCGGCGCGCGGGGTGACCTCGCCGCAGCCGAGGCAGATCACCCGGTCCAGGCTGCCGTGCAGCTCGATGACACCCTCGGCCCCGGCGGCCTGGTGCAGGCCGTCGACGTTCTGGGTGACGATGCCGGAGAGCACGCCATGGCGCTGCAGCGCGGCGACCGCCTCGTGGCCGGTGTTGGGTGAGGCGCGGGCGATGGTGCGCCAGCCGAGGTGGCTGCGCGCCCAGTAGCGGGTCCGGGACTGCGGTTCGCGGGTGAAGGCCTGGTACGTCATGGGCGCGTGGCGGCGCTGCACCCCGTCCGGGCCGCGGTAGTCGGGGATGCCGGACTCGGTGGACAACCCGGCGCCGCTGAGCACGGCGACGCCGCCCTCGGCCATCATCGCGGCGAGTTCCGCGACGCGCTCTTTCGTGGCATGCACTCCACCATGCTGCCTTGACGCTCGGCGCGTGACCAGCGGCGGGCGTCACGCGCGGGGCACATCGCAATAGATCATTGATGACCGTCTTTACTATTAGGTTTGTTTAATTTATGTTGGCGATTACATGAAGTAAGCCTGCACTCCCCCAAGGTAGGTGGTAGCTCATGAAACGCCCCGTTCAGAGCCTTCGCACCCGGATATTCGCGGCCGCGGCCGCCACCGTCGTCGCGATGGGCGCATCACTGGCCATCTCGTCCGCCGCCAACGCGGCCAACCTGATCGCCAACCCGGGCCTGGAGTCCGGCAGCCTGTCCCCGTGGAGCTGCAGCGCCGGGCTCGGCAGCGTCGTCACCACCCCCGTGCACGCCGGCACCCGGGCGCTGCAGGGCACGCCGAACGGCTCCAACCACGCCCAGTGCAGCCAGACCGTCACCGTGCTGCCCAACACCGCGTACGTGCTCAGCGCCTGGGTACGCGGCGGCGGCGGCTACGTGTACCTCGGCTACACCGGCGGCACCGAGACCTGGAACCCGGCCGCCGCGAACGCCTGGACCAAGCTCAGCCTGAACCTGACGACGGCCGCCGGGCAGACCTCGCTGACCGTCAACGTGCACGGCTGGTACGGCCTGGCCGCGTACCAGGCCGACGACTTCTCCCTCGACGGCCCCGGCACCCCGCCGAGCAACCCGCCGACCCCGACCGCGTCGCCCAGCCCGCCGCGGCCGAGCGCCTCGCCGAGCACGTCGCCCTCCCCGCCGCAGCCGTCCCCGTCCGGGCCGACCGCGCCGCCCGGCGGCAAGAAGCTGCTCGGCTACTTCGTGGAGTGGGGCGTCTACCAGCGCAACTACCACGTCAAGAACATGGTGACCAGCGGCTCGGCCGCGAAGCTGACGCACATCAACTATGCGTTCGGCAACGTCACCAACGGGCAGTGCACGATCGGCGACTCCTACGCCGACTACGACCGCGCCTACAGCGCGGCCGAGAGCGTGGACGGCGTCGCCGACACCTGGGACGCGGGCGCGCTGCGTGGCAGCTTCAACCAGCTGCGCAAGCTCAAGAAGGCGTACCCGAACATCAAGGTGCTGTGGTCGTTCGGCGGCTGGACCTGGTCCGGCGGCTTCGGCCAGGCCGCGGCGAACCCCACCGCGTTCGCGAACAGCTGCTACAACCTGGTCGAGGACCCGCGCTGGGCCGACGTGTTCGACGGCATCGACATCGACTGGGAGTACCCGAACGCCTGCGGCCTGTCCTGTGACAGCAGCGGACCGCTGGCCTTCCGGAACCTGATGCAGGCGCTGCGCAACAGGTTCGGCAGCAGCTACCTGGTCACCGCCGCGATCACCGCGGACGGCAGCAGCGGCGGCAAGATCGACGCCACCGACTACAACGCCGCCGCGCAGTACCTCAACTGGTACAACGTGATGACCTACGACTACTTCGGCGCGTTCGCTCCGCAGGGGCCGACCGCCCCGCACTCGCCGCTGACGTCGTACACGGGCATCCCGCAGGCCGGGTTCAACTCGGACGCCGCCATTCAGAAACTCAAGGGCAAGGGCGTTCCGGCGGCGAAACTGCTGCTGGGCATCGGCTTCTACGGCCGCGGCTGGACCGGGGTCACCCAGGCCACGCCGGGCGGCACCGCCACCGGGGCGGCACCGGGCACCTATGAGGCGGGCATCGAGGACTACAAGGTCCTCAAGAACAGCTGCCCGGCCACCGGGACCATCGCGGGCACGGCGTACGCCAAGTGCGGCAGCAACTGGTGGAGCTACGACACCCCGGCCACCATCGGCGGGAAGATGTCGTACGCCAACAACCAGGGCCTCGGCGGCGGCTTCTTCTGGGAGCTGTCCGGCGACACCACCAACGGTGAACTGATCACGGCCATGCGCAACGGCCTCGGCTGACGCACCCCACATCGGAGCGGCAGGCGCCTTTCCCACGGGGCGCCTGCCGCTCTCCCGTCCCCGGTGGACGAACACCTGGCCGAACGGCTGAGCGCGTGCGCTGCGTACGATCCGGTCAGCCCTTCGTCACCAGGAGTCAGCAGATGTCGAGCGCGGAATCCCCCACCCCGCTGAAGCGGACGAGCGCGATCGTCACGCTCGTGGCCACCGTCGTCGGCACCGTCCTGGCCTACCTGTCGCTGGCCGCCGCGGTGAAGTGGCCGCCGTTCCAGGCGAGCGCGACGCCCACGGTCACCGTCTTCCGCGGCGGCCCGCCGCAGAACCCGAACTGTCCCGGATCCGCGTGCGCCTACGTCGGCCTGCAGCTGACCGGTTTCACGCCTGGCAGCGCGGTGCGCTGCACCTTCGACAGCGCCGAAGGCCCGACTTTCTTCGGCGCGTACACCGCGACGGTCGACGAGGACGGCAACGGCCGCGCCGTCACCACCAACTACTACGGCCAGCCGCAGGGCTGGGTCAGCGCCACCTGCGGTGAGGCCACCGGGGCACTGAACCCGTGGGGCGACTCCTGACCGGTGGACGACGTCCCACAGGTCGGAAGAATCTGCCGCCGAATGAAGTGACCTCTGTCACTTTTCGCCATGACGGTGAACCGCGGCCGACAAGCCGCGCAGGAATGTCCGATCCCCACCGACGCGTGCCCCTCCTCCAGCGTCTACCTGCCCTTACGGTCGAGGTGCCGAACACGCGTCTGCCGCGCGCGGGCCGGCCGTCACCCCACCCCGGAAATGGCCTCCCGCCGATCGGCGTCGTTGCGGAGTCATCAGCGGTGGCACGGGTTCATTACGGTCCTCAGACGTTGGTTTGAACCCCGCAGATCAGGTGAATGGACCCACACGTGAGCGACCCCTACGCCCAGCAGCCCGACCCGTACCGCCCGCCCGGCGATCCGTACGCGCAGCCGGTCTCGCCGCCACCCGTCCCGCCGCAGCAGTACGGCGCGCCGGGCCAGCCGTACAGCGGGCAGCCCGCCTACGGGCAGCAGCCCTACGGCCAGCCCGGTTACGCGCAGCAGCCGCCGGCCAAGTCCAACAAGGGCCTCATCATCGGCATCATCGCCGTCGCCGCGGTACTGCTGCTGATCCTGTGCGCGATCGGGGTGGCGGTGCTCGCGAACGCCGACGACGACCCGGTCGTGCCGACCACGCCGACGCGAACCTCGACACCCGGGACGTCCGCGGCGGCCCCGCCGCCCGGCAACAACAACGCGATCACCGCGGACTCCTCCAGCGATTTCGGCGACGTGTGCTCCGGCGGCGCGATCCTCAACGCGGCCGAGTACACCACCCCGGCCTCGGCGAAGGCGTACGTCTTCGCCAACAGCCCGACCCGGCTGACCGGCTGGAGCTACAAATCCATCGACTCGCGGGCGCCGTACTACGCGAAGTCCGCCGACTACGCGCAGGTCAGTGTCGTCGGCTGCCTGCGCTACGTCGAGGGCAGCGAGGCCGCCGGCCAGAAGTGCGACGTCAAGGCCAGCGACGGCAAGAAGCTGACCGTGGACTACCTGTCCTCGCGCTACACGCTGACCTTCCACAACGCCCGGACCGGCGAGAAGATCGGCGACGGCGGCACCGTCAACGCCCCCGCCAACCGCTGCCCGTCCTTCCTGACCTACAACAAGGAGACGCTGAAGTCGTACGCGTCGCCGGACACCGCCTCGGTCGACGCCGCGCTCAAGAAGATGTTCTCCTGAGCCGACCCCGCACGGCCGGACGGCCGCGTCCCACCGCCGGGACGCGGCCGTCCGGCTTGTCTCACGTGGCGGCGGGCCATGGGCGTGCGAGGATGCGCCGGTGGCGAGCTACCTGGAGACGGCGCGGCTGATCCTGCGCCGGTTCACCCCCGACGACGTGGACGCGCTGTACGACCTCGATGCCGATCCGGCGGTCACCCGGTACCTCAACGGCGGCAGGCCCACGCCCCGCGAGGAGATCCGTGACGAGCTGCTCCCCCGCTGGCTCGCCCAGTACGGCGAGTTTCCCGGCTTCGGCCGGTGGGCGGCGGTCGAGAAGGCGACGGGGGCGTTCCTGGGCTGGTTCGCGCTGACCGCCGACCCGGCCGAACCCGGCACCGCCGAGCTGGGCTACCGGCTGCGGCGAGCGGCCTGGGGCAGGGGTTACGCCACGGAAGGCTCGCGGGCGCTGGTGGACAAGGGTTTCGCGGAGCTGGGCATGCGCAGGGTCACGGCGAACACGATGACGGTCAACGCCGGCTCGCGCCGGGTGATGGAGAAGACCGGCCTGCGTTTCCTGCGCACGTTCTTCCTCGACTGGCCGGACCAGATCGAGGGCGGCGAGCACGGCGACGTGGAGTACGAGCTGCGGTACGACGAGTGGGCGGCGGGCCGCGCCGCGGGGTGAGCGCTCGGGCCGGTCGGTCCGCCGATCCGACCGGCCCGGTGTGGCCCCGTCAGGCGGTCGCCGCCGCCGGATCGGCCAGGAAGGCCAGCAGCAGCGTGTTCATGGCGTCGTCGAGCAGGCCGACGCCGTGCCGGGAGGAGCTGGGCAGCACCAGCTTCTTGTGCGCCGAGACCGACAGCCGGTGCAGTTCGCGGGCGGCGTCGGCGAAGCGGGCCTCGTTCGCGCCCGCCGCGAAGACGACCGGGACGGGCAGCTTCGCCACGGCGGCGCGGGCGTCGGCGTCGTACACGGTCGGCGCGGACAGGCTGGCCACCCCGTCCACGGGCGGGGTCACGCCCGCGGCCGCGGCCAGGGCGATGGTGCCGCCGCGGGACGCGCCGAAGACGAAGACCCGCTTGGCTCCCTGCTCGCGCAGGTGGGCGACGGCGGCCTGGGCGAACTCGACCGCGTCGCGGGAGGCCACGTCGACGGACAGGGCGCGGTGTCCCTTCTCGACCAGCAGCCGGGCGAAGGCCGACCACTGGCAGATGCCGCCGTCGACCTGGTGCAGCAGCACGACGCCGGTGTCGCCCTGCCCGGTCTGCCAGGCGGCGGTCAGGTCGTGCTTCGCGTTCTCGATCACGACGAGCTGGCCGGGGTCGCTCACGCACGGCGCGTCGGCGTCGTCGATCACCCGCTGCCGCGCCGCGGCGGCCAAATCGGGTGGGGTCGCCGGCTGCTCGCCGCCGCACGCGCCGAGGCCCAGCACCGTCGCCGCCAGCGCCACCAGGGCGGCGGTCTTCCACGTTGTTCTCATACCGGCCTCGACCCGGTGGGTCCGGGTCGCGGTGGGGTCCTTCGCTAAAGTTTCCTAACTGTTATCCGGCGGCGCGGCCTTGCGTGCGACGGAACGTCTGGCGGTAGGTCTGCGGGGAGATCGAGGTGAAGCGGCGGAAGTGCTGGCGCATGTTGACCGCCGTGCCGAACCCGGTGCGCCACGCGATCCTCTCCACCGGCTCGTCGGTCGTCTCCAGCAGTTCCTGAGCGCGGCGGATGCGCTGCTCCAGTACCCACCGCAGCGGACTGACCCCCAGGTTGTCGCGGAACCGGCGGGCGAACGTACGCGGGCTCAGGTGCGCCTGCTGGGCCAGCTGCGCGACGGTCAGCGGCTGGTCGAGGCGGCCGCGGGCCCAGTCGAGCACCGGCGCGATCTCCGAGCGGGCCTCGCCCCGCGCCAGCGGGTGGGCGAACTGCGCCTGCCCACCCTCCCGGTGCGGGGGCACCACCATGCGCCGGGCCACCTCGTTGGCCACGGCCGCGCCGAAGTCGTTGCGCACCAGGTGCAGGCACAGGTCGATGCCCGCGCCGGTGCCCGCCGAGGTGAGCACGTCGCCCTCGTCGACGTAGAGCACCTCCTGGTCGACCTTCACGTCGGGGAAGCGGTTGGCGAAGTCCACCATGTTCATCCAGTGCGTGGTGGCCCGCCTGCCGTCGAGCAGGCCCGCCGCGGCCAGCACGTACGCGCCGCTGCAGATGGAGGCGATCCGCGCGCCCCGGGCATGGGCCTGGCGCACCGCCTCGACGATCGGCGGCGGAGGACCGCACTGCACCATCCGGTTGCACGCCGGGATGATCACCGTGTCGGCGTCGGCGAGCCCTTCCAGTCCGTATCGCGGCTGCACGGTCAGCCCGCCGCGCACCGTCAGCGGACCCGGCTCGGCGGCGCACAGGCGCAGCTCGTACCACGGATCCACCAGATCGGAGCGGTCGATGCCGAACACCTCGCACGGCACCGCCAGCTCGAACACGGGGATGTCGTCGGTCAGCGCCAGGGCGACCACGTGCCGCTTCATGGCAGAATCCTATCGCACTGCGGCATTCCTGCCACTGTTGTGCTCACCCCACGCAAGACAGGCTGTACAGCATGACCGAGACCCTCGCCAGGCCGCAGACCCCCACCGCGGCCGGCCCCGCGCACGCCGGACGGCTCACCACGGCCCAGGGCGCCGCGCTCTACGTCGGCGCCGTGCTCGGCACCGGTGTCATCGCCCTGCCCGCACTCGCCGCGCAGGCCGCCGGGCCCGCCTCGCTGATCGCCTGGCTCGGCCTGGTGCTGCTGTCCATCCCGCTGGCCATGACCTTCGCCGCGCTCGGCGCCCGCCACCCCGACGCGGGCGGCGTCTCCACCTACGTCCGGCTGGCCTTCGGCCCGCGCGCCGCCGGGGCGATCGGCTGGTGCTTCTACTTCGCGGTCCCCGCCGGAGCCCCCGCCGCCGCCATGTTCGCCGGGGCGTACGTCGAGGCCGCGATCGGCGGCGGCCAGCGCACCGTGCTGCTCACCGCGGCCGCGCTGATGCTCGCGGTCACCGTCACCAACGTCTTCGGCGTCACCGTCTCCGGCAAGGTCCAGCTCGTGCTCGCGGTGCTGCTGGTCGTGCTGCTGCTCGCCGCCGTGCTCAGCGCCGCCCCGCACGGCGACACCGCCAACCTGCGCCCGTTCGCCCCGCACGGCTGGCTCGCGATCGCCCCCGCGGCGGCGCTGCTGGTGTGGAGCTTCGCCGGTTGGGAGGCGATCACCCACCTGGCCGCGGACTTCCGGCGACCCGAGCGCGACCTGCCCCGCGCCGCCGCCATCGCGGTCGCGGTGGTCGGCGTGCTGTACCTGGCCGTGGCCGGTGCGGGCATCCTGGTGCTCGGCCCCGACGCCACCGCCGACGCGCCGCTGGCCCGGCTGCTCGCCATCGGGCTCGGTGGCCCGGCGAGCGCGCTGGCCGCGGCGGCCGCGCTCCTGCTGACCTTCGGCACCATGAACGCCTACTACGGCAGCGCGGCCAAGCTCGGCGCGGCGCTGGGCCGCGACGGGGCGCTGCCCGCCTGGCTGGCCCGCGGCGCGAGCGCCGGTGACGTGCCGCGGCGCAGCCTGGCCGTGACGTCGGGGCTGTCCGCGGTGGCCATGGTCGTGGTCGCGCTGACCGGCACCGGGGCGCAGCCGCTGGTCCTGCTGGCCACCGGGGCGTTCGTCGCGGTGTACGCCCTGGGCGCGGCCTCGGCCCTGCGGCTGCTGCCGCGCGGCTCGACCGCCCGCAAGCACGCGGCCGTCGCGCTGATCGCGGTCGTCGGCCTGCTGGCCGCCACGGGCTGGTACCTGCTCTGGCCGCTCGTCCTCACCGCCGGCGCCCTGCTCTACCACCGCCACCGCACCACGGCCGACCCCGCCTGAGACCGAGGTCGGTCAGGAATGGGCGAAGCCCCGTCCGGGCCGGGGAGGCAGCCTGGGCGGGGCTTCGTCAAAGGGCCGCGGGGCGGCCTCGGTCACTTGCCGAGGGACTCGCAGCCGGTCTCGTCGGGCAGCAGCGGACGCAGGGTGACGGTCCAGTCCTTGCCGCCCGAGGTCCACTTGGTGATCGCGGTGGCCTTGGCGGCGGCCGCGAGCACCGCAGGCGCGTCCTTGTCGGCGACCACGCAGCCCAGGCTCAGGCCCTCGCCCAGCGAGGCGCCCGGCAGCGCCGGACCCGGCCACGCCACGGCGGGACCGGCGTCGACCCCGGCACCCGGGTCCTGCCATGCGGCGGCGACGGCCGCGACCTTCGTCGGGACGTACTGCTCGACCGGGCCGACCTTGCCCGCGCCGAGCGTGGTGTCCAGGTCGGTCAGCGCCTTGATGAGATCCAGCAGCTTGCGCCGCGCCTGCTCCTGGGCGGGGGTCAGCCCGGCGTGGCTCATGTCGTCGAGCAGCGCGTACACCTCGGCCTTCTTCACGCCGTCGGCGGTGGTGACGACGATCCGGGTGTTGGGCAGGTCGGTGACGCCCGGGGTGCCGAAGTCGGTCGGCTTGCCGACGCCGGCCTCCAGCGCCTTGGCGACCAGCGCCTGCACGTCGCCACTGGAGATCCGGCGCAGCTGGATGTTCGGCAGCGCGCGGCCGGGGTACTCCATGGTCGTGGGGCCCTCGCTGATCACACGGCCGTCCGCGTACACGCTGAGGGCGGGCAGCCGGGTCAGGTTGACGGTCGCGGGCACGAAGCCGCCGACGTGGTCCACGCGCACCGCGACGGTGTCGCCGCCGGGGAACGAATAGCCGCCGCCCTCGCCGTCGGCGGTGTCGGTCGCACGCCCGCATCCGGCAGCCAGCAGCACGAGCGACGCGAGCGCCACTCGGAGTCCAAGAGTCGTAGCCTTCATGCCCCCTGTGACCGCGCCGGGTCCGGTTCGGTTCCCGGCGTCGGCAACTTTTCCGCCGATCGGGGCAACGCGGGTCAGCCCAGGGCGGCGAAGCGGTCCGCGGCCAGTTCTTCGAGGTCGGACAGTGCCTGCCAGGCCCGCGCGGCGGCGAAGGGATCGCGTTCGGTCAATCCACTGGCGAGGAACTCGTCCTCGTCCAGGCGCAGCGGCGCGCCGCCGCCGGCGGGCACCCACAGGTCCAGATCGAGGTCGCAGACCCGGAGCACGCCGCCGTCCTGCACCGCCGGGCGGGTCACGTCGCAGTACCAGCCCTTGCGCACGCCGGACGCGTCACGCACCTCCTTGACCGCGTACCAGCGGTCGCGCCAGAAGTGCTCGGTGAACACGTCACCCTGCTCGAAGCGCACGAAGCCGAAGTCGCGGGCCTGCGTGCCCGCCCACGGGGCCCGGACGACGAGGTGCGTGCCGTCGTCGGCGAGCACGTCCGCGGTGTAGCGGATCTTCTCGCGCTCCTCCTTGAGCAGGAGCACCTCGATCCGGTCGCCCACGGCCAGTGCCTGCCCCATCGCGTCGCCCCCCACCTGCCGCGGGACGGTGCACGGCCCGCGAGAATGATCTCCAGCTGACGCAGCGTACCGGCCGCCCGGTGGCGCTCGCCGGGGTTTTCAGCGCCCCATGACGGCGTCGACGGTCCGGGCCAGCTCGTCGGCGGTCAGCCCGACGTCGAGCATGGCCCGCATGCCGCCGACGTCCTGGACGTGCAGCCGGTCCACGTCGAGCCCGGCCTCGGCCAGGGCGGAGCGCACCGGCCACCGGTCGACCAGCCGCCGGGCCAGCTCGCGCAGGCCGGGTTCGACCTGCACCTGCGGCACTTCGTCGAGCACGTCGGGGCACAGCGCCACCTGCCTGGTGTAGGCGTCGCCCCAGAAGTCGAGCGTCCATCCCGGCCACAGCACGGACCACTGCTCGCGCAGGCCGTGCAGGGGCAGGATGCTCCACAGGCCCGCGGTGCGGGTCGCCGGGTCCAGATGCAGGCCGGCGCTGGGGATCTCGTCGCACCACTCCAGCGGCTCGCCGTCGGCGAGCCAGTCCACCAGCCCCGGGCCCGCCCGGAACGGCTGCTCGGCGGCCAGGTCGGGGCTCAGGCCGTACGCCCGGCAGCCGTGCTCGCCCGCGACCGTGACCAGCGCCGCCAGGGGCAGTTCGGGGTCGTGGCCGTCGTAGCGCGGCAGCCGTGGCACATCCAGCGGCAGCTGTGCCACGCCGTGGTCGGCCCCGGTGTACTCGATCAGGTCGGTGAGGCCGTCGTAGGCCCAGCGGGTCTGCCAGCCCGACCAGGTGCGGGCGTAGGCGTCCAGCACGGCCGCCCGGTGGGCGTAGTAGCCGAGCGCGGTGGCGAACAGCAGCACCACCCGCCGGTCGGGGTCGATCAGGACACCGGCCGGGCAGCGCGGGTCGGCGGGCCACCGGTCGGCGGCCTGCCCGTCCAGCTGCGCCAGCCACCGCAGCACGACGTCGGGGCCGGGCGCGAGCAGGTAGTCGAGGCCGTCCCCGGCGTCGCCGGGGAAAAACAGCGTGCACGAGCCGTCGCGGATCACGGCGTGGTTCACCCTACTGCCCACCCCGCGCAGGCTAGTGCCGCTCTGTCGGCCGCACCAGCCTGCGCGAGGACACACTTCGATGAACGTCAGGCGCGCAGCGCGGCCTCCACCGCGTTCGCGTACCCGACGTGCCCGGCCTTGTTCGGGTGGTAGGACTCGCCGGTGGGCCAGGACGTGCCGTTGATCCATTCGACGTCGTCGCAGACCGCGTGGCCGGTGAACGGGCCGCGGGCGTCGACGAAACCGAAGCCGCGAGCCGTCGCCCGGGCCTTGATCGTGGTGGCCAGCAGGTCGGCGGCGGCGTTCAGCTCGGCCTGCTCGCCGGGTGAGATGCGGGCGATGGCGTTGCACTCCTCGCCGTTGAACAGCCGCGGGTAGCCGACCACGACCACGGTCGCGTTCGGGGCCAGCGTGGCGATGCGGGCGTAGAGCTGGTCGAGCTGACCGGGCAGGGTGTCGCGGATGTACGTCTCGGCCTTGTCGATGTCGCCCCAGCAGGTGTACGGCCAGGGTTTGGCGCACTGGACGATCACCGAGGACCAGCCGATGTCGTTGCCGCCCGCGCTGACGGTGACGTAGCGGGTGTCGGCGTTGAGGCTGCCCAACTGGCCGCTGAGGATGGCCGGAATCTTCGCCCCCGCGCAGGCGGCGAAGGTGAGGGTCGCGCCGAGCCGGGCGGCGTCCAGCTTCGGGTAGGCGCTGTTGGAGCGCTGGCAGGTCGTGTCGAAGTACTCGCGGGTGCCGGTGCCGGAGGCGTAGGAGTCGCCGAGGGCGGTGTAGGTCGGGGCGGCGGCGTGCGCGGGCGCGCCGAGCAGCACGAACGAGAGCGCCGCCAGCAGGGGTACGGCGGCGCGGAGCGGGAACACCATGGGGGCTCCATCACGGGGGTGTGGGACGGGTGCGCACATGCTGTCAGAAACATTCACGAACGTGAAGATGACCTGGCGGAATTCTCCGTCGGCCGAGCGCTGTGGACGCGTACGGCGAATCCGCCCCACAGGCAGCGCGGCGTCACTAATCTCAGGGCATGAGCCCGTTGCCGCGCGCCCTGCTGTGGGACCGGATGGTCGAGGTCGGCACCGACATCGCCCTGGTCGATCTGCGTCCCGACAAGCTGCTCGCCCACGGTCAGGTGGTCGCCGCCGAACCGGTGCCGCACGCCTGCCGCTACAAACTGACCACGGTGGACGGTTTCGCCACCGACACCATGACCGTGGAGTCCGAGGGCGCCGGCTGGCAGCGCGAGGTGCGGCTGGAGCGTTCGGGCGACTCGTGGCGGGTGACCACCAGCGAGCAGGGCAAGTTCGGTTCGGTGCAGCTGCCGGGCATCGTCGACCCGGGCCGGCTGGCCGGGGTGCTCGACGTGGACCTGGAGGCCACCGCGCTGACCAACACCCTGCCGATCCGGCGGCTGGGCCTGCTCGGGGCGGAGCCCGGCACCACCCACACCGTGCCGATGGCCTGGATCCGGGTGCCGTCACTGCAGGTCATCCCGGTGGAGCAGACGTACACGGTGATCGACGCCGACACCATCCGCTACACCTCGGGCAGCTTCACCGCCGACCTGGCCGTCGACAAGGACGGCTTCGTGGTGACCTACCCGGGATACGCGAGCCTGGTGGTCTGAACCCCGGTCAGCGGGCCGCCCCGCGGGCCTGCGTCATGCCCTTGTTGGCCAGCGCGTCGGCCCGCTCGTTGCCGGGGTCCCCGGCGTGCCCGCGCACCCACCGCCACTCGACGGTGTGCCGCGCCACCGCCTCGGACAGCCGCTGCCACAGATCCGCGTTCTTCACGGGCTTGCGCTCCGACGTCAGCCACCCGTTGCGCCGCCACCCGTGCATCCACTTGGTGATCCCGTCGCGCACATAGGTGCTGTCGGTGTGCAGGTGCACCGTGACCGGCCGGGTCAGCGCCTCCAGCGCCTCGATCGCCGCGGTCAGCTCCATCCGGTTGTTCGTCGTCGGCCCCGCATCCCCGCCGCATAACTCCCGCTCGTGCCCCCCGTACCGCAGCACCGCTCCCCACCCGCCGGGCCCCGGATTCCCCGAGCACGCCCCGTCGGTATAAACCACCACAACCCGCCCGTCACCCTCACCCACCCCGGCACCGTACCAGCCCCCACCCCCGACGATCTTGCGCGACCTGCGGGGACGACACGGGCGCACCGGTCATACGCGCCACAGTTCACGCAAGATCGTCGTGATCTTGCGTGAAGCAGGGCGGAGAGGTGGGGTGGGTCA
Organism: Catellatospora sp. NPDC049133; assembly: GCF_040648455.1. Taxonomy (NCBI): domain Bacteria; kingdom Bacillati; phylum Actinomycetota; class Actinomycetes; order Micromonosporales; family Micromonosporaceae; genus Catellatospora; species Catellatospora sp. NPDC049133. The sequence continues at coordinate 14,778 of NZ_JBEZDT010000027.1, forward strand.
GGGGATCGTGTTGGGGCCGTGGGGGCGGGTGGCGCGGTTGGCGGCGATGGCGTGGTCGATGCTGTAGAGGCCGGCGCCGACGGCGGCGAGCAGGAGGCTGCCCACACCGAGGGCGATGACGAGTTCGGAGCCGCCGGAGTTGACGAACAGGCCGTGGCCGATGTGCACGGTGAAGAAGGCGCCGAGCATGTCGAGGAAGAGCAGGACGCCGGCGATCGGCACGAGCAGGCCGACGATCAGCATCGCCCCGCCGATGAACTCGACGAGGCCGGCGAACCAGGCTGACAGGGTGGGCAGCGGCACGCCGATCGCCTTGAAACCGGCGGCGGTGGGGCCGAGGCCGACGGTGAACAGCTTCTGCCAGCCGTGGGCGAAGAAGATGATGCCGATGCCGAGCCGGGCGATCAGGATGGCCAGGTCGCGGATCTGTGCGGGAAAGACGAACATCACGCCGCCTCCGGTCGGTCGGCTGTACTGAATGGTTTGAACATCACTTTTTCACAGCTATGGCATGTCTCGTGGTGATATCGGCGATCACGGGCGGCGCGCGACACGCGAAACGAGCACGGATGTGTCGCCCGGGTACCCGCCACGATCGCGGACATGGTGAGATGCGGTGGTGCGTACGGGTCGTCAGGATCGCGCCCGGTTCGCCGATCCTGTTGGCATCGCTGCCGATTCGGCTTACCCTGACGTGGCCGTATGAACATCAACCTGGGGAGAACGGAGGACCCGATGTCGTCCGATCGTCTGATCAACCGGCGCTTCGAGTACAACGGCCACCACTGCACGGTGGCCGACTACGACGGCGGCAAGCGCCTCGCGATCGTCATGGACGACCAGCCCCACGTGGTCTACTCCGTCAACATCGACCTCAGCGACCGCAACATCGGCCGCCAGCTCGACCTCTACCTGTCCGACGGGCAGTACTACGCCTGGCCGGCCCGCGGCCGCGGCAAGCCGCCCGCGCTGCTCACCCCCGACGCGATGGTGGAACGCACCAAGGAGTCGTGACCGCCGGCGCGGACCCCGCCCGGCGGGGAGGTGGCGAACATTCGCCGTGGCACAAAGTCGCCACGCGAAGATCTTGTGGAGCCGCGACCGTCCGATGAGGCTGCGGAACCATGTCCGCAACCACATTCGGCCGCCTGAGCGCGGCCCTGCTCACGACGGCAGCGCTGCTGATCGCCGGGCCGGCGGCGAGCGCCGCCCCGCAACCCGAGCCCGCCCCACCCGGCGTGCTCAAGGGACCGGGCTTCGCCAAGAAGGACAAACTCGGTTCGCACGACCGGGAGCTGCTCGTCAAGGCCGTACGCGACGGCAGGAAGAAGGTCACCGCGATGGTGGCCGTCGCGCCGGGCCAGTTCGACGCCGCTCGCAAGGCCGTCGAGGCGGCCGGCGGCACCGTCGCCAGCGCGCACGCGAAGGTCGGCTACCTGCGCGCCAGCGTGCCCGTCGGCGCGGTCGACACCGTGGCGCAGAAGGGCTCGGTGCTGGCCGTCGACCTCGACGAGGAGATCCGGCTCGCCGACCCGGTTCCGGCGGCGGAGGGCCGGCATCAGGGCACCGCGAAGGCGCCCGGCGCGAAGACCCCGGCGGCGAATCCGTACCTGCCGACCCATGAGACCGGTGCCGTGGACTTCGTCGCCGACCACCGGACCTGGGACGGCCGCGGGATCACCATCGGCATCCTGGACTCCGGGGTGGACCTGGACCATCCGGCGCTGGCCACCACCACCACGGGCGAGCGCAAGATCGTGGACTGGGTGACCGCCACCGACCCGCTGACCGAGGGCGACGGCACCTGGCTGGAGCTGACCGAGACGGTCACCGCCACGCCCGAGTTCACCGTGGGCTGGTCGCGTAGGTACACCGGGCCCGCCGCGGGCGAGTTCCGATTCGCCGAGTTCTACGAGTACGCCACCGCGGGCCCCAACGACGTCGGCGGCGACGTCAACCGCGACGGCGACACCTGGGACTCCTTCGGCGTGCTGTTCCGCCCGAGCGACAAGGCGATCTGGGTGGACGCCGACGGCGACATGTCCTTCGCCGACGAGCCGCTGCTGCGGCCGTACCGCGAGGAGCAGAAGGCGGGCCGGTTCGGGGTGGACGACCCGGCGACGGCGGTCAGCGAGTCGATCCCGTTCACGGTCGAGTACCGCCTCGGCGTCGACCTGGCCCCGGCCGGGCGCGCGGGCACGGCCGACTTCGTCAGCATCGGGCTGCCCGAGAGCGCGCACGGCACCCACGTGGCGGGCATCGCGGCCGGGCACAGCCTGTTCGGCGGCAAGATGAACGGCGCGGCGCCCGGCGCGAAGATCGTGTCGTCGCGGGCGTGCACCTGGAGCGGCGGCTGCACCGCGGTCGCGCTCACCGAGGGCATGATCGACCTGGTGGTGAACCGGGGCGTGGACGTGGTCAACATGTCCATCGGCGGCCTGCCCGCGCTGAACGACGGCGCGAACGCGCGTACCTACCTGTACAACACGCTCATCAACGACTTCGGCGTGCAGCTGTTCCTGTCGGCGGGCAACTCCGGGCCCGGGCTGAACACCATCGGCGACCCCTCGGTGGCCAGTGACGTCGTCGCGGTCGGCGCGTCGGTGTCCAGCGCCACCTGGGCGGCCGATTACGGCAGCCAGGTGAAGACCAAGATGGGCGTTTTCGGGTTCTCCTCGCGCGGCCCGCGGGAGGACGGCGGCTTCAAGCCCGACATCGTCGCCCCGGGCGCGGCGGTCAGCACGACCCCGATGTGGCTGCCCGGCTCGCCGGTCGCCGGGGTCGGCTACGAGCTGCCGCCCGGCTACAGTATGTTCAACGGCACCTCGATGGCCTCGCCGCAGGCGGCGGGCGCGGCGGCGCTGCTGCTGTCGGCCGCGAAGGCGACCAAGGTGGACGCGAAGCCGGCGAAGCTGCGCGCGGCCGTGTACGGCAGCGCCCGCTTCCTGTCCGGCGTGGACGCCCACGAGCAGGGCAACGGCCTGCTCGACGTCGAACGCGCCTGGCGGGCGCTGGCCCAGGGCGGCCTGGCCGTCAACGCGTACACCTTCGACGCGCCGGTCTGCACGCCGATCTCGGCCGTGCTGCCCACCCCGAACCGGGGCGCGGGTCTGTACGACCGGTGCGGCGGCGACGTCGCCCGGCTGCGGTCGGTCACGGTCACCCGCACCAGCGGCCCGGTCGGCGACCGGCTGCACCGCATCGGCTGGACCGGCGACGACGGCACGTTCAAGGCATACCGCGGCACGGTGCTGCTGCCGCTGAACAAGCCGACCCCCGTGCTGGTATGGGTGAAGCCGAAGGGCAACGGGGTGCACAGCGCGATCATGACGCTGGACGACCCGGCGACGCGCGGGGTCGACGCGCGGATGATGGCGACCGTCGCGGTCGCCGACGCCCTCGCCGCGCCGTCCTACACGCGCGTCCACACCGGCCGCGTGGACCGGGCACAGACCGCGTCCTACCTGGTCACCGTGCCGGAGAAGGCCCGCACGCTGCAGGTGAAGCTGGACGGGGTGGACTCGGGCGACCGGGTCAGGTTCGTCGCGCAGCACCCGTACGGCGTGCCGGTCGAGGACGGCTGCTACACGAACATGGACGCCCAGGGCTGCGACCCGAACCTGCGCAGCTTCAAGGACCCCCTGCCCGGCGTGTGGGAGATCACCGTCGAGGCGTCGCGCACCTCCCCCACGGAGCGCAACGACTACCGGCTCACCGTGAACGTGTTCGGCGCGAGCGCCGCCGCCGAGGCCAGACTCGGCACGCTGGAGCTGCACGAGCCCGCCCCGGTGAGCTGGGAGGTCACCAACCACCTGGGCGCGGTCCGGCTGGCCGCGTCGACCTCGCCGCTGAGCAGCCGGTACACCGAGCGCGGTGAGGTCGCCGACAAGGCGCAGAAGGCGTACGACGTGGTCGTGCCGATCGGCGCGGGCCGCTTCTCCGCCCGCATCGGCAATCCGGCCGACCCCGCCGCCGACCTCGACCTCATCGTCGTGGCCAACGGCGTCGTGCTCGGGGCGAGCGCGGACGGCGACTCCGAGGAGTCCGTCGTCATCGACAACCCGCCGGCCGGCTACTACACGGTCTGGATCGACGGGTACGCCGTGCCCGCGGGCTCGACCGCGTTCGACTACAGCGACGAGGTGAGCACCACCTCGATGGGCACCGTGCGCACCACGTTCGCCGCGCCGCTGGCCCTGGCCCGCGACGAGACGAGGACGGTGACCGCGGAGGTCACCGCGGGTGGCCTGGCGCCGGCCGGCCGGAAGCTGTACGGCGGCCTGGACCTGGTCAACACCGACGGTGCGGTGGTCGGCCAGGCCGGGGTCACCATCGAGGCGGTGCACGGCCCGTCCGTGCGCGTCGACACCACGTTCGGGCCGTTCGCGGCGTTCACCGCGCAGGACGGCGTCGTCGCCGGGTCGGCGCAGATAGACGCGATCAGCACCCCGGCCCGCTGGACGCCGCAGGGTGGCGTCCAGGGGTACACCGGATACCAGGGGCACATCTTCGACATCAACCGCCACGGCGACGGGGTGGGCCAGTCGGAGCACACCGAGACGCCCACGGTGCCGGGCATCTTCCACGCCGACGGCACGGTCACCGAGCTGCCGATCCCGTCGTGGATGGCCGACGCGATCTACGGGCGGGCGTTCGCCATCGACGACAAGGGCACGGTGGTCGGCAACATCACCGCCTACCGGCCGGACGCGCAATACCACTGGAACAACGAGCCGTACCGGTGGACCGAGGACGGCGGGTACGTGCGCCTGCCGCACCTGACCGGCGATCCGGAGCAGACCGAGCCGCTGAGCATCAACGGCAGCGGCGTCATCGTCGGCTCCTCGTTCGAGAACGGACAGGCCACGGCCGTGTGGTGGGACGCCGCGGGCGCCATCCACCGGATCGGGCCGGTCGCCGAGGGCGAGCGCAGCGTGCTGGTGGAGGTCAACGACGCGGGCACCGCCGTCGGCGAGAGCGGCGAGCGGGCCGCGATCTGGACCGCGGCCGGCGGCATCAAGCGGCTGCCGGACTTCGGGTTCCACTCCCGAGCGGTCGGGATCAACGCGGCGGGCTGGGTGATCGGCGAGGCGGACGTGGTGCCGTACGAGACGCACGTGGTCGCCTGGGACCCGCAGGGCCGCCTGTGGGACCTGACCAGCATGGCCGGATACGACGTGTTCTACGTCGCGGAGGCGGCCGACGTCACCGACGACGGCGGCTTCGTGGTCTACGGCTACCCCGGCGACGGGTCGGCCAAGACCCACGCCATCCTGCGCTTCTGACGCTGGGCTGTTAGGAAGGGCACCTTCTACAACGCGGAGCGTTGTGAAGGTGCCCTTCCTTCGTTCTAGGCGTCGAGGTCGGCGAGGGCGAGGGGGAGGGCTTCGGTGAGCTTCTCCATGTCGGGCAGGGCCGCGCCGTCGGCGTAGAGGCCGATGTGGACGCCGTCGCGGTAGCGGGACAGGCCGATCGCGAGGGCGTGGCCGCTGGCGAGCGGGGCGATCGGGTACAGCTCCTCCAGGCGGGCGCCGTTCAGGTGCAGCGGCAGCGGGGGCAGCGGCACGCTGGTCACGACGATGTCGAACAGCAGCGGGGCGGCGTGGGCGGCGAAGGGCGCGGCGAGCCGGTTGAGGGCGGACGGGAGCAAACCCGCCAGCACGGGGATCGCGCCCGCGCCGCGGTTCGGTCCGGCGGCCTTGTTGCGGTCCATGGCCTCGCGGACCAGGGTCAGCCGGGTGGCCGGGTCGGCCTCGCCGACCGGGAGGTCCAGCAGGTACGCCGAGAGCTGGTTGGCGTCGTCGCTGCCGCCCGAGCGCAGCCGCTGGCTGGCCGGGATCAGCGCGCGCAGCACGTCGACCGGCCGGTCGTGGCCGAGCAGCCAGTGCCGCAGCGCCCCGGCGACCACGGTCAGCAGCAGGTCGTTGAGTGTGCCGCCGTGCTTGCGGCGGATGCGCTGCAGCTCGCGGGTCTCCAGGCTGACGAACGCGGCCCGGCGGGTGCCGGACGGGGGTGCCAGCAGCGGGGTCGGGGCCGGGGCGCGCATCTGCCCGACGATCGCCGACGCGATGTCGAACATCCTGCCGGCCCGCCCGACGACGTCGCCGACGACGTGCTCGGGCCGGGTGATCAGCTCGGCCCCCTGGCGGGCCAGCGTCGACAGCGCCGACGGCGCGCTCTGGGGAGCCCGCGGCGGCTCGTCGGCGAGCAGGTCGCCGCCGTCGAGCAGGCCGAGTCCGATCCCGACCGCGCCCTGACCGTCGCACAGCGCGTGATGCATCTTGGCCAGCAGCGCGAACCGGCCCCCGGCCAGGCCGCTGACCAGGTGCAGCTGCCACAGCGGGCGGTTGCGGTCCAGCGGGGCCGTCATCAGGTCGGAGACCAGCGCGGCCAGGTCGTCGCGGCCGCCGGCCTCCAGGCGGTGGTGGAAGATGTGGTTGCGGGCGTTGAAGACCGGGTCCTCGCTCCACGCCGCGCCGCCGAGCCCGGCGGGGCCGATCTTGCGCCGCATCCGGGGCACGCGGCCGGCCCGCTGCGCGAGCAGCGCCACCAGTTCGTCGGGGCTTACGGAATCCGCCGGGTGGAACACCGCGACCGCGCCCAGATGCATGGGCGAAGCGGTGTTCTCCAGGCACAGAAACGACATGTCCAGAGCGCTGAGCCGCCCGTCCACCATGGCCATCCTCGCGTCGTCGGGTGACGTGGTCGGCCTGCCGAGCGGCTGCGCTGCCGCGTCGAGGCGACCTGACCTTGATACAACGTCTGAGACCACGTTAAGGCTGCGGTTTGTCGGCGCTGTTACAGGCCTGTATGAAGGTGTCGCCGAACACCCCCGGATCGCATCATCGCTGGTGGATTGCTAGGCGTCGTCGCGGCGTTCCAGGCGCAGCCGCTCGTCGTGGCTGATGTGCCCGGTCGCCTCCTGCGCCTTGGCGACGTCCTTGGCCCGCTGCCGGGCCTCGTCCTCGTCGACCGCGGCCACCCGGGCCCGGCCTTCGCGCTCCCAGCGCTCGTTGTGGGTGACCTTGCCGGCCACCTCTTCGGCCTTGCCGACCACCCGCTGAGACATGTTGTGGATCTTCTCGTCGAATCCCATCGCCCCCGCCTCCGCTCCGCGCTCCACCGGCGCGATTGCGTCCCCTCCTCGATTGTGGCGCGTGCGGGGCTTCAGTGCTCGGCTGTCCGGCGAGTGCCGGTGTAGTACTCGAACAGCAGCGCCGACGCCGTCACGACGGTCGCGATGATCCCGACAGCGATCAGCCACCACATCCAGAACACCAGCCCCAGCGAGGCGATCAGGGCGGCGAGCGCGATGCCGAACGGCCAGTAGCTGCCGGGGCTGAAGAAGCCGATCTCGCCGGCGCCCTCGGCGATGTCGCCGTCGAGGCGGTCCTCGGGGCGCGGCTCGATGCGGCGGGACACGAACCAGAAGTAGCCGCCGCACATCAGGCACAGCAGGCCGCTGAGGGTCAGCGCGGTGGTGCCGATCCAGTCGTACTGCGGCAGCGCCGCCCCGCTCCAGAACCAGTACACGACCGCGGTCACGAACAGGAACGCGGCCACCCCGAGAAACAGCCGGTACTCGGTCTTCATCGCGATCCCCCGGAAGGCTTGCGGAAACGCTGAGGCGGGCGTGGGGGGCGAGTGCAAACTAGCACCGGTCCCACCTCGCCCGCCCGGGTTCCGGCGGTTCGGCGTGTCAGCCGACGAACAGCTGCTCGGACTGCTCCTTGTTGTGGCTGAGCTGGCGGCGCAGCGAGGCGACCGCCTCGTCGACCGGGTGCCCGCGCAGCAGCTCCGCCACCGCGAAGCCGGCCAGCGCGCCGATCCCGGCAGCCGCCACCACCCATCCCCAGCGCATCGGAGCAGGCCTGCCCGCGAGCGCGTCGAGGGCCAGCGAGGCCCGGTGCCGCGCCTCGGAGCCGGTGCCGGACAGCGTGCTGCGCATGCTCCCCGCCTTCTCCCTCGCCCGTTCGGCTGCCACGTCACGGGTGCTGCCCAACCCGTGCAGGAACTCGTTCCAGGTGGCCGAGGCGACACTGTCGTTGTTCCGGGTACGGAGGAACATCATGATCTCCTGACGTCAGACGTCGTGCGACATCGTGTCGATACCCCGGCCCGCACCCTGCGAAACGGGCGTTCGGGCCGGTGGGGCCGCTTCGAGCTGATAGACGCTGTAGGCCTGACGGATCACCGGGTGCGCCACGTTGCGCACGCGCACCCCGCCCGGGGTCACCCCGCGCTCCACGCCCGCGTGCGCGTGCCCGTGCACGGCCAGCGAGGTGGGCGCCGAGTCGATCGCCTGGCCCAGCAGGTACGAGCCGAGGAACGGGTAGATCTCCAGGGGCTCGCCCAGCAGCGTGTCCGGCACCGGCGCGTAGTGCGTCAGCGCGACCAGCACGTCGGCGTCCAGCGACAGCAGGGCGGCCTGCAGCCGGGTCGCGGCCTTCTCGGTCGTCCGCACGAAGTCCTTGATCTCCTGCTCGCCGAACATCGACGCGCAGCGCCCCGCGAAGCCGCCGCCGAAGCCCTTGATCCCGGCCACGCCGAGCTTCACATCCCGGCAGCTGATGGTGATGCCGTCGCCCTCCAGCACCGTGATGCCACCGGCGGCCAGCACCTTGGTGACCTCGCGCTGCTGGTCGCTGTGGTAGTCGTGGTTGCCCAGCACGGCCACGACCGGCACCGGCAGGCCGCCGAACTCGCGGGCCACGCACTCGGCCTCGTTGACGGTGCCGTGCCGGGTCAGGTCGCCGGCCAGCAGCAGCACGTCGGCGCGCTCGCCGAGCTGCTCCAGGGACGGGCGGTACCGGCCGAGCACGTCCACGTCCATGTGCACGTCGCCGACCGCCGCCACCCGGATCACGTGATCACCTCGGGCTCGGACGGTCCTGCCACCGCCGTCACCACGATGTCGTTGTGCACGTGCTTGTCCGGGAACATCGCCGCCACCCGCTCCCCGATCGCGTCGCGCCGGTGCGCCGTCTCGACCTGGCCGCGCAGCAGCACCGCACCGTCCCGGCGGATCACCTCGATGCCCTGCTCGCAGATCGTGCCGTCCTCGGTCAGCATGCGGTGCACCTCGGCGTCGGCGTACTCGTCGACCACTCTGGGCTCGCTCACCATGCCCCCGTCCTGTCCGCTCCGGCAGGCACCGACGCCTGCGTGGGTCGCTCGTGCTGCTCGTGCGCGCCGCCCTCGGCCGCCGGCGGGATGATCTCCAGCAGACTCAGCAGGTAGAGGCAGGCCTCGGCGTACACCGAGTGGGCCGTGTCGCGGCGCACCTGCTCCCAGTCGATCTGCTCGCGCAGCGAGCGGGCCAGCGGCAGCGCCCGGGAGTAGTCGCAGTGGTGCTGGGAGAAGGTCAGCAGCTTGTGCTCCATCAGCATGGTCGCCGACAGCACGGGGATGTGCAGCGCGCCGACCGGCACGATCGAGCTCTCCGCCAGGACCTCCTCGGTCACCTGACGCTGCACCGGCCGGAAGATCAGATCCACCAGCCGGTCCTCGTCGTACACCTTCACCAGCCAGTCCTCGGGGGGACGCTCGGTCCGGAAGCCCTCCTCGGCGTACGCCTGCAGGGTCCGCTCGACGTCCTCCTCACGGATGACGAAGTCCACGTCATGCTCGCTGGAGGTGCCGCCACGGGCGTAGACCGCGAAACCGCCCGCCAGTGCGAAGGGCACCTCGGCGCGGCGCAGCACGCTGGCCGCACGCTTCATCGTCTCCAGGAGCTCTGCACTGATCTCGCTGAGCATGGGGTCGCTATACCCCAACCCCCCTGCCCTCACACCTGACGAAGGAAGGGCACCTTCTTATCGCCATACGTAGAGCAAGGGCACCTTCTTAACCCTGGGCCGCGCTGACCGGCCATGAGTGGCATGATCGCTTGCTCCGGCGCGTTCCCGCACCGCCCGGACCGCGCCGCCGCCTGAACGCCGGGACTGTCGGTCCCGCGTGTTTGACTGGCCCGATGGCCGCCGAAACACCCACGCTGACCTTCGAGAACGCCGACGCCTTCGAGCAGTGGCTCGCCGCCCAGCCCGCCGGCAGCGCCGGCGTATGGCTCAAGCTGGCGAAGAAGGCCTCCGGCGTGCCGTCGGTCGACTACGCGCAGGCGCTCGACGTGGCGCTGTGCCACGGCTGGATCGACGGGCCGAAATCAGGTGTCGACGACGTGTACTGGCTGCAGAAGTTCACCCCGCGCCGGGCCCGCAGCCGCTGGTCGAAGATCAACCGCGACAAGGCGGCAGCGCTGATCGCGTCGGGCCGGATGCGTCCGGCAGGGCTTGCCGAGATCGAACGGGCGCAGGCCGACGGGCGCTGGGAGGCCGCCTACGACGGCATGCGCACGGCGGAGGTCCCCGACGATCTCGCCGAGGCGCTCGCCGCGAACCCGGCTGCGCGGGACTTCTTCGCCACCGTCGACCGGCAGAACCGGTACGCGATCCTGTACCGCGTCCAGGACGCCAAGCGACCGGAGACCCGGGCCAGGCGGATCGCCCAGTACGTCGAGATGCTCGCGGAGGGCCGCAAGATCTACCCGTGACACCCGGCACCGGTGGCCGCGGCCAGGCACGCCAGGGCGGCGGCTCGCCGGTAGCATGGCGATCATGGCAACGGTAAGGGTCGAACGCACCGACGACGGTTTCATCGCCACCAACGAGCGCGGGGCCTCGGTCGCCGTGGGCAGCTCCGATCAGGACGGCGTGTTCTCGCCGGTCGAGCTGCTGCTCGTGGCCCTGGGCGGCTGCGAGATCGTCACCGTCGAGCCGCTGACCGCCAAGCGCGGCCACCGCCTCGTCAAGCTGGCGGTACGCGTCGACGCCGAGAAGGTCGCGCCGACGAAGCTCGGGCCGATCACGGCGACGTACGAGATCGAGCTGCCGCCCGGCGACGACAAGGCCGCCGAGGTCTTCGAGTCCGTGGCTCACCGCGTGCACGAGAACCACTGCACCGTCGGCCGCGCCCTGCGCGAGGGCACCGAGACGATCCAGATCCTCCCGCCCCGCGCCGCCTGACCGCCGGGCCCGCCCGCGCCGCTTGATCGTCGGACCTGCCCGGCACCTGTGCGTATCTTGAGCGCTCATACGCACGACTGCCCGGCAAGTCCGACGATCAAGGCGGGTCGCGGCGTAGCGTGAGGGCACACAAGGGACCGGTGGGGGCGGTCGATGGAGCACCCGTGGGGCCAGGCCGCGCTGGCCAACCTGGTCGATCTGCTGGTCATGCTGGTCGAGGCGGCCGGCGCGATCGTCATCTTCATCGGCGCGAGCGTCGCGTTCGTCCAGTTCGTCGGCTCGGCGATCCGCGGGCGGCACACCGTCGACTTCGTACCGATCCGGCTGGGACTCGGCCGCTTCCTCACCCTCGGCCTGGAGTTCCAGCTCGCCGGCGACATCCTGCGCACCGCGGTCTCGCCCACCCTGCGCGAGATCGCCGAACTCGCCGCGATCGCCACGATCCGCACCGCGCTGAACTACTTCCTCACCAAGGAGATCCAGGAGGCCCGCGCCGAGCTGAGCGGCCGCGTCGAGGTCACCGCGCCCGGCCCGGCGCGGGGCACGCCGTGACCCTGCTACCGGAAGAGGTGGTACGCGGCGCGGCACAGCTCTGCGTGGCTGCGGGTTTCACGGCAGGGGCGCTGATGTTCGCGCGGTGCCGCTCCGGCCGGATGGCCCTGGCGGTGGCGCTGGACTTCTGGCTGGCGGCGGGACTGCTCACCCTGTCCGTGGCCACGACGTGGACGGCGATCCTGGCCGCGGCGGCGATCGTGGGGTTGCGCCGGATGCTCAAGCTGGCCCTCGCACAGGGCGCACACCCGGCCGCCGGAGACCGGCCGGGCTGAGGCGACTGGGCGCTCACGGCGACAGGCCGTCAGACCGTTGCCCCGCCACGCCGTGCCGCGCGGCGGATGCCGCGTCGAGGAAGGACTGACGGGGGTCGCCGATACGGTGCCTCGCATGCGTGATGAGGACCTGCTGCGGCAGATACAGGACGAGCAGTGGATCGCCGAGCTGCTCGCCCGCTTCGACTTCGACCTTCGGCGGGCCGCCAACGGGCCTGTCGAGGCGGTGCGGCTGGCGGACGGCGGCGCTCTGGAGATGATCGCCGGTGACGCGTCCGGCGGTGCGTTCCTGCTGGCCGGGGCACCGGCCGACAACCGGCCGGTGGTCTACGCGGGCTCCGAGGGCGAGGGCGGGCTGATCGCCGCGGATCTGCGCACGGCGCTGGCGCTGGTGGTCGGGCTGCCCAGCCTGCACGACGCCACCTCGATGCCGTACGGCGACGGCGCGGCGCTGCGCGAGTGGCTCGCGTTCGCCGACGACGAGATCCGCGAGGACTGGCCCGACCTGGACGACGACCGGGCCCGGCTGCGTGACGCCCTGGGCCTGCCCGAGGCGGCCGGCCTGCTGGCGGGACTGCACACCGCGGCGGCCGACGAACGCTACCTGCCGGTCAGCGACCTCGGCGACGTCTACGAGCCGCTGACCGCCTGACGTCGGCCCGGACGGGCTACGCCCAAACCGCGACTCTCTGACCCATCGCCGCAGGCCGCGGGCTTAAGTGGTTAAGAAGGGCACCTTCTACATCGCGTAGCGATGGGAAGGTGCCCTTCCTTTCGCACATTCCGGGGTTACGAGCGGACGCGACGTGACACGATCCGGAAAGGGCCGTGACCTGCCGCGCGACGGTGCTCGGCCGGATGGCGACCGCGGCCCGCCCCCGTCGCCTGACTGTCCTGATCGGGAGGTCCTGTGGGCAGTGTCGAGTCGCAGCCGGTGCTGACGGGCCTCACCGAGGCGGCCGTGTTCCTGGTGGTCACCGTGCGCGACGGGGCCGAGGACGACGTCCGGGACCTGCTCGGCGATGTCGCGAGCCTGGCCCGGGCGGTCGGGTTCCGGGTGCCGGACGGTCAGCTGCAGTGCGTGGTCGGCATCGGTTCGCTGCTGTGGGACCGGTTGTTCAGCGGCCCGCGGCCGGCGGGCCTGCACCCGTTCCAGGAGCTCACCGGCCCGCGCCACGTCGCCGTCGCCACCCCGGGCGACCTGCTGTTCCACCTGCGCGCCCGGCGCATGGACCTCTGCTTCGAGCTGGCCAAACAGTTCATGGCCCGGCTCGACGGCCGGGTCGACGTCGCCGACGAGACGCACGGCTTCAAGTACTTCGACGAGCGGGACCTGCTCGGATTCGTCGACGGCACGGAGAACCCGACCGGCCTCGCCGCCGCCAGGGCCGCCCTGATCGGCGACGAGGATCCGGACTTCACCGGCGGCAGTTACGTCATCGTGCAGAAGTACCTGCACGACATGGCCGCCTGGAACGCGATCTCGGTGGCCGAGCAGGAGCGGGTCATCGGCCGGACCAAGCTCGACGACATCGAGTTCCCCGACGAGGCCAAACCGGCCGACTCGCACCTGACCCTGAACACGATCACCGACGCGGACGGCGCCGAGCGCAAGATCGTGCGGGACAACATGCCGTTCGGTTCGCCCGGCGCGGGCGAGTTCGGCACCTACTTCATCGGGTACGCGGGCACGCCCGAGGTCACCGAGCAGATGCTGCGCAACATGTTCCTCGGCGACCCGCCCGGGACCACCGATCGCATCCTGGACTTCTCCACCGCGGTGACGGGCAGCCTGTTCTTCGTGCCGTCGGCGGACCTGCTCGACGATCTGCCACCGTCCGCCGGGGCCGGGGCCGGTCAGGCGGCGGACGCGGCCCCGGCGGTGGAACTCGGGCCGGTGGGTGTGCCCGGCGCGCTGGCCGTCGCCCGGGGCACGGCAGCGACGGCGGAACAGGCGGAGCCGGGCGACACCTCGCTGGGCATCGGGAGTCTGAAGGGAAGCCGCGCATGAACAACCTGCATCGTGAACTCGCCCCGATCTCGGACGAGGCGTGGGAGGACCTGGAGGCCGAGGCGCGGCGCACCTTCACCCGGCACGTGGCGGGCCGCCGCGCCGTCGACGTGATCGGGCCCGGGGGCCTGGCGCAGGCCGCGGTCGGCACCGGGCACCTGCGTCCGGCCGACGGCTCCGGCGGCGCGGTGCAGGCACGGGTACGCGAGGCCCGGCCGCTGGTCGAGTTCCGGGCGCCGTTCACGGTGAGCCGGCAGGCGGTCGATGACGTGGCCCGGGGGGCGAAGGACCCGGACTGGCAGCCGGTCAAGGACGCCGCGAAGCAGATCGCGTTCGCCGAGGACGGCATGGTCTTCGACGGCTTCGCCGACGCCGGGGTGGTCGGCATCAGGCAGGCGGCGTCGAACCCGCCGATCGCGCTGCCCGCCGACGCCGCGATGTACCCGGACGCGGTCGCCCAGGCGATGACGGAGCTGCGCCTGGCCGGGGTGGCCGGCCCGTACACACTGCTGCTCAGCGCCGACGCGTACACGGCGGTCGCGGAGACCACCGACCACGGCTACCCGATCCGGGAGCACATCTCGCGAGTGCTGGGCAAGGAGAGCCACATCATCTGGGCTCCGGCGCTCACCGGCGGTTTGCTGCTGTCCGCCCGCGGCGGCGACTACGAGCTGCACCTGGGCCAGGACCTGTCGATCGGCTACCTGTCCCACGACGCGTCCTCGGTCCAGCTGTACTTCCAGGAGTCCCTGACCTTCTTCACCCAGACCACCGAAGCCGGCGTCGAACTCACCCCGGCCTGACCACCCGCCGCCGCCCCCTTACCGCAACTCTTGAAAACTTGCGGTCTCACGGGGCGCTCAAGACCGCGGCTTTTTAAGAGTTGCGGCAGGTGGGAGGCGGCGGACGTGGCACGATTCCGGTGAGGAGGCGTGCGGTGACGCGCCCGCCCGCGTGAGGGGATTTCGATGCTGCTCTCCGGCAAACGCGCCCTGGTCTTCGCCGCCGACGAGCGGCTCGCCGAGACCGTGGCCCGGCACCTGGGCAAGCTGGGTGCCGAGGTGTGGGTCAGCGGGCTGGACACCGAGGCCGTCGAGGCGCTCGCCGAGAAGATCCATGCCGACGGCGGCGAGGCCCACCCGGCCACCGTCGATCCCTGCGACCCGCACCACGTGCGCGAATACGTCACCGCCGTCGCGTCGAAGGGCCCGGTCGACGTGTGCTTCAACGGCTTCGAGCTGCCCGCGCACGCCGCGGGCGTCGGCGTGCCCTACCGCGATCTGGACCCGGCCGTGCTCACCGAGGCCCTCGGCGAGGTGATCGGCGGGCAGTTCCTGACCGCCCGGGAGGCGGCCCGGGTGATGGTCCCGGCCGGGCGCGGTTCGATCATCACGGTCGGCTCGACCAACGGCAGCAGCGGCCGCCCGCACACCGGTGCGCTCGGCGCGGTGGCCGGCGCGCTGGAGGCGCTGTCGCGCAGCATGGCCAGCGAGTACGGCCCGGCGGGGGTACGGGTCAACCACGTGCGGGCCACCCGGCTGTCCAGCGGCCCGATGTACTACGAGAACGCGCTGGGCCGGCCGGTGACCGCCGACGAGGTCGCCGGGGCGGTGGCCTGGCTGTCGTCCGACGCGTCCGGCGGCGTGACCGGACAGGTGATCGAGGTCAGCGGCGGGGAGCACGGGCTCAGCGAGGCCGTGGCCGCCCGCGGGCCGAGGAAGGAGCGCCATGTCGAACTCGATCTACCATGACGAATACGGCACGATCAGCCGCGACGACGGCCGTTCGCTGCTGGAGCTGACCTGGTCACCGGCCACCGACCACATCAGCGAGGCCGAGTTCAAGGCGCTGATCTCGCGCTTCGCGCAGACCGCCGAGCAGTTGCCCACCCGCTACGCCGTGGTCGACGCGCGCGAGCTGCGCCACCGGCCCGACGCCGACTTCGACAGCTGGTACGACCAGCACGTCGTGCCCTCGTTCGACCGGGCCGGGCTGGCGAAACTCGCCTACCTGACGCGTCCCGCCGAGGCGGCCGAGGCCGAGCCGGTGCCCGAGGGACCGGCCTCGTTCCCGACCGGGTACTTCGACTCGATGCAGTCCGTGGAGGATTGGCTCAAGACCGGCTGAGATCTTCCGGGTGACGGTGCAACAGGCCGCCTGCCTCCGGCGTACTTACCGGGTGGAGGTGGCGACTGGTGCCGGATCATTCGTTCGACGACTTCGTCCATGCCGCCCTGCCCGCGCTCAGCCGCTACGCGTACGCCCTGACCGGCGAACGGGTGGCCGGGGAGGACCTGATCCAGGACACCCTGGTCAAGGTCGCCGGAGCGTGGCGGCGGGTGAACCGCGACGGCAGCGCGCTGGCGTACGCGCGCACGACGATGCTCAACACGTACCTGAGCGCGTGGCGTATGCGCCGCAGGCGGCCCGCGAGCGTGCCGTTGGAGGTCGACTGGCCTGGGCCTGACGCGTACGGCCCGGTCGATGTGCGTGATCAGTTGCGGCGGGCGCTGGACGCGCTGCCGCGGGCCCAGCGCGCGGTGCTGGTGCTCGGTTTTCTCGACGATCTGTCCGATGAGGAGATCGCCGCGATGCTGGACCGCCGCCCGGCCACGGTGCGCTCGCTGCGCCACCGGGGCCTGGCGGCGCTGCGCCGGCAGCTCGACGGCGACCAGGTGGAGGGCGGCCGGTATGCACGACGTTGAGCGACTGCTGCGCGACGAGCTCAACCGTCGCTCGGAGCTGCCCGCCCCTTCGGCGGCCGCGGTCGTCACCACGGTGCACGGCCTGCGCCGCCGGCGGCGGATCACCGCGGTGGCGGCGCTGTGCGGGGTCGCGGTGCTGGCCACGCTGGCCGGGACGATCTCCGTGTTGCGGCCCACGGCGGGCTCGGTGCCGCCGGCGGTGCCGCCGTCGCCGGCCGGCCCGGTGTCGCTGACCGAGCCACCGGAGGTCGGGTTCGCCGACGCCGACCACGGGTTCGCGCTGGCCAGGTCGTGCCCGGCGGACCCCTGCCAGCTCTATCTGGCGCGCACGGCGGACGGTGGCGCGTCCTGGCAGCACCACGCCGTGCCGGGCGAGACGATGCCCGCCGACCAGCGCAGCCCGCAGCTCACCCTGCGCGTGCTGAGCGCCACCACGGTCGCGCTGGACAGCTTCGACGGCACGCGCCGCAAGTTCACCACCGACGGCGGCCAGAGCTGGACCTCGCCTCCGCTGGAGCCGCTGGGCACGGTCGAGGAGATCCCCGACGGCGGGCTCGCCCAGGTCCGGTCGAATACCGGCAAGCCCATCGACATCGTGGTGCTGCGCCCGGACGGGAGCTCGGCGCTGCTCGCGACGCCACCGCCGACCAGGCCACTGACCTCGATGTGGACGAATGTGCTGCGCGCCGACGACGGCAGCCTCTGGGTGCACGGCGGGGACGACACCAGGACCTGGCTGTGGGTCAGCCGCGACCGCGGCCGCACCTGGCGGGACGTGCCGCTGCCCGGCGACGCCGCGCGGGCCGGCGCGGGCCGGGGGCCGCATGTCGAACACGGCCGGATCCTGTACGTCGTGGAATCGTCGCCGAAGCGCCGGGTCTGGCGCAGCACCGACGACGGCGCGCACTGGGCCGACCTGGGCAGGGACCTGCCGCCGGACCCCAGCGGAGAGGCGGGACTGGGCTCGGTGGCCTGCTTCGACGGCACCCTGCTGGTGTACGAGCCGTTGTCCGGCGCCGTCTACCGGGCCATGCCGTCCGAGGCGAAGCTGGGCAGGGTCGGCGACGTGCCGCTCTGGCAGCGGGCCGGGGGCCGCTACCTGCGCGGCGCCGGGCCGAAGGGGTCCGCCGGTCCCTACGAGCACTCCCCCGACGGGCTGACCTGGACCGAGCTGAAGTTGTAGCCGGGCACCGATCAAGGCTCCGTTCACGCCGCTCACCCGGCGAGGACGGAGCCTTGGTCATGTCCGGGGGCGGCCGCACCCTAGCAGAGCACGATCACCACTTCCAGACCTTTCGTTCATACCACTTGAACACTAAGAATTAGTGCGAACCGGACACACCGGCGGGAAGACTCCCGCCGGTTCGTACTACCAGAGGTGGGTGATGGTGGTGTCTGTGGATTCCTCCGCGGAAGTCGAGAGTGGACAGGCACGATCGAGTCTGGCCACGGCCGCGGCTCGCAACCTGGCGACGACGACGAAGTCGGCGCCGCAGATGCAGGAGATCTCGTCCCGGTGGCTGCTGCGCATGCTCCCGTGGGTGCAGGTCAAGGGCGGCACCTACCGGGTCAACCGGCGGCTGAGCTACGCCGTCGGCGACGGCCGGGTCAGCTTCACGACAGTCGGCGCGCAGGTCAAGGTCGTGCCGCCGGAGCTCTGTGAGCTGCCCCTGCTGCGCGACTTCGAGGACCTAGGCGTGCTGGGCGCGCTGGCCGACCGCTTCACGCAGGCGGAGTACGCCCCCGGCGACGTCATCGTGGAGGCCGGCCGCCCCGCCGACCAGGTGCACCTGATCGCGCACGGCAAGGTCAACAAGATGGGCACCGGCAAGTACGGCGACCGCATCGTGCTCGGCGTGCTCGCCGACGGCGAGTACTTCGGCGACCAGTCGCTGACCAAGCTCGGCAGCACCTGGGACGTCACCGTCAAGGCGGTGACCAGCTGCATCGTCATGTCCATGAGCCGGGCGGCGTTCGACGAGGTCGTCGGGCAGTCCGAGCTGCTGCGCGACCACGTGCGGCGGTTCCAGGCCAACCCGGTCCCGCCGCAGAACAAGCACGGCGAGGCCGCGATCGAGATCTCGGCCGGCCACGTCGGCGAGGCGCAGCTGCCCGGCACGTTCGTCGACTACGAGCTGACCCCCCGGGAGTACGAGCTCAGCGTCGCGCAGACCGTGCTCCAGGTGCACACCCGGGTCGCCGACCTCTACAACGAGCCGATGAACCAGATCGAGCAGCAGCTCCGGCTGACCATCGAGGCCCTCAAGGAGCGCCAGGAGCACGAGCTGATCAACCACCGGGAGTTCGGCCTGCTCCACAACGCCGACCTCAAGCAGCGCATACACACCAGGTCCGGGCCGCCGACCCCCGACGACCTGGACGAGCTGCTCAGCCGGCGGCGCAGCTCGCACCTGTTCCTGGCGCACCCGCAGGCCATCGCCGCCTTCGGCCGCGAGTGCACCCGCCGCGGCATCTACCCGCAGGGCGTGGAGATCAACGGCAGCACCGTGCCCGCCTGGCGCGGCGTGCCGCTGCTCCCGTGCAACAAGATCCCGGTGAGCCCGACCCGGACCACCTCGATCCTGGTCATGCGCCTCGGCGAGGCCGAACAGGGCGTCATCGGCCTGCACCAGACCGGCCTGCCGGACGAGTACCAGCCGAGCCTGTCCGTGCGCTTCATGGGCATCAACGACAAGGCCATTCTGTCGTACCTCGTCAGCGCCTACTACTCGGCCGCGGTGCTGGTCCCCGACGCGCTCGGGGTGCTGGAGAACGTGGAACTCGGCCACTGACCCGCCGCCGGGCACCTTGCGGGCGTGTGCGCACGTTGGACAGGGTGCCCGGCGTTTCCTGTCGTAAGCCCTTCGGAGAGGTGGTAGCACCATGAGCACTGTGGAGATGGCACGCGGTCAGTCCGCACGGGACGTGCTGGCGTGGAGCCGCACCCTCGTCGACCCCGCGTTAAGAACCGCGGTCGGCACGCTGCGGCCCTCGATGCGCCGCATTTCGGGGTACCACTTCGGCTGGTGGGACGCCGACGGCACCCCGGCCAGCGGTGACGCCGGAAAGGCGATCCGGCCCGCGCTGGCGCTGGTGGCGGCCGAAGCCGTGGGCGCCGACGCGGCACAGGCGGTGCCCGCGGCGGTGGCGGTGGAGTTGATCCACAACTTCTCGCTGCTGCACGACGACATCATGGACGGCGACGTCACCCGGCGGCACCGGCCCACCGCGTGGACGGTGTTCGGGCAGGCCCCGGCCATCCTCGCCGGGGACGCGCTGCTCGCGCTCGGCTTCGACGTGCTCGCCGGCTGCGGGCATGCGGCGGTGCCCGAGGCGGGCCGGCTGCTCAACATCGCGGTCCAGGAACTGCTCGACGGCCAGAGCGCCGACCTGGAGTTCGAGGAACGCGACGACGTACGCCTGGCCGAGTGCCTGTCGATGGCCGAGGCGAAGACGGCCGCGCTGCTGGGCGGGGCGTGCGCGCTCGGCGCCCTGCTCGGCGGCGGCACCGCCGAGCAGGTCGCGGCGCTGACCGAGTTCGGCCGCCGGACGGGGCTGGCCTTCCAGTTCGTCGACGACCTGCTCGGCATCTGGGGCGACCCCGCGGTCACCGGCAAACCGGTGCACTCCGACCTGGCCAGCCGCAAGAAGTCGCTGCCGGTCGTCGCCGCGCTCACCTCCGGCACCCCCGCCGGCCACGAACTGGCCCTGCTGTACCAGCGCCAGGGCCCCCTCGACGGCCCCGACCTGACTCGCGCGGCCGAACTCGTCGACGCCGCCGGCGCCCGCGCCTGGGCCCGCGCCCGCGCCGACGCCCTGCTCGCCCAGGCCCTGCGCCGCCTGCACGCCGCCGACCTGGCCCTGGCCCCCGCCTCCCAGCTCCACGCCCTGGCCCGCCTGGCCACCCACCGCCACCACTGATGTCCGCCCCCGCGGCCCGATTTACGTGGACGCTGGCCTGTCTCATCGAATCCGAGGCACGGATCTTCGATGTGACAGGCCGGCGTCTACGACGGAACGGGGTGGACGGCGCGGGGCAGCTCGACGCGGCAGGGCGGGGTCAGGTGAGGAGGGCGGAGAGTTTGGTCACCGTGTTCCAGTTGCGGGCGGTGGCGACGGTGACGCCGAGGCGCTTCTGGAAGAGCAGGTGGGTCAGCTTGGTCTCGGCCGCGCCGTCGGGCAGCCACATGTGGACCTCGCGCTCCCCTGCCGCGAGCCGCTCCCCCGGTTTGGCCAGCGCTTCGACCTCGGTCAGCTTCGCCGGGTCCACCGGGCCGGACAGGAACACCACGAACTGGCGGGACGGGTTGTCAGCGATCTCGCCGAGCGGGTTGGCCGCGACGATGCGGGCCAGGTCGGCCCCGTCGCGCACCAGGCAGCCGACGGACAGACCCAGCTCGGCCTCGATGGCCCGCTCCAGCTCGACGGCCAGGGCGGCCTGGTCCGAGGAGTCACTGCCGAACACCACGTTGCCGCTCTGCAGCAGCGTCCTCACGTCCGCGTGGCCCAGGCCCTCGACCAGCTTGCGCAGGTCGGCCATGGCGATCTTCTTGTTGCCGCCCACGTTGATCCCGCGCAGCAACCCGGCGTACCGCGTCACGCCGCCCCCTTCTGACACGTCGCGCACCAGTACGAATTGCGCCCGGCCAGCTCCCCACGGCTCACCTCGGTGCCGCAGGCCAGGCAGGGCAGGCCGGGACGGCGGTACACGTAGACCTCGCCGCCGTGCCGGTCGACCCGTGGCGGACGGCCCATCGCCTGCGGCTCGTGCTCCGGGCGTACCGTGTCGATCCGGCCGCTGACCACGGCCTTGCCCATCAGGTCGACCAGGTCGGCCCACAGCTCCCGCCACCCGGCGGGGGTGAGCCTGCGGCCGGGCGTGGTCGGGGCCAGCCCGGCCCGGAACAGCGCCTCCAGGACGAAGATCAGGCCGGTGCCCGCCACGACCGACTGGTCGAGCAGCAGCGCCGCGAGAGCCTGGTCACTGCGGCGGATGCGCTCGTACGCCTGCTCGGGTTTGGCGTCGGGGCGCAGCGGGTCGGCGCCCAGCCGGGCCCGCAGCGCGTCGACCTCGGGCGGGTCGAGCAGTTCGCAGGCGGTCGGGCCGCGCAGGTCGAGCCAGTGCCGGGTGTTGGCCAAACGCAGCCGGATCTGGCCGACGGGCGCCGGCACGGGCAGGTCGCCGTCGGCGAACTTGCCGTAGAGCCCCAGGTGCACGTGCAGGCTGACGTCGCCGTAGTGGTGCAGCAGGTGTTTGCCGTACGCCTCGGTGTCGAGCAGGACCGCGCCGCTGATGCGGGCCGCGCCCTCGGCGAACCTGCCCTGCGGGCTGGTGACGGCGACCGGCTCCCCCGCGAACAGCTCGCGGTGCCGCTCGGCGAGCCGGCGTACGGTGTGACCCTCGGGCATCGGTACACGATATCCGGGGCCGGCTCAGGGACGCAGATGCGCCCGCATCCGGGTGTACGCCTCGCGGATGTGCTCCTGTTCGGCCTGGCTGAGGTGGTCGAACATGTGCTCGCGCACC
This sequence comes from Catellatospora sp. NPDC049133, assembly GCF_040648455.1. NCBI lineage: Bacteria > Bacillati > Actinomycetota > Actinomycetes > Micromonosporales > Micromonosporaceae > Catellatospora > Catellatospora sp. NPDC049133. Next base: position 36,869 of record NZ_JBEZDT010000027.1, read on the forward strand.
GCGCCGACGTGGCCGGGCGCGGCGGCGGCGAGCTTGGCCGCGCCCGCCTCGGTCAGCTCGGCGTGCATGCCGCGCCGGTCGGCGTCGCATTCGACGCGGCGCACCCAGCCTGCGTCCTCCAGCCTGGTCACCGCACGGGTCACCCCGCTGCGGGAGGTGAAGCTGGCGTCGGCCAGATCACGCATGCGCAGCCGGTGTCCCGGCGCCTCGGAGAGCAGGACGAGCAGCTCGTAATCGGCGAAAGAGACCCCGGAGTCCGTTTCGAGCTGCCGGTCCAGCGCGTGGATCAGCAGCCGGGTGCCCTCCAGGTACGCCCGCCAGGTCGCCTGCTCGTCGTCGTCCAGCCAGCGCGTCTCAGCCATGGCTGCAGTCTACCGGGAATAGTTGACCGCGCAACAATGTCATGTATGCTGCACTCGTTGACAACGCAACGACCTGATCGAAAGGCACGGCCGTGAAGACCTCCACCGCCAAGCCCCGCCGCGAGCTCATCGACGTCCGGTACGCCGACGAGCGGGCCAAGACCCGCATCGGCTGGCTGGACTCCAAGCACTCGTTCTCGTTCGGTCGCCACTACGACCCGCGCAACACCCACCACGGGCTGCTGCTGGTCAACAACGACGACATCGTCAAGCCCGGCATGGGCTTCGAGACGCACCCGCACCGCGACATGGAGATCGTGACCTGGGTGCTGCGCGGTTCGCTGGTGCACCAGGACTCGACCGGCCACTCCGGCATCATCTACCCGGGCCTGGCCCAGCGGATGAGCGCAGGCAAGGGCATCCTGCACTCGGAGAAGAACGACTCCTGGCGGCTGGAGGGCAGCAAGCACGCCGACCCGGTGCACTTCATCCAGATGTGGGTGGTCCCGGACACCGACGGCATCAAGCCCGGCTACGAGCAGCTCGAGATCGACGACGAGTTGCTGCGCGGCGGCCTGGTGACGGTGGCCTCCGGCATGAAGCAGCACGACGGCGCGGCCGCGATCCGGATCAAGAACCGGCACGCCGCGCTGCACGTCGCCCGGCTGGAGGCGGGCGGCAGTGTCGAGCTGCCGAACGCGCCGTACCTGCACCTGTTCGTGGCCCGCGGTTCGGTGACCATGGAGCAGGCCGGCCCCCTGGCCCAGGGCGACGCCGTACGCCTGACGGGCAGCGGCGGCCAGCGCATCACCGCGAGCGGCCCCGCCGAGGTGATGATCTGGGAGATGCACGCCACCATCGCCGGCTGACGGCCCCACAGCTGCCGGATCTCCGACCCTGCGCCCCAATGCGGCCGGAGGTCCGGCTTCCACCCCGCCAAGCCTGTCGGGTGATCGACGTATTGACGTACGTACGCTGACAGGACTTTGATGGCCTCCTACCCGGACATCGCGCGACGTGGTGCGGCGTCCCGCCTGGAAGGTCGATGTCCGTGGCCAATCCCTCGCAGCGGCGCGTCGTCGTCGCGGCCGCCGTGCTCGTCGCCACCGCGCTCACGCTGGCCGTCGCGTGGGGCCGGTCCGGCTCGCCGGCCGAGGCCGCGCCCGGCGAGGGCTGGGTGGGCACGTGGGCGGCCGCGCTGGCCCCGGCGGGTGGCGGCATCGCCGGCAAGGGCTTCACCAACCAGACGGTACGCATGACCGTGCGCACCTCGGTCGGCGGCGACGAGACCCGCATCCGCCTGTCGAACGCGTACGGCACGCAGCCGCTGACCATCGGCCGGGCGACGCTGGCACTGCCGGTCGCCAACGACACCCCGCAGATCCAGCCCGCCACCCTGCGCGAGCTGACCTTCGACGGCCGCCAGCAGGTCACCGTGCCCAAGGGCGGCCAGGTGCTCAGCGACCCGGTGCCGATGCCCGTGCAGGCGCTGCAGGAGCTGACCGTCAGCGTCTTCCTGCCCGCGGCGACCGGCCCGGTGACGTTCCAGTTCAACGCCCGCGAGCCGGCGTACATCGGCGCGGGCGACCAGGCCGCCAAGGCCGAGTACACGGTCACCGACAGCCGCAACTACTGGTTCTTCCTCAGCGGCGTCGACGTGCGCGCCAAGCACGCGGCCGGGTCCGTGGCGGTCCTCGGCGACTCGCTCACCGCGGGCAACGGCTCCACGCTCGGCCTGCACCGGCGCTGGACCGACTACCTGGCGACCCGCCTGCACGACGACCCGGCGGACGCCGACCCGGCCGTGCTCAACCTCGGCCTGGCCGGCAACGCGCTGACCCACGACGGCTCCGAGATCGGCTTTCCCGAACTCGGCGTCAACGGCCTGGCCCGCTTCCTGCGCGACGCCCCCGGCCAGACCGGCGTGCACACGGTCGTCGTCGCGCTGGGCATCAACGACATCCAGATCTACGACGACTCCCCCGAGCGCATCATCTTCGGCCTGCGCCAGCTCGCCACCCAGGCCCGCCAGCTCGGCCTGCGCGTGCTGGCCTGCACGCTGGGGCCGTTCCAGGGCTTCAGCTCGTGGACACCCGGCAAGGAGAACACCCGGCTCGCGGTGAACGCGTACCTGCGCGACAGCGACCAGTTCGACGACGTCATCGACCTCGACGCCGTGCTCCGCGACCCCGACGCGTCCGGCAAACTGCGCACGGCATTCGACAGCGGCGACCACATCCACCCCAACGACGCGGGCAACGAGGCGATCGCGAAGGCCGTGCCACTGGATCTGTTGACCGGATCGTAATCAATCTAAATATAGAGTTGCTTGACACTTTGTTGCGAGGGCAGGAAGCTGAGTCCACGCACGTCAGGCAGTCCTCGGAAAGGTGGTGTTCGCCATGTCCGCATTGGAGTTCGCTCTCGAGTACGCGCTGGAGTTCGCACTCGAGTAGGCCGCTCAGGGCCTCTGACACAACGGCGGCGGCGCACCCCTGAGGGGTGCGCCGCCACTGCATGAAGGAAGGGCACCTTCACATCGCTTTTCGTAGAGGAAGGGCACCTTCTTAACTCCTCACCTGCGGCCACCTGCGTGCTTGCGCCCCATGGCGGGCGGGCGACGCGATACCGTGCGGCGTCGCGACGGAGCAGACGGGCAGACCATGACGGAGTTGGAGAGCCTGCAGGAGCGAGCGCTGCAGATCTGCGGGATGTACGGCTTCGACCTCGCCGCCGAATTCACCCGCACCATGGCCGGCAAAGACGGCGTGACGCACGGCGCGGCCGCCTGCCCTCCTCGCGCTGCCCACGCCCTGCCTACCAGCAGCGTGCTTCCGCCGCAGCTCAGCAGGCATGCCGCGTTAATAAGGTGCCCCTGCTCTACCTATGGCGATGTGAAGGTGCCCTTCCTTTCCAAACGGTGGTGGCCGGGGGTGAGGGGGATGGTGCGGTCGGGGAGGGCGAGGGTGAGGGGGCCGTCGGTGTCGACGGTGAGGGTGGTGTCGTCGGCGATGACGGTGATGCGGGTGTCGGCGAGGCGGAGGTTGCGGATGCCGGTGCGGCCGGGCAGGTGGGGGCGGTAGTGGAGGGTGCGGGTGAGGGCGTCGACACGGAAGCCGAGGACGTGTTCGATGAGCATGGAGATCGGCGCCAGAGCGGACCAGCCGCAGAAGTCGGGGCGTACGGGGGTGCGGTCGTCCTTGGCCGTCGAGGGGGCCGGGCGGGTGGGTGAGTAGGCCTCCCAGATCGTCGGGGGCGAGTAGGACGACCAGGTGGCGGCCATGTGGCGGATCAGGTCGAGGGATGCGCGGTGGGCCAGGCCGGGGTGGCCGGAGTCGGCCAGGGCACGGGCGCTCGCGTAGGCGACCGGGATCCAGACCCCGCCGCGCCAGTACATGCCGTCGGAGCGGAACTCCGGGTCGTCGCGGGCCACCGACGGCCAGGGCACCGGTCCCCCGAAGCACTTCGGGTCGGCCAGAGCTGCGGCCAGCGCATCGGCCTGGGCGGCGTCGCAGGCCCCGGCCAGCAGGGGCCAGTACGCCGCGGGCGTGCGTACCCGGTGGAAGTTGTACGGCTCCTCGGCGAAGCGGTCGAGGTAGAACCCGTGCTCGGCCGACCAGAAGTCGTCGACCAGCGCGACGAGCCGCGCGTGGTGCGCGTCGTACTCCTCGGCGAGGGCCGAATCCCCGATGAGCCTGGCGAGCGTGGCGATGGAGCGGGCCGACAACGCCTGCTGAGCGGCGACGTCGAACCACAGGATGCCGCCGGAGGTGCCGTGTTCACCCTGGATCGGGGCGCGGGGCGTGTTGTCCATGCCGCTGGTCACGCCCTCCCACAGGTAGCCGCGCGGCACGCGCTGCACGGTGGTCAGGATGTTGCTGTGCGGGAAGCGGCTGCCGGCCGGGGTGCCCTCCATGAACGCGAAGTGCTGCTGCAGGTAGCGGCGATCGCGCAGCAGCCACCGGACCCGGTCCAGGTCGCCGGTGTGGCGGACGTACTCCTCCTCGGACCAGGCGAACAGCGGCGGGTTGTCCGGGTGATGGATCTTCAACGACGTCGGCGAACCGTCGTACATCGGCCGGTAGAAGTTGTCGAAGCTCTCCACCCCGGGGAACAGGTCGGGGGCGTACTTGCAGAAGTGCGCCATGAAGCACGTGTCCCAGATCCAGATCGTGTCCGGATCGAACCCCTCGTCCATGTACGGCGAGCGCGGCGCCCCCTCCCGCGTCACGACGTGCTGGTACGCCAGCTCCCACGCGGCCCAGTACAGCTCGACGAGCTCGGGTTCGGCGTCCAGCACCGGGGCGGGCAGCGCGGCCCGGTCCAACGGCCGGCGAAGAGCGACAGGCTGGGGCAGGTTCATTTGATCTCCGCGATGGCGACGCCCTTGTCGATGTACTTCTGCCCGAGGGCGTACAGGACGACGGGTGGGATGAGCGAGATGACGATGGCGGCCATCAGCATGGGCAGCGACGAGCCGAACGGCGAGGTGAAGTACAGCAGCCCCAGCGGCAGGGTGCGGTTCTCCTCCCCGGTGAGGTAGATCAGCGGGCCGAACAGCTCCCGCCAGCTGCCCAGGAACGTGAACACGGCGACGACGATGATGACCGGCTTGGACTGCGGCAGGATGATGTGCCACCAGGTGCGCAGGGTGCCGCAGCCGTCGATGCGGGCGGCCTCGTCGATCTCGCGGGGCAGGCTGAGGAAGAACTGCCGGAACAGGAAGATCTCGAACGCGGCCCCGAACAGCTTCGGGACCAGCAGCGGGTAGAAGGTGTCGATCCAGCCGATGTCGCGGTAGAAGCGGTACAGCGAGATCGTCATGACCTGGCCGGGCAGCATCATGGTGGCGAGCACGACCATGAACAGCGCGTTGCGGCCGGGGAAGCGGAACCGCGAGAAGCCGTACGCGACGAACGACGACGACAGGATGTTGACCACGACGGCGTACACCGCCAGCCACAGGCTGTTGCCGATGTAGTGCAGGAACTCGTACTTGAAGATGACGTCGGTGAAGTTCTCCCAGCGGAACGGGCTGGGGATCCACTCGAACGGCACGGCGAAGTACTGGTTGGTGTCCTTGAGCGACTGCGACACCAGCCACACGAACGGGAACAGCAGCAGCAGGCAGAACAGGCTCAGCGCGGTGATCCGCGCGGTCAGCTCCCAGCGCGTGCGGCTGTTGCGGCGGCGCTTGACCGGGTTCGCGGCGGGCGGGGCGGGCGTCGTCGCGGCGGGACGCTCCAACACGTCGTGCATGACAGTCCTCCGGGGTCAGTTCTGGTCGGCGTCGCCGTACGCGGTGAAGCGCCGGGCCAGCCAGAGCACCAGGCCGGTCAGCAGCAGGGTCGCGGCGAACATGATGAACGCCAGCGCCGAGGCGTAGCCCATGTCCTGGTAGACGAAGCCCTTGACGTACAGGTAGGTGACGAAGGTGCCGAGGCTGTTCTCGTAGCCGAGCGGGTTGCCGGTGGCGACGCCGCCGCTGTTGGCGAACGCGAGCGGGGTCTCGAAGACCTGGATGTGCCCGATCAGCGCCATGACCGTGTTGAAGACGATGACCGGCGACAGCAGCGGCAGGGTGACCTTGCGGAACATCTGCCACGGCCCGGCCCCGTCGACGCGGGCGGCCTCGAAGTAGCTGGCCGGGATGCCCTTGAGCCCGGCGAGGAAGATCAGCATGGTGCCGCCGGCGAACCATACGTTGACCAGGATCAGCGCGACCAGCGCGAGCCAGGGCTTGTCCGAGTCGCCGAGCCAGTTCACCGGCTCGGTGCCGAACAGGCTGAGGAACATGTTGGCCAGGCCCACCTCGCCGCCCCGGAACACCTGCTTGAACAGGTACGCGGTGGCGATGCCGACGAGCAGGCTGGGCACGTAGATCAGGGTGCGGAAGACGTGGTTGCCGCGGAAGTCCTTGAACAGCAGCAGCGCCAGGATCAGGCCCAGGCCGATCGAGATGATCGTCGAGCCGATCACGTAGATCAGCATGTTCCCGGCGATGGTGGCGAACACCGGGTCGTTCGTGAGGATCTTCTCGTAGTTGTCGGTGCCCACGAACCGGATCGTGCGGAACACGTTGGCCTTGGACAGGCTGGTCATGAACGCGGCGATGAGCGGCGCGACGCCGAACATCAGGAAGCCCAGCAGCCACGGGCTGATGTAGAGGTATCCCTGCACCCCCTCCCGCCGCCACCAGCGGCGCTTGGGCCGCTGCGGGTTAAGAGCCATGGTCATGCGGTACGCCTCCGGTCGGGACCTGCGGGAACGGGCGCGGATGGGGTCGGGCGGGGTGGGCCCGGCCGCCCCCGTGGCGGCCGGGCCCGGGCGGCGACGCCCCGCGCGTGTGGGGCGTCGCCGCAGGGACGGGTCACTGCGCCAGCAGCGCGTTGCCCTTCTTCTCGATCTCGGCGGCGGCCTGCTCGGGGGTGAGCTTGCCGCGGCCCAGGTCGTCGATGATCAGGCCGACGTCCTTGCCCAGCTCCTCCTTGACGGTCAGCAGACCGGGGCGGAAGGCCGGCACGGAGGCCAGCAGGGTCGGCGCGAAGTCCTTCGGGGTGATGAAGTCCGGCAGCTTCTTCAGCGCCTCGACGTCGACCGGCACGTCGCTGAACTTGGCGAACTCGACCTGGTTCTCGGTCTTGAGCATCCACTTCAGGAACGCCCAGGCCTCCTTGGGGTGCTCGCTCTCCGCGGAGATCGCGTACCCGTTGGCGCCGGAGTAGAGGACCAGGCTGTCGCCGACCTTCGGCAGCGGGAAGACGCCGATGTTCGGGGACTTGGCGGCGATGTCGGCGAAGTTCCAGGGACCGACCCGGGCCATGGCGACCTTGCCGGTGCGCAGGCTGTCCAGGTCACCGTTGAGCCACTGGTTCTCGCGCTGCTCGTCGATCGGCGGCACGATCTTGTCGGTGAACAGGCCGGCGTAGTCGGCCAGGCCGGCGATGCCCTGCGGGGTGTTGATGGTGACCTTCGTCGGGCTGACGAAGTTGTCGTACATCGAGCCGCCGCGCATCGCGATCAGCGACTCCCAGAAGTTGAGGCTGCCCGGGTGCAGGGCGTACTGGGTGACCTTGCCGGAGCCGTTGACCTTGGTGAGCTTCTTGGCCATCTCCTTGAAGGCGTCCAGGGTCATCGGCACGGCCGGGTCCGGGTCGGCGACGCCCGCAGCCTTGAACAGGTCCTTGTTGTAGCCGACCAGCGGCACGGAGATGCCGACGGGCATCGCGTACTGCTTGTCCTGCCAGCCGAAGACGCCGACCGGGCCGGGCTGGGCGCCCTTGACGGCGTCGGCGTAGCCGTCCATCTTCTTGAGGTCGGCGAAGACCTCGTTGTCGAAGTACGACGCCGCGAAGCAGGAGCACAGGCCGACGACGTCGTAGGCGTTGCCGCCCGCGGTCGTGGTCTTGACCTTGTCCCAGTACGCGTCCCAGGGCAGGAACTCGGACTTGATTTTGATGTTGGGGTTGGCGGCCTCGAAGCCGTCGAGCCACTTGCGGTAGAGCGCGTCCTTCTCGGGGGTGTTGCTCCACCAGCCCCAGCTGATGGTGACCGGGCCGCCGGCGGCCTCGGGCTCGTCACCGCCGCCGCAGGCCGCCGTGACGAGCGACGCGGCCAGCAGCAGCGCGCTCAGGACGACGCCGGGCCTCCGGCGGGACTTCCTGGATCGAGCATGCTCCATAGTGAACTCCTGTGAGGTGCGATGCGCGTGGAGAGGTGCGGAAGCGTTGCGTCCGGCCGGCATCGGGCGGGCCCCCGGAGTGGTGCCCCGGCGGTCCTGTCGCGATCCATCTAGACGCGATGGCGAACTAAATCGAAACAGTGACCGGGACCATAGCCCGCCCCCACAGGTACGTCAACACCGTGTTACGCCGGAAACTTTTCCGCCACATCCTCAGAGGAGCATCACCGCAGATGAGCAGACATCTCCCGTGGTTCAACAGATCCCGCCGGGCCACGGCTGGATCGACCGGGGTCTTCCGCGCGACGGAGCGCGCTGCTACTGTCCCGGTCCGTAACAAAATCGGTTTAGTGCCAACGACCAGGGAGCTGCCCATGCGGAACGGAGGACGGCCGTGAAGCGCCCCACCATCGCCGACATCGCCGGCCGTGCCGGAGTCTCCCGGTCGGCGGTCTCCTTCGCGCTCAACGACCAGCCGGGCGTCTCCGAGGAGACCCGCCAGCGGGTGCTGGCCGTGGCGTCCGAGCTGGGCTGGCGGCCGCACAGCGCGGCCCGTGCCCTGCGCGGCGGCCGAGCCGGCGCGATCGGCCTGGCCCTGCAGCGCCCCGCGCGGCTGCTCGGGGCCGAGCCGTTCACCATGGAGCTGATCAGCGGTCTGGAGTCCGAGCTGTCGGCCCGCTCCTGCGGACTCAACCTCCAGGTCGTCGAGGACACCGAGGCCGAGATCGCGACCTACCGCCGCTGGTGGGCCGAGCACCGCGTCGACGGCGTCATCGTGCTCAACCTGCGCGACGACGACCCACGCGTCGGGGTGCTCGAAGACCTGCACCTGCCCGCCGTCGTCATCGGCGGCCCCGCCGGGACCGGCTCGCTGCCGAGCATCTGGTCGCAGGACGCGGCCGGCATGACCGACGTCGTCGAGTACCTGGCCGCGCTCGGCCACCGCCGGCTCGCCCACGTCGCGGGCGACCCGGACATGCGCCACATCGTCGACCGCACCACCGCCCTGCACGAGGTCTGCCGCCTGCGCGGCCTGCCCGAACCGGTCACGGTGCGCGCGGACTACTCCGACGAGGACAGCGCACAGGCCACCCGGCGGCTGCTGGCCTCCCCGGACCGGCCGACCGCGATCGTCTACCACACCGACCTGACCGCGGTGACCGGCCTGGAGGTCGCCCTGGAGATGGGGCTGTCCGTTCCGGACGAGCTGTCCCTGGTCGCGTTCAACGACTCCCGGCTGTGCCGGCTGGTCAACCCGAAGCTGACCGCGCTGGCCCACGACATCCCGGGCCGGGGCGCGCAGGCGGCGCGCATGCTGTTCGCCGCCATCGACGGCGGGCCGGGGGCCGACTCCCAGCCCGCCGAGCCCTACCGGCTGCTGCCGCGCGGCAGTACCGGGAAATACCGCACGTCCTGACCGCCCTGACCCGCAAGGAGTGCCGCCGATGACCGCCCCCAGCCAGACCGCGCCCGACCGCCGCCACGCACCGCCGGAGTTCCCCGCCGGGTTCCGCTGGGGCGCGGCGACGGCGGCGTTCCAGGTCGAGGGCGCCCTGGACGCCGACGGGCGCACGCCCTCGGTCTGGGACACCTTCACCGCAGTCCCCGGGCGGGTGGACAACGGCGACCGGGCCGACCTGGCCGTCGACCACTACCGCCGCTACCGCGACGACGTGGCGCTGATGGCGCAGCTGGGCCTGAACACGTACCGCTTCTCGGTGTCCTGGCCGCGGGTGCAGCCGGACGGGCGCGGCGCGGCCAACGTCAAGGGGCTGGACTTCTACTCCCGGCTGGTGGACGAGCTGCTGGCCAACGGCATCGAGCCGATGCTGACGCTCTACCACTGGGACCACCCGCAGGTGCTGCAGGACGCGGGCGGCTGGGCGAACCGGGACATGACCGAGCGCTTCGCCGACTACGCGGCCCTGGTCGCGGCGCGCCTGGGCGACCGGGTGCCGCTGTGGGTCACCCTCAACGAGCCGTGGTGCACCGCGTTCCTCGGCCACGCCTCGGGCATCCACGCCCCGGGCGTCGCCGACGACGCCACCACGCTGACCGTCGCGCACCACCTCAACCTCGCCCACGGCCTGGGCGTGCAGGCGCTGCGGGCCGCGCTGCCGGGCACCGCACAGGTCTCGATCGCGCTCAACCCGGCCCCGGTCCGCACGCCGGTGGACACCCAGGAAAACCAGGACGCGGTACGCCGCGCCGACGCCCTGCGCAACAGGATCTTCCTCGACCCGCTGCTGCGCGGGCAGTATCCGGCCGACCTGATCGCCGACACGGCGCACATCACCGACTGGGGTTTCGTGCGCGACGGGGACCTGGCGACGGCGACCTCGCCGATCGACGTGCTGGGCGTGAACTACTACACGCCGCTGTACGTCGCCGCCGGTCCCGGGCCCGCCGACCCGTACAACCGGTGGGTCGGCAGCGACGGCCTGGTGCACATCGCGCCCGCCGACGGGCCGTCCACGATCCACGGCGTCGTCGACGCTGCCGCGCTGCGCGAGCTGCTCAACCGCATCCGGCACGACTACGGCCCGGTGCCGATCGTCATCGCCGAGAACGGGGTGGCCTCACCGGACACGGTCGGCCCGGACGGGCGCGTGGACGACGCGGGCCGGGTCGCCTACCTGCACGCGCACCTGGCCGCGCTGCACGACGCGATCACCGACGGCGTGGACGTGCGCGGCTACGTGATGTGGTCCCTGATCGACAACTTCGAGTGGGTGTACGGCTACAGCCAGCGCTTCGGCCTCATCCACGTCGACCGCGACACCCAGCGCCGCACCGTCAAGGACAGCGGCCACTGGTTCCGGCAGGTCATCGCCGCGAACGCCATCCCTCCACTGGACCCGCCCGCAGCCGGCTGACGGGCGTCGCAAGAACCGGACCCGGGGACGCCTGTGTCCGTGATGGTTGAAAGATGCGCATTAATCGAAGCACGTCGCGTTCGGGGCGCCCGGCCCCGGACGCGGCGCTCCCCCCCAGAGCACCAGGAGAGACACAGGTAGGAGACCTGGCATGAAAGCTCTTCGGCTCAACCGGCTCGCCATCCCGCTCATGATTGCGATGGTCCTCGCCGTGGCACTACCCCTGCTCGTCGGCAACAAGGCGAACGCCGCCCCCGGCTTCGTCACCACCTCCGGCACCAAGTTCATGCTCGACGGCAAGCCGTTCTACGTCGCGGGCACCAACAGCCACTACCTAGGCTGGGGCACCCGCGCCGAGGTCGACTCGATGCTCGGCTACGCCGACGCGAGCAACTACAACGTCGTACGCGGCATCCTGCACTCGGTCATCGGGTCGCTGGACGGCACCACCAAGCCGCACATCTGGAACCCGGCCAGCACCGGCGACGCGTCCAACATGGGCATGCACGGCACGTACCTGATCTACTGGGACACCGCCACCAACACCTACGCCTTCAACCCGAGCACCACCAACGGGCTGGGCCGCTGGGACTACGTCATCGCCAGGGCCGGGCAGCTCGGCCTGAAGCTCAACATCGCGATGATGGACTTCTGGCAGTGGGCGGGCGGCACCCAGCAGATCAACTCGTGGTACATCCCCGGCTACAACGGGTCCAGCCACGCCCAGCGCTACACGTTCTTCTACAGCGACTCCCGCACCAAGCAGCTGTACAAGGACTGGGTGAGCTTCGTGCTCAACCGCACCAACAGCATCACGGGTGTGAAGTACAAGGACGATCCGACGATCTTCGCCTGGGACCTGATGAACGAGCCCGAGGTCAGCTCGGTGTCCCTGGCCCAGGGCTGGTACCAGGAGATGGCGTCCTACATCAAGGCGCAGGGCGCGCAGCAGCTGGTCACCACCGGCAGTGAGGGCTTCTACGGCGGGCAGGCGGGCTCCGACCCGAACACCGAGGCCGCCAACGTGCCGGCGATCGACTTCCAGACCTGGCACACCTACCCGACGTACCACAACATCTCCCCCGCGCAGGTCAACAACCTGATCACCCAGCACTGCGCGACGGCGGTGGCCTCCGGCAAACCGGTCCTCATGCAGGAGTTCGCCTACCCGGCCCGCAGCGCGGCGGAGAAGGTCACCCGGTCGAGCATCTACAGCGGCTGGGCCGACACGATCTACAACAACAACGACTGCGCCGGCTGGCTGTCCTGGCGGGTCGAGGGCAAGGTCGTGCCCCCGGCGACCAGGCCGCACCCGCAGGACGACACCGTCGACCCGGCCACGTTCATCTGGCCGCCCGACAACGGCGAGGGCTTCTCCATCTACGGCGAACCCGACACCACCAAGTCGCAGTACGACCCGGCGTACCAGATGTTCGCGACCCAGGCCGCGCGCCTGATCGCGAAGAACGGCGGGGTCCTGCCGTCGTCGCCGCCGCCGTCTCCCCCGGCCTCGCCGTCGCCGTCGCCCAGCGCGTCGCCGCAGCCGCCGGGCACGGTCAACGTCGACGACGCGACCCAGGGCACCGGGCAGAACCAGTGGAACTACAGCGGCTGGAACCACTGCGCCGGCTGCGACGAGACCGCCCCGGCGGTGTATTACAACGCCTCGCAGAGCTGGAGCCTCAACAGCGGAGAGACCGCGACGCTGGCCTTCAACGGCACCCGGGTCGTCTACCGGGCCGTGACCGGCTCGCACCACGGCATCGCCGCGGTGTCGATCGACGGCGGCACCGAGGTCAACGTCGACCTGTACGCCGCGGCCAAGACCGGCGACGTGGCGGTCTGGACCAGCCCGGTGCTGGCCGCGGGCAACCACACGCTGCGGATCCGCAACACCGGCACCAAGAACGCCAGCGCCTCCGGCACGGTCGTCACCCTCGACCGGGCCGTGGTCACCGGCGGGTCCACCACCTCCCCGTCGCCGTCCGCACCGCCCGCCTCGCCGTCCCCGTCCACGCCACCGGCCACCGGTTTCGTCAAGGGCATCAACCTCAACGGGCCCGCGGTCGTCATCGAGGGCAACCAGTGGGTCAGCCAGACCACGGCCCAGTCCACCGGGTTCACCGTGTCCGGCGGCACCGCCCACACCAACACCGTCACGCCCAGCCCGCTGCCCGACACGGCCACCGTGGACATGCTCCACACCGGCCTGATCGGCACGGACCTGGGCACCATCACCATGTCGCAGACCGTCGCCAACGGCACCTACCAGGTGTACGTCTGGGAGATGGAGTCGGTGCAGGGCAACACGCGCCGGTTCAACATCACCCTGGAGGGCATCCTCAAGGCCAGCAACCTCGGTGACCTGGCGCTGAGCCACTGGCGCGAGAACGGCGCGTACACCGTGACGGTGTCCGACGGCGTGCTCAACATCGACGTCACCGGCGCGTACGGCAAGCCCGCCGTCATGGGCCTGGCCATCTACCGCATCTGACCCGCCGCCCGCCCACGTCCCACCTTCCCCCGGGCCGTGGGCGGGCCGGCTGGACGAAGATCGCCGTTTCCGGTCAGGAAGTGAGGTCCGACCTCATCTTCCGACCGGAAACGGCGATCTTCACCGTTCCAGGGCCACCAGCCAGGCGCGGATGGCGGCGAAGTCGGCGGGCTGAAGGCCCCGGCGGGGGTTCACCCGGTGCAGCAGCGCCCGGCCCTCGTGGTGCGCCGCCACCCAGTCACGGTCGTGGTCGGTCAGCTCGTCGTCCACCCAGACGAACGCCCGCCCCGCGGCCCAGCGGCCGGTCCGTGGAACCCGTCATCGGCGCAGAATAGCCACCGGGCCCGCATCGGTGGGGCGGCGGCCGAGCCGGAACCGGGCCGCCGGGCAGGTGCCCGGGATTAGGCTGGAGGTCGGTCCGCGGCAGGCGGCGTGGCATGGCGGGATGTGATGGCTCCCCGGCTCGGTAAAGGTGTCATCGAGGACGTGGCGCAGGTCGCGGCCGGCTGCGACTCGGTGGCGCGTGCCTGCAACGCCGCGGTGTCGGTGCTGCACGGCCACACCGGCGCGGCCGTCGACGTGCTGCTGCTCGGTCCGGGCCAGCTGTCGGTGGTCGCGTTCAGCGGCGCCTGGCAGGCCCCGGCGGCGGTGCCGAGCCACTACGGCGTCGTCGGCCACGTGCTGGCCACGGGCCGCCCGGCGGCGATCGACGACGCCTCGATCGCGTACTCGGGCCTGCACGCCGGACGTCCCGTCGGCTCCGTGGTCTGCGCCCCGCTCAGCGAGCGGCCCGACCCGCCCATCGGCGTGGTCAACATCGAGTTCGACCACGTCGTCACCGACCCGGTGCTGTGGGCGGAGGAGCTGGCCGAGGTCGGCCTGCGGCTGCGGCGGCGCATCGACGAACTGGGCGGCCTGCCCGCCGAGTCCCGGGCGGAGCTGCTGCTGCGGCACACCCTCATGTTCGCCACCGCGCACAGCGGCGTGCAGCTGGCCGAGATGGCCTGCCGCGCCGCGGTCGAACTCACCGGCCTGGGCGGCGCGACGGTGCTCACGCGGCGCGCCACCCCGCGTGGCGAGCCGCAGCACCCGCTCCGCCAGACCGCCGTGCACACCGCCGCCGGGGCATCCGACCTGCCGACCCGCGTCGCCGAGCTGCCGCCCGACGTGCTGTCGGCGCTCGTGGACGCGGTGTGCCGGCACGGGGCCTCCCACACCCTCGGCGACCCGTCCGGCGAGGACGTACGCGGGTTCGAACCGCTCGTGCAGGCGGGTGTCCGCACGCTGCTCGCCTTCCCCGTACGCGGAACAGCCCCTGATCCGCGGCTGGAGGTGGCGATGCTGGTCATGGACGAGCTGCAGGTGCGCGTCGACGCGGGCACGGTCACCGTGCTGGAGCTGCTCATGGCCAACGCCGCCGAGTGCTACGACCGGCTCGGGGCGCTGCACCAGATGCAGGCCCTGGCCGAGACCGACCCGCTGACGGGGCTGCGTCACGTCGGCCCGTTCACCGAGCGGCTCGCCGCCGCGCGGGCCGGCCGCACCGCGCTGCTGGTCATCGACGTGGACAACTTCAAACAGGTCAACGACCGGCTCGGGCACGCCGCGGGCGACCGGCTGCTCGTGGACCTGGCCACGGGCATGCGCGACTGCCTGCGCCAGCGCGACGAGCTGTTCCGGGTCGGCGGCGACGAGTTCGTCGCGGTCCTGGAGGTACGCGACGACGCCGAGGCGATCCGGGTCGCCGACCGGCTGGTCGCCGCGGCCCGGGACAGCGGCAGCGCGGTCAGCGTCGGGGTGGCGCTGCGCCGCCCCGACGAGCCCGCCGAGGCCACGCTGCGCCGCGCCGACCTGGCCATGTACACGGCCAAACAGGACCCGCAGTACGCGGTGTGGCCCGCCGAGTGACCGGCGCGAGCACCGCCGACCGTGGAGACTGGACGCATGCCCGGCATACCGTCCCCGACGTTCTACCACCGCTGGCTCGGCTGGCACGCCCCCGCGCTGCGGCGCGCGGCCGTCGTCGCCTGCCTCGGGCTGCTGGCGGGGGCGGGGCTGGCGATGGCCACGACCTGGGAGCTGGCCGCGATCGGCGGCTGGAACGTGATGGCGCTGACCTTCCTGATCGCGACCTGGCCGATGATTCTCCGGGCGAACGGCGCTGCCACCCGCAAGCTCGCGGTACGGGAGGACGAGACCCGCGGCTCCGCCACGCTGCTGCTGCTCGCCGCCAGCGTGGCCAGCCTGACCGGGGTGTTCGTCGCGCTGCGCCTGGCCGGGCTGTCCAGCGGCTCGCTGCGCGGGCTGTACGTCGTGATCGCCGGGTCGACGGTGCTGGTCTCGTGGGTCGTGGTCAACACGGTGTTCACGCTGCGCTACGCGCACCTGTACTTCCGCTCGCCGGGCGGCGCGATCCAGTTCGGCTCGGAGCAGTCCGACCAGCCCGACTACCGCGACTTCGCGTACGTTGCGTTCACCATCGGGATGACGTACCAGGTGTCGGACACGACGTTGCGCGACCGGCGGGTGCGGCGGACCGTGCTGGTGCACGCGCTGGTGGCGTACCTGTTCGGGGTGGTCATCGTGGCGGGCGCCATCAACCTCATCGCCGGCCTGGTCCGCTGACCACCCCGGCGGTCAGCCCCAGATCGCCGTCGCCCACTCCGGGTGGTCGATGAACGGGTTGCGGTTGCCCTGCCAGCTGTCGAAGATGACCTGGTTGCGGCGCTTCTCGAAGGCGTCCGGCGGGTCCTGCAGGTTCCACTGCAGCAGGACCGACAGCTTGCCGATGTACGGCACCGAACCGTTGCTGGTCGAGTTGTTCAGCTCCAGGTTCGGCCAGCCGTCCTCCCCCTCGTACCGGATGGCCATGTACATCAGCATCCGGGCGACGTCGCCCTTGACCGCGTTGCGCGGCTCCCACGAGTCGGTGTCGGTGTAGTTGCCGGGCGCCTCGCCCACCGCGGAGCCGCCGAGGTCGAAGTCCTTGTTGCCGCGGGTGGAGTTGACCGTCACGTCCTCGGGCCGCAGGTGGTGCAGGTCGGTGCCGGGTCCGGTCGCGGTGCCGAAGTCGCCGTGCGACTGCGCCCAGACGTGCTCGCGGTTCCAGTCGTTCACCCCGCCGCCGTTGGTGGTCTTGCTCTGCGAGCGCCCGCTGTAGATGAGGATGACGTTGTTGGCGTTGTTGGGGTCCTGGTCGGTGGCTTTGAGCCCGTCCCACACCTGCGCGTACGTGATCTTCGTCTGCACCTTGATGATGTTGTGCAGCGCGGTGCGCAGCGCCGGGCCGGTCTTGCCGAGCGCGCTCGCGTAGTACGTCGGGTCGTACGGTCCGCTCGACGTGCTGGGCGCGGGCGACGGGGTCGAGCCGCCGCCGAGGCTCATCGCGGTCGGGTCCTTGAGCCCGCCGTGGGAGAAGTACGCCGTCAGCGTCCCGGTGACGGTCACCTGCCGGCCCATCAGCCCGGGGTTGCTCTGCAGCCCGAAGGCACTGCGGTAGGCGGCGGTGACCTGCACGTACAGCATGCGTGAGGTGCTCGACTCGGCGGCCGAGTCGGCGATGGCGATCGCGGTGTCGCCGGTGAACCCGGACTTGATCACCGTGTTCGTCGCGGTGGGCTGCCCGACGATGTAGCCGAGCACGGTCGCGGTGCGTCCGTCCTGTGCGGACAGTGCGGCCACCACTGTCAGCGGGGCCGCCGCCGAAGCCGACATGGTGGCGACGCCCGTGGCGACGGCGACCGCGGCGGCCAGCGCGGCGACGAGCCGCTTGCCGCCGACGGAAGTCAGCTTCGACATATTCATGGCCAGAATGCTATGGGTCGCGGCGCACGGGCAGAAGAGCCGAGCTGTCGCATCAAGACAGTTCACTCTCCCGGAACGCGTTCGCACTGGTCCGGGATCCATTCCAGTTTGGTCATAGCGTGATGAGGGGCCCACCCGCTGCGGTGACGCCCCCTTGGTTGGCGAAGAGAGTGGGCGAGGATCCGGTGGTCCTGCTGGAGAAGCCGCACCGGCTCAAGCAGGCCGGCGCGTTGAGCGACGCGGAGTACGAGGCTCAGAAGGCGCGCATCCTGGGCGCGTGACGCCGCCGTCTCCCGCCGCTCGCCCGGCGACGACGGCGATCAGGCCCGCGGTCGGCCTGTCGCGGAGACAATGGTGCCGGAGGGGAGTGATCGTGTCGATCGGGCAGGGAACGCTGCGGGTGACGCTGGCCCACCCGCACCTCACTCGGGTGTACCGGACGAGCACGCCGCGGTTGTGCATCGACGGGGTGGACCAGCTCATCCAGAGCTGGGGCACCCACACCGTGTCCGTCGCCGCCGGTCCGCACCGGGTCGGGGTGCGGGTGGTCCACAGGAACGGCGAGCCCTTCGGCCAGGCCGAGGCGAGCGCCGTCGTCGAGCTGGGCGCGCAGACGGTCGTGGAGTACCGCGCGCCCCGCTTCCGCCGCCACGGCAGGATCATGATCGTCAGACCGGTGTCGCCGCCTTGACGCCACGAGCGGTGATCACCATGGTCACGGTTCGAGGAGGTCGGGCTTCGGGCCGTACACCGGGCCGCGGCTTCGTCGGGCCAGCCACAGCCGCCAGGCATAGGGCGGGTGGGTGGTCGACGGCCAGGCGGTCGACGTGAAGGTACGTTTCACCCACGACGCCATCTGACCAGGACCGTGGAGCGTCACCGCGATGTGGTCGCTGCCGAGTTCGGCCGTCCAGTTGTTCACCACCCGGTGCAGGAGGATGCTCGCGGCGGCGACGCCCCAGATCCATGGCGTGAAGGTGAGGACGGCGGGCAGGATGAGGCTGCGCTCCAGCCATCGGGCGGCCACGCCCCGGGCCGGGTCGTGGCGCAGCAGGTGGGCGAGTTCGTGGGCGATCACGTAGCCGGACTCGGCGGGCCGGTGGAAGACCTCCCGCGAGACGCCGATGCGCGCCCAGGAGCCGATGCGGATCGCGTGGTCGTCGAGGCGGTAGTCGTTGCGAAGCCAGATCGCGAAGTCGGTGATGCCCCAGGTGGCCACCAGCGCCGTCAGCTCCGGCGGGCACGGCGCCACGCCGACGCCGGCGGGCGTCGAGCGGCGCGTCCACCGCAGGCGGATGGCGTGCACCAGCAAGACCGGCAGCAGGATGACGGCGGTCAGACCGATGACGAGTTCCGGGCCGAGCGACGGGGGGCTCGCCGCGACGAGCAGCGCCAGGGTGCCCAGATACCAGAGCATGGTGACGAGGCCCGACAGCAGGTGGATCCGTGGCCTCGGCCAGGCGAGGCCGGCCTGATGGACGAGCATCGCCCGGAATTCGTCCGAAAGCTCCAGGTCAGGCTCGGGAAGCGATGGCACGTGGTTCGCGGTCACCGCCAGTTCGATCACGGCGAAGTCGGCGCCCAGAGCTCGCATGATCTGCGCCGCCGCGCATTCCGGCCGGCGGGCCATCGCCAGCACGAGGTGCCCGGTGCGCAGCACGCCGTCGTGCTTGAGCCGATGAGAGTGCCCGAAGGCCGCGTCGAGCAACGCCTTCGCCTCGGCGGTGTAGGGCACCGCGCCCTTGCGTTCGGCCGGGTGGCTCGGCGGACGGCGGGACTGCAGCTCGCCGCGTACCGCCTCGAAGGTGATGCCCTGCTGCGCCAGTGCCCGGATCGCGGCGTCGGCGTGGTCGGTGAGCAGGCCGAGGAGCAGTGTGCCGCTGTCGAGGCTGTCGTAACGCAGGCCGCGTGCCGCCTGCTGCGCCATCACCAGCGCCTGTCGCGCCTCCTCGGTCAACCGGTTGAGCATGGCCCCTCCCCTGGGTCCCGCGCATCCTGCCACAGTCGCGAAAGGCCGGGGGGTAGGCGTGGGCCGGCCACCGTCACCGGTGGCCGGCCCGCGACGCGACTACTTGGCGTCGGTCAGGTCGACGATGGCCCGGGCAGCGCGGAAGTACGGGCTGCGGCCCAGCTCGCCGATCGTCTTGACGCCCAGCGCGTCCTTGATCGCGGCGGCGGCACGCTCGCTCACACCCGCGAGCGCGGCGACCGGCGCGTTGACGATCTCCTCCAGGGGCTTGTCCTGGTACTCCTTGTCCAGCAGCTTGGCGAGGTCGGCGGAAACCGGCATGGCAACTCCTTCGTCGTCAGTGGTCCGATGGGGAGCCGGACCCACCCCGAGATCCTTTCACCACCGTCGCGGGCGCTGCCGATCGGCCCGGAACGGATGGCGCACCGCGGTGCAAGGCGATGCGACGCAACCCCTTGACCTGCCGAAACGGCAGACAGCCACGATCTGACAAGCGTCTATGCAGCAGAATCCGGGACCACACCATGCCAGAATCGAACTCAGGAGGGAGGTTCATATGTATGCGACCGTACGTCGTTACGAAGGAGTGACCGACCCCCGTGAGGCGGCACGACGCGTGGCGGAGGGGTTCGTCCCGATCATCAGCGCCGTTCCGGGTCTGCTCGCCTACTACTGGGTCGATGCCGGAAACGGCGTGATGGTGTCGACGAGCGTCTTCGCGAGCCGGGACGGCGCGGACGAGTCGAACCGGATGGCGGCGGACTGGGTGAAGGACAACCTGGCGGCGCTGCTGCCGAACCCGCCCCAGATCAGCGCTGGGGAGGTCGTGGCTCACCGGGCGCAGTGAGCTCGGGGGCCGGATACCCGACGTCCAGCCTGGCGAGTCTCGCCTGCGCGTCGGCGAGCAGTGCCCGCAGCCGGTCGGTTTCCGCCTTGGCCTGCTCGCGCTCGCCGGCGACGATGCGCTCCGCGGCGGCGTACGCCTCGGGGACCTCCAGCGCGCCCACGGTACGCAGCGCCGCGGCCGTGTCGAGCTCGCGCGGCGCGGCCAGCTCAGTCCGCCCTCGGGTCGCCAGGAGCCGCCAGGTCCCGTCGGCGTATGCCAGCGTCACCGTCAACGGCGGCACCGTCTCCGGCACGTCGAACGCGGTGCTGGTGTCGTCGAGCTGCTTCCACGTCCGATACCCGAACACCGGGCTCAGCGTCGCGGCCAGCAGCACCAGTCCGCACACCACCAAGCCGGCGGTCAGCCCCACCCCCTGCGCCAGCCAACCGCCGACCAGGCTCCCGACCGGCAGTCCCGCGTACGCGAACGCCGCCGCCAGCCCGAACACCCGTGCCTGGTAGGCCACCGGCACCCGCTGGTACAGCACCGCCCCGATGATCGGGTTCACCGCCGCCAGCCCGACGCCCGACAGGAACAGCACCGTCACCACCACGGGCAACTCGTCGGCGAACGCCAGCACCAGCATCCGCGGCGCACCGCCGACCAGGTATCCCGCCGTCAGCGTCAGATACCGGGGCAGCCGCTTCGCCATCGCGGTGAACGCGACGTTGCCGACCACCGCCCCCAGCGCGAACGACCCGAACACCACGCCCAGCCCGGCCGGTGTGCCCAGCCGCTGGCTGACCCACAGCGGCACGAACACCACCTGGTGCGCCTGCGTGGCCAGGTTGCTGACGAACAGCATCACCAGCACGCCCAGGATCAGCCGGTCGTGCCTGAGGTAGCCGAACCCGCCCCGCAGCGACTCCAGGTACGGCTCGCGCGGGGCGGGTTCGTCCGATGCGACCGCCGGCGGCGGCATCCGCACCAGCGCCGCGACGATCAGCCCCGACGCCGCGAACGTGGCCGCGTCCACGCCCATCACGGTCAGCGGGTCCGTCCACGCGATGAGCAGCCCGCCGACCGGCGCCCCGATCAGCGTGGTCAACCGGCCGATGCCGTCGTACAGTCCGGTGATCCGGGTCGTCTCAGCCCCCGCCTGCTTGATCATCGGCCGCAGCAGCACGGCCCGCGCCCGGTCGCTGAGCCCGCGCAGCCCGCCCGCGACGGCGACGAGCGCCAGCAGCGCCGCGAACCCGAGGTCGCGGTAGCCGAGCACGAGGCCCATCAGCGCGACGGCGCTGAGCAGGTCGGCGTCGACGGTGACCCGCCACGCGCCGAGCCGGTCGATCCACGGCGCGCCGAGCACGCCGACGGCCACGTACGGCACCATCTCGGCGGCGGCGACCAGGCCCATCATGGTGGGGCTGCCGGTCTCGACGAGCACGAGCCACGGCAGCGCCACGAAGGTCATCTTCGTGCCGACCTGCGAGATCGTCTCGGCGAGCAGGACGCCGACGAGGCCGCCGCGGCGGCGCGGGACGGCCTCGGCGGTCACGCCGTCGCCGGGGCCGTGGCCAGGTAACGGGCCCGCAGCTCCTTCTTGTCGATCTTGCCCATGGCGGTCAGTGGCAGGCTGTCGACGAATTCGACGGTGCGTGGCGCCCACATCTCGTTGAGCTCGCCGATGACGAAGTCACGCACCTCGTCGGGGGTGACGCCGGAGCCGGGTTCGACGACGGCGTACGCGTGCACGGCCTCGCCGGTGTCGTCGGCCGGCACGCCGATGACGGCCGCCGCGCGGACCTGCGGGTGCGCGACGAGCGCGTCCTCGACGGGGCGGGTGTAGATGTTCGTGGACCCGTACCCGGTGATGATCATGTCTTTGAGGCGGTCGACCAGGAACAGGTAGCCGTCGGCGTCGAGGCGGCCGACGTCGCCGGTGCGCAGCCAGCCGCCGGACAGGGTCTGCGCGGTCAGGCCGGGCTCACCGAAGTAGCCGTCCATCATCAGGCTGCCGCTGATCCACACCTCGCCGGTCTCCCCGGCGGGCAGGACACTGCCGTCGGCGGCGCGGATCTCGACCCGCATGTCGCCGAACGGCAGCCCGCAGGAGCCGAGCCGTTCCGGGTGCGCGGGGTCGACGGTGAGGTTGGGCTGGGCGGTGATGAAAGGCGCCTCGGTCATGCCGTACACCGGGCGCAGGACCGGCCCGAAGCGCTCGACGGCCTGGGCGAGCCGGGCGGGCGCGGCGGCGCTGCCGCCACACGAGATCATCTGCAGGGTGCTGGTGTCGGTGTCGGCCAGGCGCGGGTCGTCGAGCAGCTGGTAGAGCAGCGGCGGCGGGAGCAGGATGCTGGTGATCCGGTCCTGGGCGATCGCGTCGAGGAACGGCTGCGTGTCGTACCGGTCGTGCATGACCAGGGTGCCGCCGGTGAACAGCGTCATCAGCACCGGCACCTGCGCGCTGACGTGCCAGAACGCCGACACGGCGAGGTGGCGCAGGTGGTGCCCGCCGGAGGCGGTCCAGTGGTCGGAGAACAGCATCAGGGTCCGGAAGAACGAGTGCCGGTGCAGCACCAGCTTCGGCGTGCCGGTGGTGCCGCCGGTCTGGAACAGCGAGTGCGGCTCGGCGTCCGGGCCGTCCCGGCCGATCGGCGGCTCGTCGGACAGCGGGCGGGCGAGCAGGTCGGGCCCGAGCCCACCGCCGCCGAAGCACAGCACCGACAGGTGCGGCACCTCGGCCAGCAGCTCGCGGCCGAGCTGGTCGTGGGTGCGGGCGTCGTAGACGAACACGTCCGCCTCGGCCAGGCGCAGGAACTCGACCCGGTGCCGGTGCGGCGCCGACGGGATCATCCACACCGAACGGCAGCCCAGCAGATGCAGACCCAGCTGCAGGAAGATCGCCTCGTGCGGGTTGCCGACCAGGATCGCCACCGACGTGCCCGCGTGCACCCCCTGCTCGTGCAGGGCGTTCGCCATGGTCAGCACCGCGGTGCGCAGCTCCTGATAGGTCAGGGTGCGGCCGGGGGCGCGGATGGCCTCGGCGTCTGAGTAACCGGCGAACTGGTCCAGCGCACGCCACACATAACTGCGGGCTGCCACGTCGTTGTCCACAGCCGAGGCCCCTTCTGAGAGGTCAGAAAGGTCACACTAGCGGCGGTGAGTCAGCGCGTCTAGATCTTTCGATGTCACGGCGACGACAGCTCGGAGCCGGTGGCCCGATCGACCGGGCGGCCGACGAGCGCGGCGAAGTCGGCCTCGTTGCGTTCGGCGAGCCGGGTGTAGACCAGGCCGGCCCCGGCGAGGAACGGAAACGACACGACGCCCAGCAGCAGCCAGGGCAGCGGCATCCCGGCCACGGACACGTGCGTGCCGGCGGGCCACAGGCTGAACAGCAGCGGCAGCCCGCCGAGCGCGACCGCGACGACCGCGGCCAGCCGCAGCGCTAGGCCGAGCTGCACCCGCATCAGTTCCCGCACCAGCGCGTCGCCCATCGGCGTCTGCTCGACCAGCTCGTCGTGCGCCCCGGGGCGCGGCCGGACGCGGCGGTGCGCGGCGAGGTCGACCCGTACCCGATCACCCACGGCAGCCACGCTACAACCGCGATGTTTCGGATTCGCGCTGCGTCTGCGGGGTGTGCAGGGTCTCCGGCGCGTGCAGGCGCAGCAGCATCGCGCCGACCGCCCCGGGCACCCGCCGCCGGGTCGCCAGCGACACCGACACCATCACCGCGAACGCCAGCGGCACCGTCCACGCGGCGGGCTGCGCCAGCAGGTCCGCGGCCAGGCCCGGCGCGGGCGGCAGGAAGATCGTCCACAGTACGGCGACGACGGCACTGCCGCCCCCGGCCAGGATGCCCGCGGCCGCACCCGCCGCGGTCAGCCCCCGCCACCAGATGCCGAGCACCAGCATCGGGCAGAAACTCGACGCGGCCACGGCGAACGCCAGCCCGACGACCTGCGACACGTTCAGCCCGTGCACCGCCAGCGCCAGGCCCATCGGCACCGCGCCCGCGAACAGCGCCGCGGCCCGGAACAGCGGCAGCGGCCCCCAGACGGCCAGCCGCCCCCGCCCCAGCACGTCGTTGGCGAGCACCCCGGCGACGCTGGTGAGCAGCCCGTTCGAGGTGGACAGGAAGGCGGCGAACGCGCCCGCCGCGACCAGCGCGCCGAGCACGTCGGCAGCCAGACCCGGCCCGAGCGCGGCCGCCGGAAGCAGCAGCACGACCGTGTCGTTGCGCCCGGTGGCCAGCTCGGGCGTGTAGACCCGGCCGAGCACCCCGTACACGGTCGGGAACAGGTAGAACAGCCCCACGAGGCCGAGCACGATGGTGGTGGTGCGCCGGGCAGAGCCGCCGTCGGGGTTGGTGTAGAACCGGGCCAGCACGTGCGGCAAGCCCATGGTGCCCAGGAACGTCGCCAGGATCAGCGAGTACGTGGCGACCATGCCGCCGGACGGGGCCAGCCACGCGTCGTCGACCGGGATCGCCGGCCTCCCGTCGTCGTCCCACCGGGCCAGCAGGAAGAACGCGGGCACCGCGATCGCCGTCAGCTTCAGCCAGTACTGGAACGCCTGCACGTACGTCGCCGAGCGCATCCCGCCGAACGCGACGTTGCCGGTCACCACCGCCCCGACCAGCACCACCCCGACCCAGCTCGGCGCACCGGTCACGATCCGGAACGTGAGCCCCGCGCCCTGCAACTGCGGCAGCAGGTAGAACCACCCGATGAACAGCACGAACGCCGTCGCCAGCCGCCGCAGCCGGGGCGAGGCGAGCCGCGCCTCGCAGAAGTCCGGCAGCGTGAACGCCCCCGACCGCCGCAGCGGCGCGGCCACGAACAGCAGCAGCGCCAGATACCCCGCCGCGAACCCGACCGGATACCAGAGCATCTGCGCGCCGTACGCCAGGATCAGCCCCGCGACCCCGAGGAAGCTCGCCGCCGACAGGTACTCCCCGCCGATGGCTGCCGCGTTCTGCGTCGGACTCACCATGCGCGACGCCACGAGCAGATCCGACGTGCCCCGCACCAGCCGTATCCCCCACGCGCCGATGGCGACCGTCGCCACGGTGACGGTCGCGATCGCGAACAGCGCATAGGCATTCACAGCCGCATGATCCTACCGACCCCCACCCCAACCCACCAGCTCCGGAACGAAGGAAGGGCACCTTACAAACCAGATACGTAGAGGAAGGGCACCTTCTTAACGCTGCGGCCGTTTGAGCTGCGGGTATGCCGGGATCAAGAGGAAAGGCGGGTGCGTAGCCAGCGCAGCGTGGCCTCGCCCTGAGCGCGCTGGAAGGCGCGGACCGTCGGCAGGCCGGGCGGTGGGGGTTGGCGGCAGGCGTCGAGGAAGTAGCCGGTCATCCCGGCCAGCAGCGCGGTCACCTCGGCCGGGTCCGCGCCGAGCGGCACGGCGTACGCGGTCAGCAGCGCGTCGACGTCGTGGCCGCCGAACAGGTTCACGTTCACCATGAGCATCGCGGTGTCCAGCCAGGCCGGGCCGACACACGCCCACGGCCAGTCGACCACGGTGACCGCGCCGTCCGGGCCAACCAGCAGGTTGTCGGCGCGCAGGTCGGTGTGCGCGACGGTGTCGCCCGCCAGTGCCGCCACCCCCGCGGCCCCGAGTGCGACCAGTTCCGGCAGGCGCGCCGCGGCCCACGGGTCGAGGTCGTCGGGCCGGTCGGCCGCGAGCCGCTCCCAGCCGGACAGGTCCTTGCCCAGCGATACCGCCGCCGTCGGCAACTCGGGCATCGGGCACGGGGTCGTGCCGTCGGCCAGCATCCGCAGCGTGCCGAGCACGGCGTCGAGTTCGGCCGCCGTCCACGGGGTGACCGGGTGCCTGCCTTCGACGTCCTGCAGCACCAGCGCGACCCATTCACCGTCGTCATGCCAGCCGAGCAGGCGCGGAGCGGGTATGCCCGCGGGCAGCGCCCCGGCGACCAGCGCCTCCCGACGCAGCAGCTGCACCGAGCGCTCGTTCTGCGCAGGGCTGACGGCCTTCACGAAGGCCCGGCCGCCGGACGCGGTGCGCACCCGGTCGGCGGTGCCGGGCGAGAACCCGCCGCGCTGCGAGTACGCGGACACGACTCGGTCGCCGAGGATCGACTCCACCCGCGCCTGAACGTGCTCCGGCACGTCCGCCCAGCCGATACGCACTCCGCTCGCCACCACCATCGCTGGATCGTCGCATCGGCGAGTCCACGGCCGCAGCCCGTTATCCCTCGGTCGGTGGACGGCGGCTGATCACCTCTCAAGATCACTCGACTTGCCAGGCATACGGGCGTATCGCGGTCCAAGATACGCACGGGTGCCCGGCAAGTCGGATGATCGAGCGGGCGTCGGGCCGGGGGTGGAGCGCGGCGGCGGGGCGTGGCACGATCGCTGCCATGTACCCCGCGCTGGGCGCCGCCGCCGTGGCGGCCGTCATCGCCGCGACCGCGGTGGTGATGATGCGCGGGCGGCGCCGAGTCGTCACCCCGGAGGAGCGCGCCACGTACCAGGTGCTGCACCTGGCGACGCTGGCCAGCGAGCCGCTGCGGCAGGGCCTGCGCGACGAGACGGCCGCCGCCGCGCTGCGGCACCTGCGCACCCTGGTCGGCGCGGCCGGGCTGGCACTGGCCGACGGCAGCGGTTTCCTGGCCCACGACGGCGCGGGCGGCCACCACCGCGAGGCGCTGCTGGCCGCGGCGCAGCGGGCCCTGTCCAGCGGCCGGCCGGTGCTGCTGCGGCCCCAGGAGCTGACGTGCGTGCGCCTGGACTGCCCGGTGCGCGGTGCGGTCGCCGCCCCGGTCTCCAAACCCGACGGGGGTACGGGTGCGGCGCTGATCGCCGTCACCGAGGCGCGACCCACGCCCGGCCTGGTCCGCGTGGTCCTCGAAACCGCGCACTGGGCCGGGCTGCAACTGGAACTGGCCGAACTGCAGGAGGAGCGGGCCCGGTCCGCCCGCGCCGAGGTGCGGGCGCTGCGGGCGCAGATCAGCCCGCACTTCGTCTACAACGCGCTGACCGCGATCGCCTCGTTCGTCCGCACCGACCCCGAGCGGGCCCGCGAGCTGATCCTGGAGTTCGCCGAGTTCACCCGCTACTCCTTCCGCGCGCACGGCGAGTTCACCACCCTGGCCGAGGAGCTGCGCTCGATCGACCGCTACCTGACCATCGAACGCGCACGCTTCGGCGAACGCCTCCAGGTGCGGCTGCGGGTCGCGCCCGAGGTGCTGCCGGTGGAGGTGCCGTTCCTGTGCCTGCAGCCGCTGGTGGAGAACGCGGTCCGGCACGGGCTGCACCCCAAGCCCGGGGTGGGCACGATCCGGATCATCGCCGCGGACGCGGGCGCGGACTGCGAGATCATCGTGGAGGACGACGGCGTGGGCATGGACCCGGCGGTGCTGCTCGACGGCGACGGCACCGCCGACGGCGACGGCGGCCAGCACGTCGGCCTGGGCAACGTCGACGACCGGCTGCGCGCGGTGTTCGGCGACGCGTACGGCCTGGTCGTCGAGACCGCGCCGCAGGCCGGCACCCGGGTCAGCCTGCGCATCCCGAAGTTCCGCGGCGGTGCCGTGATGAGCGAGCCGACGATCGCGCCGGGCGGCCGGCCCGCCGGCGGGCGCGACGGGAGGCGGACATGACCGGCCGGCCCGCGACTCCGCCGCGGCTGCGGGTGCTGGCCGTCGACGACGAGCCCCCGGCCCTCGACGAACTGCTCTACCTGCTGCGCAACGACCCGCGTGTCGAGTACGTGCACAGCGCCGCCGACGCCGCCGAAGCCCTGCGGGTGCTGCACGAGAACGACGTCGACGTGGCGTTCCTCGACATCCGAATGCCCGGCTTGGACGGCATGGACCTGGCCCGGGTCCTGCAACGATTCGCCCGCTCCCCCGCCGTCGTCTTCGTCACCGCGTACGACGACCGGGCCGCCGACGCCTTCGACCTGGGCGTGGTCGACTACGTGCGCAAGCCGGTGCGCGCCGAGCGCATCGCCGAATCGCTGCGCCGGGTGCTGTCCGAACGCGCCGCCGTCGAGGACCGGCCCGCCGCGCCGCCCGAGGCCACCCCCGCGGGCGGGGACCCGATGATCCCGGTGGAGCTGGGCGGCGTGGTGCGGCTGCTGCCCCGCTCGTCGGTGTGCTGGGTGGAGGCGCAGGGCGACTACGCCCGCCTGCACACCACCGACGGCTCGCACCTGGTGCGCGTGTCGCTGACCCAGCTCGAGGAGCGCTGGACCGACGCCGGTTTCCTGCGCATCCACCGCTCCTACCTGGTACGCCTGGACCTGGTCACCGAGCTGCGCCTGACCGGTTCCGGCTACGTCGTCTCCGTCGGCGGGCACCAGTTGCCGGTGGCCCGCCGGCATACCCGCGTGCTCAAGGACCGCCTCATCCGCCCGGCCAAGCAGCACTGGGGCTGACAGTTCGCGGCAGTGCCGCGCGCCGCCCGACGATCGGGTCGCCGAACCCGCCTGCTCGTCGCGCACCGTCGAGGTGCGCCAGTCCATTCGGATGACCGGTTTATAGATCACCGGCGGCATCGCCGAAGCTCCGATCATCCGTATTGTTGCGCGATGGGCGAGGCCGGAAATGGTGCAGCCCAGATCCGCAGGATCGACGTGTGGCCTACGCGGAGATCGATCTCGAATGGTGACGCGAAAGGGACGGCAATGGATCCTCGCGAGCTTGGGCTCGGACGTCTGAAGGACGTGGCCGGTGCGGCCGGACGCAAGCTCGCCGACAGCACCAGCGCCGCACGGCAGCGTGTCGCCGAGGTCGCCGGCGATGCCCAGGACAAGGCGAAGCAATCCGCCGAGCAGGTGAAGGCCAAGGTCGTGGAGGTCAAGGACGGCCTGGCGGCGCGTACGGCACGCGGCCGCGACACTCCCGCCGACCTGTCCGCCCTCAGCGTCGACGCGAAGCTGCTCTATTGCCGGGTATTGGTGAGCCTGGCGCTGGTCGACTCCCTACTCGACCCGCGCGAGATCGCGAATCTGTACCTGTTCGCATCGACGATCGGCTTGGCCGGCGAAGCGCGATCGGAGCTGCGCGCGGAAATCACCGGGGCGCAACGCGACGCGGCGCGCGACGCGGCATTCACCGACATCACGGTGGAGCTGTCCCGGCAATTGCACGACCTGCTCGAAGAGGAGCAGCGTGAGCCGATCTTCACTTTGCTGGTGCGCGATCTGGTGCGGATCTCGCGCGCCGACAGGCACGCCGCGGACGTCGAGCGTGAGCGCATCGCGCTGGTGGCAGGACTCGTGTTCCCGGGGTCTGCGGACAAGGTCGTGCAGGCGACCGAACGGCTCGTGACCACCGAGGAGGAGTTCGCCTCCGGCAAGATCACGACCAGCCAGCTGGAGACCACCACCAAGGACATCGCGGCGAAGGCGGCCGCGTTCGGCGCCCCGATCACCGCCATCAGCCTCGCCGGCAGCGTGTCCGGTCTGAGCGGGGCGGGGATCACCTCGGGCCTGGCAGCCCTGGGATTCGGCGGCCTGCTGGGCCTGAGCGCGATGGCCACCGGGATCGGCACGGTGGTGATCCTCGGGGTCGCGGTGCACCAGGGCGCGCGTTACGTGCTGTCCGTCAACGAACGTGAGCGCGAGAAGCGGCGCGAGCACCTGATCCAGCAGGTCATCAAGAACCACCAGCAGGCGATGGCCGAGCTCACCGACGACATCGCGGGGCTCGCGCACCGGATGGAGGCGTCCCTCGCCCAGACCACGAGGAACGAGGAGCGGCTCCTCGTGCTCCGAGCCGAACTGGCCGCCTTCCAGCTGGCCCTGACGAATCTGCAGACCAGCCAGGACGCATTCGAGCGGCGGGAGCCGCTGCGTGTCGGGTGACCAGCTTTCGGCCGCTGCCGCGGTCGTGGCATACCAGGACGTCACGCTGACCGAGCTGCGCAGCCTGTTCGACCAGGTGGACTTCGACCTCAGGGATGTCCTCGAACGGGAACGCCGCGTCAGCGACTCCCTGGATTCGGTCGAATCCGAGTTCGACGCGGTGCGCGCCCAGCTCCGGGCGATGGGCATCGCCGTACCGGCCCAGCCGAGCCCCGTGACACCCGCGATCGTCGAGGCACCGGGCCGTCCCCGTTACGCCGTGCCCATCGTCCCCGATGACGGCGACTTCGATCAGCTCGTCACGCTTGCCCAAGCCCGGCTGGACCTGCTGGGCGTCGATCTGACCCGCGACCCGCTCCAACAGGTCCTGCCCGCGAGCCGGCTGGCAAGCAGCCTGCGCCGCTATGCCGAGGAACACGGCGACATCAGCTGGGACGAGGCCGACTGGGCGGTCGTCCTGACCGCCGGCTTCCTGGCGACCCTCCTCGACATCGTCCTCGTCCGCATCCCCAAGGACATGAAGTTCCTCGACAAGGAGCAGACGGGATCGCCGCTCACCAAGTGGCTCCAGGACAAGGAACGCGCAGACGCCATTCACCAGCGCTTCTTCAAGAAGTTCGAGAAGCTGGCCAAGGTGCCCTACGACGCCGCTCACACCAAGGCGACCGGAGATCTGGTCAGCGGCATGAGCACGCGTACCCACCGGCTCCAGAGCCTGGGCCACGACCCGCTGCTGGGTTTCATCTTCGGCGTGGCGGATCTGATGCATGGCACCGGCACCTACATCGACAAGTTCGGCAAACTGATCCAGGTCCCCGACGTCGCCGACCCGATCGGCCCGATCAGCGCCTTCCTCAAACAGGCGCGTCATCTGCTCTCGGACGTCTACACCCCCGCCGGCCTGCCTCCCCCGCTGTTCAGCCTGCTCCAGCTCGGCCAGATCGGCTCCCCGTTCGCGTTGAGCACCTCCGGCGAGAAGCTGCCCTGGACCGACGTCGCCCGCTGGATGTACCGGAACGGCTACGACCTGCGCCATTTCTTCACCATGGGCATCACGCCCGGCGTCGTGTCCGCGGTCATCCGCGGGTACTGGCTCCTCAGAAGCTACGCCACCGGTGGCAGCGCGGCGCAGCGGAAGCTGGAGCACGCCAAACTCACGTCGATGCTGCTGCTCGGGCACACGATCGCCACCTCGGGAACGCTGCTCAAGACCGGCCTGGTGTTCGGCATGAACCCGGCGGCCCTCAACTACAACCAGATCCTCGCCATGGCGCCCGCCACCATGGCCTGGTTCAAGGAGGCCGTCGCTCGCGACCACCGCATCAACAAGGCCCTGGAGAAGGAGTGGGAGCTGCTCCTCGCCGAACCCGCCGGGCAACAGTGATCACCCCCTAGCGCCATGACGTGAGCACCGGTGGGCCCAACCCTCGCTGACCCCCAAGATCGCGACGATCTTGCGTGAACTGTTGAAATATTTCCGTTACGGGCGTGTCATACCCACAGTTCATGCAAGATCGTCGCGATCTCAGTCATCGATCGAGCCGCAGCGGCTTCTCGAGAAAGCTCGGGTGGAGCGTGGTGGCGTCGCGTTGTAGGGTGCCATCCATGAGCGGGGAGGTACGGGCCGATCCCGTCGAGCTGGCGCGGGTCGCGCAGTCCTGTCTGGACGGTTCGCAGGATCTCGCGGCGGCGCTGCGCGCCGTCAGGGCCGACGCGGTGCTGTCCACGTCCGACTTCGGCAACGTGTCGAACGCCGGCAAGCAGACCGAGGCCTACCACGGCGTCGAGGGCAGCGCGGGCACGGCGACGGAGCGGCTGGTCACGGTGCTCGAGGTGGACAACGAGAGCCTGCTCCGGGTGGCCTTCGCCTACCAGCAGGCGGACGAGGAAGCCGAGCGCAAGCTGCGGCAGAAACACCGCAACATTCCGATCTGACCAGGGGGAGGTCGCCGATGGGGATTCCACCGGAGGACCAGGAGCACTTCCCGCCGATCACGGCGGCCGAATCGACCTGGAAGCTGCACGCCAACCCGGGGCGGATCGACAGCGCCGCGTCGGCGTGGCGGCGGTTCGCCAAGTCGGCCACGGCTCTCGGCGACGACATCGACGCCGACGCCAAGAAGCTGGTCGGCTCCCAGTGGTCGGGCCCGGCCCGCGACAGCTACGTCAACCACAAGACGAAGCTGACGGCCGGCGTGGACGCGCTGCAGGCGAACGCGGACAAGCTCGCCGGCCAGCTCGAGGGCGTCGCCGATCTGCTGCGGCGCTACCAGGGGCTGCTCGACGCCGAGTACGACAAGGTGCGGTTCCGGGATGTCGCCGGCACGTTCTACCCCCGCAGCGAGCAGGAGCAGAAGCTGATCAACGGCGCCGTCGCCGAGGCCGCGACGCTGCGCAAGGAGCTGGAGCAGGCGCTCGCCCAGCAACTCAGCGGCTTCGACAAGTCGGGCTGGGACGCCGTCGCCGCCGACTGGGGCGCGATCGCGACGGGCACCACCGACCCGTTCACGCTTCCCGCGGAGGCGACCGACGGCGTTTCGGTGATCATGGTGGACGGCCGGGCGGTCGTGAACACCGGCACCGGAAACGACGACGTCAAGGTCAGGATCGACCCGAAGACCGGCGACGTCATCGTCTCGGTCAACGGCGCGGACTACTGGTACCCGCCGGGCACCCCGGTCACCGTCCGCGGCGGTGAGGGCAACGACACCATCGAGGTGCCGAAGGGCTCCAACATCCGCGTGACGCTGCTGGGCGGCGCGGGCGACGACACCATCCGCGGCGGTGACGGCGCCGAGCAGATCTTCGGCGGGCGCGGGACGGACGACCTCTACGGCGGCCGCAACGACGACTACGTCTCCGGCGGCGCCGGCATCGACTACATCGACGGCCAGGACGGCAATGACGTGCTGTCCGGCGGCGCGGGCCAGGACACGCTGTACGGCCTGGGCGGTGACGACCAACTGTCCGGCGGCGAGGACGACGACTACCTCGAAGGCGCGAAGGGTAACGACTCGCTGCACGGCGGCGCGGGCAACGATGTCGTGTCCGGTGGCCACGGCGACGACAAGCTCGCCGGAGGCACCGGCGACGACGTCTACTACGGCGGGCACGGCAAGGACAGCATCACCGCGGGCGGCGGCCGGGACACCGCGTACCGGCAGGACGAGGACACCGTCGACGGCGTGGCCGCCGACGTCAAGGTGGAGATCAGCGACAAGGCGCAGTTCATCAAGATCGAGGGCTCCGACGAGTTCAAGGAGCGGGTGCTCGCCGACCTCGACATGTACCGCGCCTCGCCGACCGGCCAGCAGATGCTGGACAACCTCCAGGACAAGCGCGACCCGAACTTCTGGCTCGGCGAGAACACGCTGACCATCAAGGAGCTCGACGACGAGAACGGCTACGCCAGCGAGGGCCACAAACTCGCCAACTCGGACTCGGTCATCCAGTACAACCCTGCCTTCACCTTCGACGCCGAGCGCGGCCGACCGTCGGTGGTGCTCTACCACGAGCTCGGGCACGTGTACGACTACTGGAACGACACCTTCGAATCCGACCTGATCGCGGGCGGGCCGGACGACGGCATCAGGAAGGGCGAGCGGCAGGCGACAGGACTGCCCTTCGACCACGACGACGACTCCTCGACGCCGGACCAGCTCGACCCCGACCACCCGATCCAGTACACCGAGAACGGGCTGCGCCGGGAGATGGGCATGCGCGAGCGCGACACCTACGCCACCTACTCCGGGGACGGCTGGTGACGGGACCGCGCCGTGTCGCCGGGCTGCTGCTCGTCACCGCGGCGCTGGCCGCCTGCTCGGGTGACCCGGACCTGGATCTGACGGCGCGGACCTCGGTCGCGGGCGGCGACGTCGCGGTCGAGTACACGCTGGCCAACCGGTCCGATACGCCGATGGTGGTCTACGACGGGGGTTGGACCGATCCGGAGCGGCCCGGGTGGTCGCGAGGGCCGGTGGAGGTCAGTGTCCGCGAGGACGGGGTGATCGAGCTGTCGAAGCGCATCATCCACCCCTGCCAGACCCCGGACACCAGCGACTGCGGCGGCGTACGCGTGCCCACCGTGCGGATTCGCGGCTCCGTGGTCGAACCGGGTGCCGACAGGTCGGACAGTTTCCGGGTGCCGCTCCAGGTGGAGCCCGATCATCCGGCGTCCGCCCAGGGCACGCCGATCGCGCTGAGCGGCCGGACCGTGGTCTTCTGCGTCGGGTTCACCGAGGTGACCGACGACGACCCGCCCGCGGCCGACGGGCTCTACCCGCCCGCCAGCCCGCAGACCGTCGTCTGCGGCGAGCCGTTCACGGTGCCGTGAGATCGCGGTGACGCGCCGGGCGGCACGTCACCGCTGACGGGCCGGGACCGGTGGCCGTGCTGTGGCGCGGCTGGACGGCGGCTGGCACACTCGCGGCGTGCGCCGCTTTCACCTGTTCTTCGCCGCCGCCGTCGGGCTGGACCTCACCGCGGTGGCGCTGATCCTGTTGGCTTTCGCCGATCACGCGGGCACGTCCATCCCGCCGCAGGACGCAACCCCCGCCGTGGCTGCGGCACACGCGGCCGCCGTCGAGCAGACTTCCGCGCAGCTGCTCCAAGCCGTCATCGCCAGCGCGGTGCTCGGCTTCGTCGCGACGCTGTTCATCGTGCTGGGGACGCGTGCGCGGCGGCGCGAACGCGAGGCGGCGGCCGACAGCGTGGGGACCGTGCTGCAGCGTCAGTGAGCGCCCGCCCTCGCCGCTCGGATCCGCTCCACTCCAGCAGACCCGTGACGCCGCCTCGGCGACCTTGCCGAGGCGGCGTCGGGCCGGGCACCCGGACCGACCGGGGTCAGCCGGTCGGGTGCCCCGTCCAGGTCAGGCGCGCTTGGTGAACGTGGAGCGCGCCCACAGGTAGCCGACTAGCGCGATCGCCACGCACCAGGCGACGGCGACGGCCGCGTCGGTGGTGTCGGGTGCGCTGTTGAGCAGCCCGCGCATGGTCTCGATGATCGGCGTGAACGGCTGGTACTCGGCGAACTGCCGCAGGCCGGGGCCCATCTTCTCGGCCGGGACGATCGCGCTGCTGAAGAACGGCAGCATGACCAGCGGCACGGCGGCCATGCCCGCGGTCTCCGGCGACTTCGCCGACAGCCCCAGCGCGACCGTGAACCAGCCCGCCGCGAACGCGAGCAGCACGGCGACCCCGGCCACGCCGAGCCAGTCCAGCGGGCTCGCCGCCGGGCTGAAGCCGAGCAGGAACGCGACCCCGACCAGGGCCGCGATGGCGATCAGGTTGGTGAGCACGCTGGCCACGACGTGACCGGTCAGCACCGCGCCGCGGGACACGTCCATGACCTTGAAGCGGTTGATGATGCCCTTGGTCATGTCCGAGTTCACCGACGTCGCGGTGCCGCCCAGCCCGTAGCAGACGGCCAGCAGCATCAGGCCCGGTGTCGCGTAGTCGATGTAGTCGACCCCGACGTCGAAGGCGTCGCCGAACATGTACACGAACATCAGCATGATGATGATCGGCATCAGCACGGCGTTGAACACCGACGTCGGATTCCTGGTGATGTGCTTGAAGTTGCGGCGCAGCATGACCAGCGACTGCGGTTTGGCGCTCATTTCGCGTCCTCCGCGGTGTGGCCCGTCAGGGCGAGGAAGACGTCATCGAGGTCCGGGGTGTGCACGGTGCACTCCTCGGCGCTGAGGGAGTGGTCGTCGAGGCGGTCCAGCAGGACTCGCAGCGACTTGGTGCCGCCGTCGCCGGGCACCCGCAGGGCCAGGGCTTCGTCGTCGCGGGTCGCGTCGGGGAAGGCCCGCGCGGCGGCGTCGAGTTCGGTGACGGTGGTGAACCGCAGCCGGATGTGGGTGCCGGGGATCTGGCGCTTGAGCTCGTCGGGCGTGCCCTGGGCGACCAGGCGGCCCTGGTCGAGCACCGCGACGCGGTCGGCGAGCTGGTCGGCCTCCTCCAGGTACTGCGTGGTGAGGAAGACGGTGACACCGTCGGCGACCAGGTCCCGCACGATCGACCACATCGTGCGGCGGCTGCGCGGGTCCAGGCCGGTGGTCGGCTCGTCGAGGAAGATGATGCTCGGGTTGCCGACCAGGGTCATCGCCAGGTCGAGCTTGCGGCGCATACCGCCGGAGTAGGTCGCGGCGGGCTTGTCCGCCGACTCCGCCAGCTCGAACCGCTCCAGCAGCTCCGCGACGATCCGCTCGCCGTCGCCGTTGACCGCACGGTGGAGGTCCGCCATGAGCCGCAGGTTCTCCTGCCCGGTCAGCAGTTCGTCCACGGCGGCGAACTGGCCGGTGACGCCGATCGCGGCGCGCACCGCCTTGGCCTCGGTGGCGATGTCGTGGCCGGCGACGCGGACCGTGCCGCCGTCGGCCCGCATCAGCGTGGTCAGCACGTTGACCGTGGTGGTCTTGCCCGCCCCGTTCGGGCCGAGCAGCGAGAACACCGTGCCCGCACCGACCTCGAAGCCGATGCCTTCGAGCACGACCTTGTCCTGGTACGCCTTTCGCAGTCCCGAGGCCTCGATCGCCGGGGTGGTCATGCGGTCACCTCCGATGCGGCCGGAGCGGCGTCGAGCGCTGCGATGATCTTGTTGGTCATGTCGGACACGGTGGGGCTGGGCCCACCACGCCGGACGGCCGCTTCGAGGGCGACGACGACCGTACGGCGGAAGTTGCCGGCCTCGGCCGGAGCCTGCTTCTCCAGCAGGCGCATCGCCTCCGTCAGCGCGGGCAGCACCCGGTCGGCGATCTCGGCCACCGACTTGCCGCCCAGGTCGACGCCGCCGGACTTCTCGGCGAGCACGTGCCCGATCAGGCCGGTGGCCGAGGACAGGGCGATGGACCCGTCGGTGGCGATCCGGTGGGGCGAGCCGCCGGCGGCCCCGGCCGCCGACAGCAGCGTGACGGCACCGTACGCGGCGGTCCGCAACGTGAGTTTGTCCTGGTCAGAGAAAGTGATGGACATGGGGGTGGACTCCTTGGACACATGTGGGAACAGGACTGAGCGCAACAGTTCGATGGGTGGTCGCCTCCATGGCGAGCGGGTCCTGTCCGGAGGACCCCTGGCTCCGGCCGGAGTGCGGCAGATTCGCCGACCTACCTGACTTTTCATCACAAACCTCCCTGTAGTGGCACGGGTTGGCTCCGGGTGGCGCCTGGTCGATGGGGCGGGTCGGCGTCTACGGCAGGGCGAGTTCGTAGAGCCGGGTTCGCCGAAGGTGGCGGAAGCCGAGGTGGCGGTGCAAGGCGAGCAGGCCGGGGTCGTCCTCGCCCGTGCGTGCCTCGATCTCGTCGACGTGCGGGTGGATCTCGCGCAGTCGCTGGATCAGGGCGGCGCTGACCCACAGCCCCAGTCCCTGCCCGCGATGGCCGGCGAGCACGGACGGTCCGTACTGCCGGGCACGGCGCTTCGGCAGCCCGCCCACGGCCGCCACGGCGTACGCCACCAGGCCGCCGTCGGCTTGTGCGGCGCTCAGCACCGTGTTGCCAGGGCGGCTCGGGTGTCGCAGCAGCTCCTCGACCCGGGTCGCGTGGGACAGCTCGCCGGTCCAGTGGCTCAGCCGGTATCCGGGGTGTTCGACATCGACCAGCTCACCCAGCCACGCATGGTGCACATCGCAGTAGGTGAGCAGGTCATGCCGCCTGGATCCGGTGCGCCGGAAGCCGTGCCGGGCACAGAAGGCCTCCCCGGCAGAACCCGCCTCGACCTCGACGACCAGGCGCAGCCGTTCCGCGTGCGCGCCGACGGCGGCCAGCAGCCGCGAGCCGATCCCGCGCCGCCGCCACTGCGGCTCCACGTACAGGCTCAGCTCTACGGCATCCGGCTCCGACGGCTGTGGGCCGTGCTCGAACGAGATGATCGGACGCAATCCGGCCACCCCGGCCACCAAGCCGGGTGGTGCCACGGCCTGCCACCGCGCGATCCCGGGATGGTCCGGTACCGCCACGATGTCGATCAAGCGTTCGCTCATGGCATCACGATCGCTCAGCCGTCCACGGCCGAACAACGCCGAAGAACGCACCGCCGCATAAGCCATTGGTTATCGTTCGACGGCGAGCGCCCCTGCGATAGGACAACGCCCGTGCGGCGAACCCTGGCCACGGCCGTAGACTGCCGGATTCGGAAGGCCGGCGACGGGAGGGACAGCCTGGTGGAGCTGCGTGATATCGAGATCTTCCTGACGCTGGCCGAGGAGCTCCATTTCGGGCGCACGGCCGAGCGCCTGCACGTGTCCCAGGCGCGGGTGAGCCAGTCGATCAAACAGCAGGAGCGCCGGATCGGTGGCGCCCTGTTCGAGCGGACCAGCCGCAGCGTCCGGCTCACTCCGCTCGGTGAGCGGCTGCGCGACCGGCTCCGCACCGGCTACGCCGAGATCATGTCGGGCATCGACGAGGCCGCCGCCGTAGCGCGCGGGCATACCGGTGTGCTGACGGTCGGCACGATGGCCACCCACTACCAGTCGATCACCGCCGTACTCGACCTGTTCCGGCAGCGGCATCCGCAATGCGAACTGCGCCTGCGCGAGATCCTGCCCACCGACCCGCTCACCGCGCTGCGTGCGGGCCAGGTCGACATCGGCATGCTCTGGCTGCCCATCCGCGAGCCCGACCTGGTCGTCGGGCCGGTGCTGCACACCGAGAAGCTGGTGCTGGCCGTCGCCGCCGGCCATCGGCTGGCCGACCGGGACAGCGTCGAGATGGAGGACCTCGGCGATCATCCGGTGGTGGTTCCGGACGGCCCCATCCCCGGCTACGTGTGGGAAGCGCACACCCCGGCCGTGACACCGGCCGGCCGGCCCGTCCCGCGCGGATTGCTGGTGGCCACCCTGGAGGAGGCCTTCAGGGCGATCGCCGCCGGCGGCGTCGTGTCCCCGATCGGGTCGGACGTGGCCGCCACCCGGCAGCGAGGTGACATCGCCTTCCTGCCCATCACCGACGGACCGGTGATGCGGTACGCCCCGGTGTGGCGCAGTGACGGGGAGACTCCCCTGGTCCGCGCCTTCGTCCAGCTGGCTCGGACCCACCGGCTCTGACGGGCGGCGCCCGATCACCCGCCGCGAGTGGGAGCGCTGCCGTTCGGCGCGCGGGCATGCGCCGCTGGGCGCGTACTGGCGACCGCTCGGCGCGTACGCCGCGCATGTCCGCTTCGGCTGGTTCACAGATCGACATGCCGGTCCCTAGCCTGCGGGCAACCGCACTGTGACCCGTCGCACACACCGGCGACGTGCCACGTTGCTCCCTCTCCCCACCGAGGCTGGTGATTCATGAGCACCGACGCTCCGGACCGCTACGAGCGCATCGCGGACAACCCCGAGTTCGCGGGGCTGCGCCGCGCGCTGCGGCGATTCGTGTTCCCCATGACGATCGCGTTCTTCAGCTGGTACGCCCTGTACGTGATCCTGTCGGCGTACGCGCGCGACTTCATGGGAACGGTCCTGTTCGGCAACATCAACGTGGCGCTGGTCTTCGGGCTGCTGCAGTTCGTGACCACGTTCCTGATCGCCTGGCTGTACGCCCGCTACGCCGACCGCAAGCTCGACCCGGTCGCCGAGGACCTCAACGCCCGCATCCAGGCCGGCGAGTTCGACGCCGACGAGCAGCCCAAGGAGGTCGTGGCATGAGCGCACGCACCTTGACGATCGTGCTGTTCGTGGTCTTCGTGCTGTTCACGCTGGCGATCACGATCTGGGCCAGCCGGCAGACGAAGACCGCGACGGACTTCTACGCCGGCGGCCGGTCGTTCTCCGGCTTCTCCAACGGCATGGCGATCGGCGGCGACTACATGTCGGCGGCGAGCTTCCTCGGCATCGCCGGCATCATCGCGCTGTCGGGCTACGACGGCTTCCTGTACTCGATCGGCTTCCTGGTCGCCTGGCTGGTGGCCCTGCTGCTGGTCGCGGAGCTGCTGCGCAACTCCGGCAAGTACACGATGGCCGACGTGCTCGCGTTCCGGATGCGCCAGACCCCGGTACGCGTGGCCGCGTCGATCTCCACCATCGTGGTGTCGATCTTCTACCTGCTGGCGCAGATGGTCGGCGCGGGCGCGCTGGTGGCGCTGCTGCTGGGCATCAAGCCCGGGGCGCACTTCCTGGGCATGGACGCCGGCACCGCGAAGATCGCCACGATCATCTTCATCGGCATCCTGATGATCGTGTACGTGACCGTCGGCGGCATGAAGGGCACCACGTACGTCCAGATCGTCAAGGCGTTCCTGCTGATGGTCGGCGCCGCGGTGATGACCCTGCTGGTGCTGGCGGCGTTCAAGTTCAACCTGTCCGGCCTGCTCGGCGAGGCCGCGGCGAAGTCCGGCAAGGGCGCGGCGTTCCTCGAACCCGGCCTGCGCTACGGCAAGGAAGTGGCCGGGGACGCGGCGCAGACCTTCTACAACAAGATGGACCTGCTGTCGCTGGGCATCGCTCTGGTGCTGGGCACCGCCGGACTGCCGCACATCCTGATCCGCTTCTACACCGTGCCCAACTCCAAGGCCGCCCGCAAGAGCGTGCTGTGGGCGATCGGCATCATCGGCACGTTCTACCTGATGACGCTGGCGTTGGGCTTCGGCGCGGCGGCGCTGGTCGGCAGCGAGGCGATCACCGCCCAGGACAAGGGCGGCAACACCGCCGCCCCGCAGCTGGCCCAGGTGCTCGGCGAGAGGTTCCTCGGCGGCGCGAACGGCGGCGCGGCGATGCTGGCGATCATCGCGGCGGTCGCGTTCGCCACGATCCTGGCGGTGGTCGCCGGTCTCACCCTGGCCTCGTCCAGCTCGCTGGCGCACGACATCTACGCCAGCGTCATCCGCAAGGGCCAGGTCAGTGAGGGCAGCGAGGTGCGGGTGGCCCGCATCTCGGCGTTCGCGATCGGCGCGGTCGCGATCGTGCTGGCCATCTTCGCGCAGAGCCTCAACGTGGCGTTCCTCGTCGCGCTGGCGTTCGCGGTGGCGGCCTCGGGCAACCTGCCCGCGATCCTGTACTCGCTGTTCTGGAAGAGGTTCACCACCGCCGGCGCCACGGCGGCGATCTACGGCGGCCTGATCACCGCCGTGGTGCTGGTGTTCTTCTCGCCGGTGGTGTCCGGCAGCCCGACCGCGATGTTCCCGAACTCGGACTGGCACTGGTTCCCGCTGTCGAACCCGGGCATCATCTCGATCCCGGTCGGCTTCCTCTGCGGTTGGCTGGGCACGATCCTGTCCCGCGAGCCCGCGGACCCGAAGAAGTACGCCGAGCTGGAGGTGCGGTCGCTGACGGGTGTCGGCGCCCACTGATCAAGGCACGAAAGAAGGGGCGCCCCGGCTGGGGCGCCCCTTCCCGTGTGTTCAGCCCCGCGTCGGCGGAGCGGCCGTGATCGTGGAGACGAAGTGGGCCAGCTTCTCGTTCGACAGGTGCTGGGCCAGGTCCGCCTCGCTGATCATGCCGATGATCTGGTGGTCCTCGATCACCGGTACCCGGCGGATCTTGTGCTGCTCCATGGTCTTGAGCACCTCGTCCTCGTCGGCCTTCGCGTCGACCCAGATCGGCGTGCCCTTGGCCATCTCCATGCAGGTCGTCGTGTTCGGGTCGCCGCCCGCCGCGATGCACTTGATGACGATGTCGCGGTCGGTGATGATGCCCCGCAGCTTGTCGTCGCTGCCGCAGATCGGCAGCGAGCCGACGCCCATGTCGCGCATCAGCTGCGCGGCGCGGGCCAGTGTCTCGTTCTCGGGCACGCACTGCGCGCCCAGGTGCATGATCTGCTTGGCCGTAGTCATGATCAACCCCCCTGTAGCCAGTCCCCTGGGGTCATCGTGCGCCTCCGGCCACCGGCCGCGCGCCCTAATCGATGGACATGATCGCCGGATGGCGGGCGTCGTCGACCTTCACCACCAGGTCGGCGAACGTCTGCGGGGCCACCTCGTCCGCGTAGCGGGCGTACGCGGGCAGCACCCACGCCTCCTCCGGCGGGGTGTGCCGGGCCAGCGCCGCGGGTGACATCACCAGGTGCACGGCCAGCTCGAACGGCAGCCCCGAGCCGAGCAGCAGATCTCCGCTGACCAGCAGCACCGCGCCGGGCGGCAGGGTCAGGTAGGCGGCTCGGGTGGCCCGGTCGCGCACCGGGTCGCGCAGCGTCGGCAGCACCCGGCCGGTGCCGCCCGGCCCGAGCGGGTCGAGCACCTCCCGGCGCAGCCCGGCCTCGTCGGCCCAGCCCTCGTAGTACGCGTCGGGGTTGGTGCGGCCGAACTCCCACCGCACCGACTTCGGGCGCAGGAAGTCGGCGGTCCGCACGTGCAGCACCTCGTGGCCGAGTTCGCGCAGCGGGTCCACCAGCGCCTCGGCGAGCCGGTCCGGCCCGGCGGCGGGCGCGCCGTCCAACGCCACGCGGGTCCACCCGTCCGGGTCGGCGACCTTGCCGATCCGCTCGACCAGCTCGCTCACCAGTCCCTCGGGCGTCACCGGCCGCACTCGCATCCACCCACCCTACCGACGCCCGCCGTGAGCGCGGCCACCGTGCGACGATCATCGGCATGGAGAGCCCGCGCGAGGTCGTCACCGTGTACGCCGGCGAGCAGCCCCCGGACTCCTGGGACGCGGCCCTGTTCCTGGCCGGGCCGAC
Organism: Catellatospora sp. NPDC049133; assembly: GCF_040648455.1. Taxonomy (NCBI): domain Bacteria; kingdom Bacillati; phylum Actinomycetota; class Actinomycetes; order Micromonosporales; family Micromonosporaceae; genus Catellatospora; species Catellatospora sp. NPDC049133. The sequence goes on from NZ_JBEZDT010000027.1 coordinate 79,326, forward strand.
GCCCCGTACGCCCGACGTCTTGTCCTGGCGGCCGCAGGCCCTGGACCTGCTCGACCGGCTCTGGACCGGCCCCGGCCGGCTGGTGGTGTTCGTGCCCGAACGCCCCGAGGGCGGTATGCCGCACGGCTGGCTGCGCCAGGTGCAGTGGGAGGACACCTGCCTGCACCTGTCGGACGCGGTCGTCTTCTGGGTGCCGCGCGACCTGGCCACCCTGCCCGGGTTCACCACCAACGTCGAGTGGGGGCGCTGGGAGTCCAGCGGCCGGGTGGTGCTCGGCGCGCCGCCGGACGCCCCGGGGCTGCGCTACCTGTCCCACTACGCGCAACTGCACGGCGCGCCGGTCGCCGACACCCTCGCCGACACCCTGTCCGCCGCGCTGGCGCTGCTCGGCGCCGGGGCCCGCCGGGCGGGCGCGCACCGCGAGCTGCCCCTGGCGCTGTGGCACGTCGAAGGCGTGCGGACGTGGCTGGCCGGGCAGGAGGCGGCCGGCCACCGGCTGCGCTCGGCGCGGGTGGCCTGGACCTGGCCGGGCCCGGACGGGCGGGCGTTCTGGTGGGCGGCGCACGTCGGCGTGGAGGTCGCCGCCGAGGGCCGGGTCAAGGACAACGAGGTCGTCATCGGCCGCCCGGACGTCAGCGCGGTGGTCGCCTACCTGCCCGGCGGCAGCCTGCCCGAGACCCGGATCGTGCTGGTGCGCGAGTTCCGGTCCAGCGCCGTCACCACCGACGGGTACGTGCACGAGCTGCCGGGCGGCTCCCAGCCGGGTGCGGCCGACCCGCGGCTCGTCGCGCTGGCGGAGCTGGCCGAGGAGACCGGCCTGGAGGTGGACGCGGCCCGGCTGCGCTCGCACGGCGTACGCCAGCCCGCCGCGACCGTGTCGGCCCACCGGGTGCACCTGTTCAGCCTGGAGTTGACCGAGGAGGAACTTGACGCGCTGGAGACCGGCCCCCAGCGCCACGGCGTCGCCGCCGACGGCGAGCAGACGACCCTGGAGTTCACCACCTACTCCCGCCTGCTGGCCGACCCCGACGTCGACTGGACCACCGTCGGCCTGGTCGCCGCCGCCCTGTCCGCCGACTGACGCCCGCGCCTGCCGCACTTTCGTGGAAACTGCAGCCATCGGACGGCGGGATCGTGCAGTTCCCTGGAAAAGTGCACGCGGAAGCTGCGTGGGTCAGGCCGCCGGCGGGATGTCCTCGGCGGGGTGGAGGGCCGAGAGGACCAGGCGGGCGGTCTCGGCGTCGGGGGCGACCAGGAAGGGCATCGGGTTGCCGCCACCGATACGGAACGGGCTGCCGTCGGCGGCCATGGCCACTCCCCCGGCCTCGGCGTGCAGCAGCAGCCCGGCCGCGTGGTCCCAGGGCAGCTCCCAGGTCAGCACCATCGCGGTGCGCCGCCCGCTGGCGAGCTGGATGTACTCCAGGCCCGAGGTGTCGAAGAAGGACAGCGCCACACCGTGCCTGCTGAGCTCGTGGAACCCGGCGCGCTCCGAGGGCTTCCACCAGATCGGCGGCGAGACGCTGACGTCGAGGTGGCGCAGGGTCGGCTCGACGGGCCGCACCCGCACCCGCTGCCCGTCGACGTACGCCCCACCGCCCGCGGTGGCCACCGCCATCAGGTCCATCACCGGGGCGTACGTCCACGACGCGAGCAGCCGCCCGCGATGGGCCAGCGCCACCAGGGTGGTGAACCGGGGGCTGCCGCTGACGAAGTTGTGCGTGCCGTCGATCGGGTCGACGATCCACACCGGGGCGTCGCCGTCGATCGCGGCGAGCAGTCCCGGGTCGGCCGCGACCGCCTCCTCGCCGACCATGACCGAGCCGGGCACCAGCGCGGTCAGGTGCTTGGCCAGCTCCTCCTCGGCGGCCCGGTCGGCGACGGTCACGTAGTCGGTCTCGGAGGACTTGTAGCCGATGTCGGCCGCGGCCAGGCGGCCGAACCTGGGCAGGATCTGCTCCTCGGCGACGCGGCGTACCGCCCGCTCGACCTCGGCCACCTCTGTCGCGTCCAGCACCCACCCAGCCTGCCACCACACCGAGGTGTCGCCTTTTCCGGGGCTGGATCGTTATTACGGCGTGATCTTCCAGGTGCCGGGCCGCTCCGCTGCGATGGCCGCGCTGTCCCGCAGGTCGGTGGACCTGCTTCTGCCGCGTGTCAGACGGGCCGGTGGGCCGGCCGAGCGGTGGGCGCGTTCGGCGGTGCGGTGGCATCTGACCAGCCGGTACGACACCAGCGAGCTGCGGCTGGTGCCGACGGCGCACGGCCCGGCGCTGGCCCGGCCGCTGACCGAGGCGACGCCGCTGGCCGCGCGGCGGCTCAACCTGGAGACGGTGCTGACGGTGCTGCGCGACGCGGGAGTCGAACACTTCTGCGTGCGCGGTTATGACGACAAGGCGTCGGCGGTCGCCATCGGGTCCGGCGGGCGGCGTGAGGCGTGGAAGGCGCTGCGGCGCGAGGCGCTGCGGCGGCCGCTGTTCGTCGCGGCCGTCACCGACCAGGGCGTGCAGACGCCGATGCCCGCCACCTCCCACCACGCCTGGCGCACGCTGGCCGGGCACCGGGTGATCCGGCTGATCCAGTACGTCTGCGACCCGTCGGGCTCGCTGCTGCTCGGCACGGCCCACGGCTGCGATCTGGAGGTGTGGTCGCGCACCCCGCAGGGGCCGCTGCACGCGCCCCGGCCCAACCGGGCCGCCGACCTGGTCCCGGCCACCGGCCCTGTGGTCCAGCTCGACGAGGCGGTCTTCACCCGGATGACGTCGGCGCACGTGCCGGGCCAGGCGCAGCGCCCCACCCGGGCAGAGTTCGCCGGCACCCTGCTCGACGACATCACCTTCCCCGTCGACGTCGTCTACACCTGGGTCGACGACGAGGACCCGGCCTGGCAGGCCCGCCGCGACGCCGTGCTTGCCGGGCAGGACCGGCCGCCGGCAGGCCACGCCACGGGGACGTCGCGGTTCGCCAACCACGACGAGCTGCGCTACTCGATGCGCTCGCTGCACCTGTACGCGCCGTGGGTGCGCCGGATCTGGCTGGTCACCGACGACCAGGTGCCGTCGTGGCTGGACACCTGCCACGACCGGGTGCGGGTGGTCGCGCACAAGGAGCTGTTCGGCGACCACGGCCGCCTGCCGACGTTCAACTCCCACGCCATCGAGAGCCGCCTGCACCACGTCGACGGGCTCAGCGAGCACTTCGTCTACTTCAACGACGACGTGTTCGTCGGCCGGCCGGTCAACGCGTTGAAGTTCTTCCAGCCCAACGGGCTGTCTAAGCTGTTCCCGTCGAAAGGCAAGGTCGCCCTGGGCCCGGCCGACGCCGCCGACCTGGCGCCGACCGCGGCGGGCAAGAACAACCGCGCGCTGATCGCCCGCGACTTCGGCCGCCACCTGACCTACAAGATGAAACACGTCCCGCACGCGCTGCGCCGCGACGTGCTCGCCGAGATGTCCGACCGGTACGCCCAGGAGCTGGAGCGCACCGCCGGCAACCGGTTCCGGGACTCGTCCGACGTCTCGCTGGTGTCGTCGGCGTACCACTACTACGCGCTGGCCACCGGGCGGGCCGCCATCGACCGGATCACCAGCACGTATGTGAGCCTGGCCGCACCCGACACGAAACGGCAGCTCGCAGGGGTGCTCGCCCGCCGTGACCAGGACGTGTTCTGCGTCAACGACGAGGACGGCACACCCGAGCAGCGGCAGGGCCGGCAAGAGCTGCTGCGGGACTTCCTGACGGCGTACTTCCCGGTGGCGGCGCCGTGGGAGCTGACGGGGCCGGACGCCGCGCGACAGGACGGCTGACTTGCACCGGCGCACGGCGCTCAGCGCCCTGCTGCTGGCCGGCGGTGGGGTGATCGGACTGGGCCTGACCCGGCCATGGGAACGGGTCTGGTCGGCGGGCGCGCCGCCGCGCGCCGCGGCATTCCTCAACATCTGCGCCCACCCCGACGACGACCTGTACTTCCTCAACCCCGACGTGATGCAGGCCCTCGACGGCGGCAACGCGGTGACCAGCGTCTACCTCACCGCCGGGGAGGCCAACGGCGTCAACGCGCAGCTCGGCGGGGGCCGCAAACCGAAACCTGACTTCGAGGGGTACGCCGCGGCGCGGCAGTACGGCATCCGCTCGGCGTACGCGGCGATGGCGACCGGCGACCCCGACAGCGCGTGGCGGCGCGAGGTCCGCCGCCTCGGCGACGCGGTGTACGAGACCGCCACGCTCGCCGCCGCCCCGCACGTCACACTGGCGTTCCTCAACCTGCGCGCACCGGTCGACGGCCCCGGCGCCAACCGGCTGGAGTGGCTCTGGGACGGCCGCCGCGACGCCCAGCCCTACCTGCGGCCCACCGACAGCCCCCTGCCCGCGGCCGGCCGGCTGACCCGCGACGAGGTGCTCGGCATCCTGGCGTCGCTGCTGGACACCGCCGAGCCGACGGTGGTGCGCACCCTGGATCCCGCCCCGGAGCACCTGAAATACGCCGAGGGCGACGTCGAGTACTCCGACCACACCGACCACCTGTACGCGGCGTGGTTCGCGTTCGAGGCGGTGCGCCGCCACCGGCGAACCGGCGAGGCGGTGCAGGTGCAGAGCTACCGCGGCTACTTCAACAAGTACTGGCCGCGCAACCTCAGCCCGGCCGTGTACGAGCGCAAGTTCTCCTACCTGGACATCTACGGCTGGGCCGACGGGCATCCCTGCGCGGTCCCCTACGGCTGCGGGGACCTGCAGGTCGGCACCCGCGCGCGGGCCAAGCGCTACGGCCGCAGCCAGACCCCCCGGCACCCGGGCGGCACCACGTGGCTGATCCCGCACGCGAACGGGCTGGCCGCGTACGCGGTGTTCGGCGGCACCGCGGTGAGGTGGCGGCGGGGCACGGACCCCGGCGCGTGGTCCGCTCCGGAGCCGGTCGGCGGCGAGAACCTGCTGCCGTGCCTGTCGGTGGTGTCCACGCCGGACGGGCGGGTGCACCTGTTCGGCGTACGCCAGGATCTGGCGGTCGCGGGTCCGCGCCTGGCGGTGGTGCACGGCGAGCAGGCCGTGCCCGGCGGCCCGGTCACGTGGGCGGAGCTGGGCAACCCGGACGCGGGCGGCGACCCGCTGCGGGCCCGGGAACTCGGCATGCCGGTCGCGGTCGCCGACGCCGACGGCGGGCTGAGCGTGTTCACCCGTGACTTCGACCGCGGGGCCGCGATGCGCACCCGTCCCGCGGGCGGGCACTGGGGGCCGTGGATCCGGCTGGGCGGCAAGGGCATCCGCGACGCGCTGGTCGCGGTGTCGGCCGGCCCGCGCACCGAGCTTTACGCGGTGACCGACGACGAGTTGCTGTGCTGGACCCGGGACAGCCCGGCGGGCCGCTTCGGCGAGCCGCGGGCGCTGCTGCGCGAGGCGATGGACGGCACCCTGTCGGCCGCCCGCACCGCCGCGGGCGGCCATGGACCGGTGCTGGTCGGGCACGCCGACGGGGCGACAATGACGGTGCTGCTGGACGGGGCCGCGACCACGGTCCCGGCGGGCGGTGGCACCGGCGCGATGGCCGGGCTGTTCCGCGACGGCCGCCTGCGGTTGCTGCGCCGCGACGACGCCGGCCGGGTCGGCATCACCGGCGCGCACCCACCCGGCGAGACTCCGGTGTGGACGGCGTCGGGGGCGCTGTTCACCGGCGCGCCCGCGGTGGCCGTGGACGCGCGCGGGCGGGCGTACGCGGCGGTCGTCGGCGCGGACGGGCGGCTCTGGGCGTGCGCCCTGGACGGCACCGCCAAGGAGACGCGCTGGCAGAACGCGCCCGCCCCGAGCACGCCGCGACCCGCGCGGGCGTGAATGTCACCGGGCGCGGGCAGGATCAGGGCATGGACGGTTACCTGACGCTGGACGACCCCCTGGCCGCGTACGACACGATCGTCGCCGAGGTCGCGACGCTGGCGCGCACGGTCACCCCGCAGCGGCTGGGCGGCCCGACCCCGTGCGAGGGCTGGACGGTGCGGCGGCTGCTGTGCCACCTCGCGTTCGTCAACGACCGCTACGCCACCCTGGCCGAGGGCGCGCCGATACCCGAGGACGAGCCCGGCTACGCCGACCCGGTGGCCGCGTTCGGCGAGCACGCGGCGCGGGCCCGCGCCGCGTTCGGCCGGCCGGGTTACCTGACCGAGATCGCGCCGACGCCGATCGGCCCGCAGCCCGGCGCGGTCACCGTGCAGCACGTCGTCAACGAGCTGACCACGCACGGCTGGGACCTGGCCCGCGCGCTCGGCACGAGCACCGACATCGCACCCGGCCTGGCCTCGCGAGTGCTGGCGAGCTGGCGGTCCTTTCTGGACGGTCTGCCCCGCGACGGCGACCCGTTCGGCCCCGAGCAGCCGGCCCCGGCGGGCGCGACCGAGGCCGACCGGCTGGCCGCGTACCTGGGGCGGGATGCAGGTTGACCTTCGTTACCGGCCGGTATGCCTAGATTGTCCATTCTGCCGCAGGGTCGGCCGTCGCTCTTCTAGCGTGGGCCGTGGGCGTCAGCAGGGAGCTGAAGCCCAGGCCCGAGGAGGCACGTCAGCATGGCGAAGAACAACCGACCCGACCGCGACCCGCGCGCAGCCCGTCACGAGGACGCCCAGCACGCGGGCAGCCAGCAGAACCATGCGGCCGGCGGCATGAACGCGCATTCCACGAACCACGCCGAGGCCGACCATGAACATGCGGCGTCCACGGCGACCATGCAGCAGCAGCAGCAGCAAAAGAAGGAGCAGGCGGGCAACTCGCCGACCTCCATGAAGTCCAAGAAGGGCAACCAGCCCAAGCACAACCAGCCCAAGCGCTAGCCCCGGGCACGACGGCGGGCCGCCACCAGCGGCCCGCCGTCCCTTTTCGCGTTGATCATGAACTTATGGCAGGGTTCGACGGCGTGTCGCCGCCCTAACTTCATGATCGTCGCGCGGGGCGGCTCTTGATCGCTCGACTTGCCTGGCAAACGTGCGTATCTTGCAGCCGCTTTCGCCCACCTGCCAGGCAAGTCGAGCGATCATGGTGCGGCGAGCGCCCAGACGATCATCCAGCGCGCGAAGCGCGCGGGCGGGAGCGCGCGGGCGGGAGCGGGGCGCCGGGAGGCTCGAGCGGGCGAGGGGCGAGCGGGGTGTGGGGTGCGCCACGCGCGGGTGGGGGCCGTGGGCACGGGAGGCGGGTCGCGGGTCGGCGACGTGAGACTATTTACGGACCATGACGCTCACTGATCACCTCCCCCGCGACACCGATCCCGACTCCCTCTTCGACGCCTTCTCCGGCTGGGTCGCCGAGCAGGGCTTCTCGCTGTACCCGGCGCAGCAGGAAGCGCTCATCGAGATCGTCTCCGGGGCGAACCTGATCCTGAGCACCCCGACCGGCTCGGGCAAGAGCATGGTCGCGCTCGGCGCGCACTTCGCCGCGATGGCCGACAACCGGCGCACCTTCTACACCGCGCCGATCAAGGCGCTGGTGTCGGAGAAGTTCTTCGCCCTGTGCGCGGCCTTCGGGCCGGACAACGTCGGCATGATGACCGGCGACGCCGCGGTCAACCCGGACGCGCCCATCATCTGCTGCACCGCCGAGATCCTGGCCAACCTGGCCCTGCGCGACGGCGCGGACGCCGACGTCGGCCAGGTCGTCATGGACGAGTTCCACTTCTACAGCGAGCCCGACCGGGGCTGGGCCTGGCAGGTCCCGATCATCGAGCTGCCCGACGTGCAGTTCGTGCTCATGTCGGCCACTTTGGGCGACGTCACCCGGTTCGTCGACGACCTGACCCGGCGCACCGGGCGCGCGACCGCCGTGGTCAGCTCCGGCGAGCGGCCAGTCCCGCTGATCCACTCGTACGTCACCACGCCGCTGCACGAGACCATCGAAGAGCTGCTGTCCACCAAGCAGGCCCCGATCTACATCGTGCACTTCACCCAGGCCGCGGCCCTGGAGCAGGCCAGTGCGCTGATGAGCATCAACATGTGCACGCGCGCGGAGAAGGACGCCATCGCCGAGCTGATCGGCACGTTCCGGTTCACCGCGGGCTTCGGCAAGACCCTGTCCCGGCTGGTCCGCCACGGCATCGGCGTGCACCACGCGGGCATGCTGCCCAAGTACCGCCGCCTGGTCGAGCAGCTCGCCCAGGCCGGCCTGCTGAAGGTCATCTGCGGCACGGACACCCTGGGCGTCGGCATCAACCTGCCGATCCGCACGGTGCTGTTCACCGGCCTGAACAAGTTCGACGGGCAGCGCATGCGGCTGCTCAAGGCGCGCGAGTTCCACCAGATCGCGGGCCGCGCGGGCCGGGCCGGATACGACACCCTCGGCACCGTGATCGTGCAGGCCCCCGAGCACGTGGTCGAGAACGAGAAAGCCGTCGCGAAGGCCGCGGGCGATCCGAAGAAGTTGAAGAAGCTGGTGCGCAAGAAGCCGCCGGAGGGTTTCGTCGGCTGGGCGCAGCCGACCTTCGAGCGCCTGGTCTCCGCCGAGCCCGAACCGCTGACCTCCAGCTTCAACGTCAGCCACGCCATGGTGCTCAACGTGATCGAGCGCGGCGGCAACGCCTTCGCCAACATGCGCCACCTGCTCACCGACAACCACGAGACACCGGCCGCGCGCCGCAAGCACATCCGCCGAGCGGTCATGATCTACCGGGCGCTGCGCACGGCGGGCATCGTCGAGCAGACCGAGGACGGCCGCATCCGGGTCACCGACGAGTTGCAACTCGGCTTCGCGCTCAACCAGCCGCTGTCGCCGTTCGCCGTCGCCGCGATCGAACTGCTCGACGCGCAGTCCCCCGGATACGCCCTGGACGTGGTGTCGATCATCGAGGCGGTGTTGGAGGACCCGCGGCAGATCCTCTACGCGCAGCAGGACCGGGCCAAGGGCGAGGCCGTCGCGCAGATGAAGGCCGACGGCATCGAGTACGAGGAGCGCATGGCGCTGCTCGAAGGCGTCACCTGGCCCAAGCCGCTCGAGGAGCTGCTGGAGGTCGCGTTCGAGTCCTACCGCAAGGGCCACCCGTGGGTCGACGACCAGCGGCTGTCCCCGAAGTCCGTGGTCCGGGACATGTTCGAGCAGGGCATGACCTTCACCGAGTACATCAGCTTCTACGGCCTGACCCGGTCCGAGGGCCTGGTGCTGCGCTACCTGGCCGACGCGTACCGCACGCTGCGCCAGACCGTGCCCGAGGACAGCAAGACCGAGGAGCTGCACGACGTCATCGAGTGGCTCGGCGAGCTGGTCCGCCAGGTCGACTCCAGCCTGCTCGACGAGTGGGAGCAGCTCAGCAACCCCGGCGACGCCCCGGTCGAGGCCGCCCCGCCCGCGGTCACCCGCAACGTGCGCGCGTTCCGGGTGCAGGTGCGCAACGCCCTGTTCCGCCGCGTCGAGCTGGCCGCCCGCAGGCGCTGGGAGGCGCTCGGCGAGCTGGACGCCGCCGACGGCTGGGACAGCGAGGCCTGGCGCGACGCGCTGGAGCCGTACTTCGAGCTGTACGACGAGATCGGCATCGGCCCCGACGCCCGCGGCCCCGCCCGGATCATCATCGAGCAGGGCAAGGACGTCTGGAAGGTGCGCCAGATCCTCGACGACCCCGACGGCCACCACGACTGGGGCATCTCCGCCGAGGTCGACCTGGCCGCCTCCGACGAACACGGCCAGGCCGTCATCACCGTCACCGACGTCGGCCAGCTCGGCGCCTGACCCCTCCTACGGGGGGAGGTGGGCGTCGACCTCGATCTCGATCTTCATGCGGGGGTCGGCGAGGCCGCAGACGAGCATCGTGGCGGCCGGGCGGACGTCGCCGAAGCGGCGGCGCAGCACCGGCCAGCACGGTTCGAAGTCCGCCCGGTCGGGCAGCAGGTAACGCACCCGCACCACGTCGGCGAAGCCGCAGCCGGCCTCGGCCAGCGCCGTCCCGATGTTGCGCAGGCACTGCTCGGCCTGCTCCACCACGTCGTCGGAGATCGCCATCGTGGCGTAGTCGAATCCGGTGGTCCCGGACACGTACACCCGGTCGCCGTCGACCACGGCCCGGGCATACCCGATCTGCTCCTCGAAGGTCGACCCGCTGAGAACCACCCGCCGCACCGTCACCGCCGCATCCTAACCGCGGCCCGGACCGGGTTCAGGCGGAGCGGGAGGTCAGCAGGCGGGAGCTCGCGGTGACGTTGGACAGCAGGCTGGAGCCGACCAGCACGCCCAGGGACACCGCGACCACGGTCAGGAACGCGGTGACCAGGTTGGACCGGCCGGTGCCGGACAGCTCCACCAGCCCGGTCAGGCCGGTCACCCCGACCAGGCTGAGCGCGCCGGGCACCAGCAGCCAGAACGACGGCAGGAACACGACCTGCGCGGGCGGGCCGTGCAGCCGCTGCACCGCGTTGGCCAGCGGCACGATCAGCAGCCCGCCGACGAACGCCGCGAAGACGCCGCCGCCGACCTGGCCGGCCAGATACTGGCCCCCGTACGCCAGCAGGAGGGTGACCAGCAGCCACGGCAGCGAGCGCGACGGCGCGGAGCTGTTGAGGTAGATGCCGAAGCCGAACACCAGCACGCCGACCCAGGGCGCCCACACGCCCAGCGGCTCGCTCGGCGCGACCGCCTGCGCGGGCCCGGCGATCTGCATCCCGGCATAGATGCCGAAGGTGAGCAGGAGCAGCACGTACACGCTGGAGACCAGGCGGCTCGCGCCGCTGATGATGGACCGGGTGACCATCTCCTGCGCGCCCAGTGTCAGCGCCGCCCCGGGCAGGAACGTGGCCAGCGGCGGGATCAGCAGGCTCGCCGGGTCCGCGCCCAGTTCCGGGCTGTACCGGTAGGCCAGCACCGTGACCAGCATCGCCGCCGCCACCGGCAGCGCCAGCGACAGCACCTGCACCCGCTCGGCCAGCAGCCGCAGCACGCCGACCAGCAGCCCGAGCAGGGCCAGGCTGAGCAGCGCCCGGCCGTCGCGGACGAACAGCAGCCCGATGCCGACGGTCAGCACGCCGTGGCCGAGCACCGTGACGACCGCGCCGAAACGCGGCGGCGCGTCGAGGATGTCCTGCACCCGCTCGATGCCCTCGGCGGGCGGAATCGGATCGGCCTTGACCTGCTCGAACAGCTTGTACAGCCGATCGACCTGGTCCAGCCGCAGCGGCGGCCCGTCGGCGTTGGCGAAGTCGACGGTCACACCGCCCTCCGCACCGGCCCGGACGAACACCCCGGTCGGCACGACCAGGAACTCCACATCGCCCACGCCGTACGCGTCGGCGATGGCGACCAGCTCGTCCGGGATGCGGTTGGCGGTCTCCCCGGCCAGGCACAGGGCGACCCCGCACTTGCGGAGGAACTCGAGCAGGTTGTCGGGCGGCATGGTCACTGCGGCAGTATGGATCACCGCGGCGCGTGGGAGAAGGCCCGTTGCGGACCGTGGGACGGGGGCAAGCACATGCGGGTGGTACGCGACGGAGTCCGGATCGACTGCCACGACTCGGGTGGCGGCGGCCCGGCGATCGTGCTGCTGCACGGCCTGGCGGGCCACGCCGGGGAGTTCACCGGGCTGCAGCGCTCGCTGCCGGCCGGCCTGCGGTGCGTGGCGGTGGACCAGCGCGCGCACGTGCCCGGCGAGCCGGTGCCCGCGGACCTGTCGCGGGCGGCGTACGCCCAGGACGTCGTGTTCCTGATCGAGCACCTGGGCCTGGCGCCGGCGGTGCTGGTCGGGCAGTCACTGGGCGGGCACACCGCGATGCTGGCCGCCGCCGCACGGCCGGACCTGGTGCGCGGTCTCGTGATGATCGAGGCCGGGCCGGCGGCCGACGGCCCCGACCTGCCCGCGGAGATCGGCGGCTGGCTCGACTCGTGGCCGGTCCCGTTCGCGTCCCGCGAGCAGGCCGCGGAGTTCTTCGGTGGCGGGCCGGTCGGCGCGGGCTGGGCCGCCGGGCTCGTCGAGCGCGACGGCGGGCTGTGGCCGAGGTTCACCCGCGACGCCATGGTGGACTCGATCGCCACGCTCGTCGGCGCGCCCTCCTGGACCGCCTGGGAGTGCCTCACCGGGCCGGTGCTGGTGGTGCGCGGCGAGCGGGGCATCATGACCGACGCCGAGGTGGCGCGAATGGCGGCGCGCCCGGACACCACCCTGGTGACCGTGCTCGACGCGGGCCACGACGTGCACCTGGACCAGCCTGCGGCGACGGCGGCGGCGATCAGCGCCTACCTGGACGGCCGGACGCCCGTCGCGTAGTCCGCGGCCCGGCACCCGGCCCGGCACCCGGCCCGGTCGCCGTCCCGGTCGTGGTCCCGGTCAGCCCGTCGTCGCGGGCAGCCCGTCGTCGCGGTCGGCCGGTCGTCGCATTGGTGCGGCATGGCCGGCTTGGCGGCATCCCTGTCCGCCGGTCTACATCTATTTTGATGTGGCCACATCAAAATAGATGTAGACCGGCTCGGTCCTACCCTCACGAGGCGAGGCGAGGCGAGGCGAGGCGAGGCGAGGCCGCACGCCATGTCGCCCGTTGGGCGGAACTCGGACGAGCCGGGCGCGACGAAGCCGACAATGTACCCATGACGGACGAGCATGCGATGCGGCGTGAGCTGGAGCAGGTCGATGCGATGATCGCCGAACTGCGCAGCCAGGCGGACCAGATCCGGCAGGAGGTCGGCAACCGCGAGGACGGTCCCGGCGACCCCGGCGACACCACCCTGCTGATCAGCAGCGCGGAGGAGCAGGAAGCGCTGGTCGCCGTGCTGGAGGACCGGCGCGGCAAGCTCCGCGAACGTCTCGGCCTGGGCGCGGAGGGCTAGCCGGCCGCCGGCGCTCAAGCCACGTTGACCGGGCGGAACTGCACGCTCACCCGTGGCCCGACGTGGCGGGCCGTCTTCGGGATGGCGTGCTCCCAGGTGCGCTGGCAGGAGCCGCCCATGACGACCAGGTCGCCGTGGCCGAGCGGGAACCGGATGCTCGGCTCGCCGCCGCCGCGCGGGCGCAGCAGCAGCGGCCGGGGCTCGCCGAACGACACGATGGCGACCATGGTGTCGGTGTGCCTGCCGCGGCCGATGGTGTCGCCGTGCCAGGCCACGCTGTCGCGGCCGTCGCGGTACAGGCACATGCCCGCGGACACGAACGGCTCGCCCAGCTCCTCGGCATAGAAATCCGACAGTGCGGTGCGGGCCTGGTCGAGCACCGGGTGCGGCAGCGTCTCGTCGGGGCCGTACCACCGCAGCAGGCGGGGCACGTCGACCTCGCGCTCGTACATCTCGCGCCGTTCGGCCCGCCAGTCGACCTGTTCGAGCAGCACGTCGAGGATCTGCTCGGAGCCGTGCACCCAGCCGGGCAGGTGGTCGACCCAGGCGCCGCGGGTGAGCGGGTGCCGGTTCACCGCCCCGGCCAGCGGGCCCAGGGTCGCCCGCTCATCAAGATCGAACATCGATGGTTGGTGTGCGTGCGCCATGAGCAGGGATTCTATACCCGCTTCGAACAGGGGTACCAATCCATGGGACTCGCTACCCTGGGTCGGCGGCCAGCCGGACGGCAGGGCATGATGACTGCCGAAGCGCTCCCAGACGGCATATCCGATCACGACTGTCGTATGTGGTGTCGAACCGCCCGTCGCGGATAGACGGGGATAGTATGCCGCGCGGGAGCGCAACTGGGAGCCGACTGAGGGTGTCGTATGAGGCCGCTGGGAACCACCGACCCGCACTCCGTAGCAACGTACCGGCTGGTCGGCGTGCTCGGCGGCGGCGGCATGGGGCGGGTCTACCTCGGGCAGTCGCCGAGTGGGCGCTACGTCGCGATCAAGGTGATCCGCCCGGAGCTGGCCGCCGACCCGATGTTCCGCCGCCGGTTCACCCGTGAGGTGGCCGCGGCGCGCCTGGTGAACCCGCTGTTCACGGCCGCGGTCGTCGACGCCGACACCGAGACCGAGTCGCCGTGGCTGGCGACCACCTACATCGAGGGCCCGAGCGTGGAGCAGCGGGTGCGCTCCAGCGGCCCGCTGTCGGTGACCGCCGCGCTGACCCTGGCCACCGGCCTGGCCGAGGCGCTGGCGTCGATCCACCGGGCCGGGCTGGTGCACCGCGACCTCAAACCGGCCAACATCCTGCTCGACGACACCGGCCCGCACATCATCGACTTCGGCATCGCGCTGGCCACCGACGCCGAGCGCATGACCACCGGCGTCAACGTCGGCACCCCGTCGTACATGGCTCCCGAGCGCATCCAGGGCGAGGACGCCGGCGCCCCGGGCGACATCTTCGCCCTCGGCGCCACCCTGTACTTCGCCGCGACAGGCCGCACGCTGATCAGTGGCGGCAGCATGTTCGAGCAGATCAACCAGGTGACCCAGGGCCGGTTCGACCTGAGCGTCCTGCCGATCCAGCTGCGCCCGTTCGTGGTGCGGTGCATCAGCCTGCGCCCGCAGGACCGGCCCACCGCCAAGGAGTTGTCGCGCATCCTCATCGGCACCGGCGTGTCGACCCCGTCGCCGGGCTGGTTCCAGCCGCTGATCGCGCTGCCGAGCGGCGAACCGCAGCCGCTCGAGCCCCCCGCGCCGACCTGGGGCACCCCGAAGCTGTGGCAGCGGCGGCCCGTCCTGGCCGGCGCCGTGCTGGGCGCGCTCGGCCTCACGGCGGGCGGCGTGTGGGCGGCGACCCGCGGCGGCGGCACCAGCCCGCCCGGCGGCTCGGGCCCGGCCACCACCGGACCGCCGGCCTCACCGAGCCCGACCGGCCCCGCCCAGCCCGGATCGGTGCGCTGGCAGGTCAACTCGACGGCCGACCCCGGACCGCTGCACCTGGTGGTGGGCGACAGCGGGCGGCTGATCGCCACGGACGACGGGCGCGTGTTCGCGACCGACCCGCCCGGCCCGGGCCAGAACCAGGCCTGGAGCGTTCGCATCGACGCCGGGCCGCTCAGCGTCCGCGACTGGGGCCCGGCCGTGCTGGTCACCGCGGACAGCCGACTGTGGCGGGTGGAGAACGCGACCGGCCGGGTGGGCTTCGAGGGCGTCGACGCCGGCGGCACGATCGGCGACGTGGCGCTGGCCACCGACCGGGCGTTCGTCGGGCTGCCGTCCTCGGTGCGGGCGTACAACCGGGTCGGCGCGCTGGTGTGGCGGCAGGACGTGATCGAGTCTCCGCTGATCGCCGACATGACCTGGCTGGTCACCAGGCAGGAGCGCAACGGCACGGTGCGGATCACGCTGCGTGATGCGGCCACCGGTGAACAGCAGTGGCAGGTGTCGTACCAGCTCGCGCCGCCACCCCCCGACCAGGGACGCGGCGGCCCACCGCAGGGGGGAGGCCCCGGCGGACCCGGCGGAGGGCCGCCCGACGACGCCTGGGAGGCGGTCGAGGCCCGGCTGAGCACCGAGCATCTGCTGCTGC
The DNA here is from genome assembly GCF_040648455.1 of Catellatospora sp. NPDC049133. Taxonomy (NCBI): domain Bacteria; kingdom Bacillati; phylum Actinomycetota; class Actinomycetes; order Micromonosporales; family Micromonosporaceae; genus Catellatospora; species Catellatospora sp. NPDC049133. The sequence continues at coordinate 94,671 of NZ_JBEZDT010000027.1, forward strand.
GCGAGGGTGGCGAGTTGCGCCTGCTCCGACTGTCGAATGGCAGTAGGCGATGGTACAAACCCTGGCAGAAACCGGTCTCCGCCATCGAGATGATCGGCGACACCGTGGTGATGGCCGCCGACGGCATCTACGGGTTCCGTATCGACACGGGCGTGGAGAAATGGAAGGTCCCCGCGCGCGGTGCGCGCCTGGCGGCGTCGCCGGACGGCAAGCACTGCTACGCCGTCGCCCAGCAGAACTTCGCCGCGATCGATCCGGTGACCGGCGGCAGCGCCTGGTCCAAGGCGCTGCCGCCGGTCGCGCGGGAGGAGAACGTCAGCGGGCTGGTGGTGCGGCACCCGACCGCGTTCATCATGTTGCGGCCGCCGCCGTTCCAGGACACCGAGGTGCCCGACGTGCTCGCGATCGCGCTCACCGCCGGGCCGCGATAGGGGCCGACACGGTGACGGCGGACGGCGCGGCGGCCGTGCGGCTCAGCGCTCGGCCGAGTGCTCGGTCTCCTGGCGGGTGGCCTGTGCGGGCACCCGGGCGGCGACCAGCGCGTCGCGGATCTCGGTGAGCAGGCGGATGTCCTCGGTCACCGGCGCGGGCTCGGGCTCCTTGCCCTTGTTGCGCCGCTCGGCCAGCTTGTTCATCGGCAGCACGACCAGGAAGTACAGTACCGCGGCGGTCATCACGAAGGTGATGACCGCGTTGAGGAACGCGCCCCACGCCACCGCGTTGCCGTCGTTCACGAGATCGAAGGAGCCGCCACTCTTGCCGTCCTTGGCGCCGACCAGGTTGATCAGCGGATTCAGGAACGACGCGGTGAACTGGTTGACCAGTGACGTGAACGCCGCGCCGATGACCACACCGACCGCCAGGTCGACGACGTTGCCGCGCATGATGAAGTTCTTGAAGCCGTTCAGCATGTCCCACACCGTATCCGAGGGCGCGGCCCGCGCCACGGACGCGACACCGTGATCTGACGCCTATCCCGCCAGCACGTTCACCGCTCCGCGGAACAGCGGCGGGACCGCGACGCACAGGGGCACGACCGCGCCGCGCACCGGCCGGGCGGCGGTGAGCAGCACCAGTCCCCGGGTGAGCAGGCGGTAGGTGCGGGTGCGGCGTCGCCACTGCGCCTCGTACCCGGCGAGGTCGCCGCTGACCAGCGCGGACACCGCGGCCTCGGCCTGGTCGAGGGCCAGGCTGACACCTTCGCCGGTCAGCGCGTCCTCGTACCCGGCGGCGTCGCCGACGAGCAGCACCCGGCCCCGGACCCGGGCCCGCACGGTGCGGCGCAGCGGGCCCGCCCCGCGTACCGGACCGGCCGGCTCCGCGCCGCGCAGGCGTGCCCTCAGCTCGGGGAACCCGTCGAGCAGCGAGTCGTAGCCCAGCCCGGCCCGCCGGTGCAGGATCGCGATCCCGACCAGGTCGGGCGCGACCGGGGTCACGTACGCCTCGGCGTGCGCCGACCACCACACCTCGACCAGGTCCGACCAGGGCGCGACGGCGTAGTGCCGCCGCTGCCCGAACCGCGCCGGGGTGCCCGCCGTCGAGGCGATGCCCGCCTCCCGGCGTACCCGCGAGTGCAGTCCGTCGGCGCCGACCAGCCAGCGCGCGCGTACCCCCGCCGCTTCGACGCCGTGGGAGTCCTGCCGCAACGCGGCGACGCGCCCGCACGACCACTCGATCCCGGCCGACGCGGCGCGCTCGCGCAGCGCCCCCTGCAGCGTGGTGCGCCGGACCCCGCGGCCCGGCCCGGCCGCGAAGCGGGCACGGGCGCAACGCTCCCCCGCCCGGTACGCGATGCCGTGGAACGACACCCCCGCCGGGTCGACGCCGAGGGCCAGCAGCCGGGCCAGCCCACCCGGCATCAGCCCTTCGCCGCAGGCCTTGTCGATCGGGTCGGCGCGCGGCTCGACCACCACCACCGACAGCCCCGCCCGCCGCGCCAGCAGCGCGGTCGCCAGCCCCGCCGGCCCCCCACCCGCGATCAGAAGGTCGGCGTCAAACCCCACGCCGCCGCCCCGGCCTCATCGGATGATCACGGCCGCAGGGTAGGGACACGCCCGTGAACACGTCCGCAAGCTCATGATCGACGCCGTTCATGCGGTGGCCTCGGCGAGGGCGGCGTCTTCCACGCGGATGCGCACAGCCAGCATGGCGAAGTTGAGCAGGGTGAAGGCGAGGGCGGTGAGCCAGGCCGTGTGGACCAGGGGAAGGGCGAAGCCTTCGACGACCACGGCCAGGTAGTTGGGGTGTTTGAGCCAGCGGTAGGGGCCGCGGTCCACCAGGGGCAGGCCGGGGACCACGATGACCAGGGTGTTCCAGCGGCGGCCCAGCGTCGTCACGCACCACCAGCGCAGCGCCTGGCTGGCCGCGACCAGGGCCAGCATGGTCCAGCCGAGTGCGGGCAGGAACGGGCGGTCCAGCAGCCAGACCTCGGCCAGGCACCCGGCCAGCAGGGCGGTGTGCAGGGCCACCATGTACGGGTAGTGGCCGCGGCCGTACTCGCGGCCGCCGTTGGCCAGCGCCCAGGCCGCGTGGCGCTTGGACACCACCAGCTCCACCAGCCGTTCGACGGCCACCGCCAGGATCAGCAGGGTGTACGCGAGCACGCTGTCACCACCTCAGCAGGACGAGTTCGGAGCAGAACCCCGGCCCCATGGCGATCATGAGTCCGGGCTGGTCTTCGGGCGGCGGGCCGGCCATCGCCGCGTGCAGCACGTCCAGCACCGACACCGACGACAGGTTGCCCCGGCCGGCCAGCGACCGGCGGGTCGGCGTCAGCGCGTCGCCGGGCAGGCCGAGCACCTTCTCGATGGTGTCGATGACCTTCGGCCCGCCGGGATGGCAGATCCACGTCGCGATGTCCGCGGAGTCCAGGCCGTGGTCGCTCAGGAAGCCGCGCACGTCACCGCCGAGGAAACGCTCGGCGATCGGGGCGACCTCGTTGGACAGCACGATCCGGAAGCCGCTGGAGCCGATCCGCCAGCCCATCACCTGTTCGGTGTCCGGGTAGAGGCGGCTGCGGGTGGCCGCCACCCGGGGCCGGCCCGGCACCGGCTCGGCCCGCTGCCCGCCGACCATCACCACCGCGGCCGCGCCGTCGCCGAACAGGCTGGACGCGACCAGGTTGGCGGGCGTGGTGTCCTCCTGCTGCACCGTCAGCGAGCACAGCTCGACCGCCAGCAGCACCGCGACCTGGTCCGGAAACGCGCGCAGGTAGTCGTGCAGCCGGGCCACGCCCGCCGCGCCGGCGACGCAGCCCAGGCCGAACAGCGGCAGCCGCTTCACGTCCGGTCGCAGGCCGACCCGTGCCGCCAGCCGCGCGTCCAACGACGGCACGGCCAGGCCGGTGACACTCGTGGTCGCGACGAGGTCGACCTCGTCCGGCCGCACTCCGGCGGCGTCCAGCGCCGCCCGCAGCGCGGCCTCGCCCAGTTCCTGGGCCACCTCGATGAACGCGTCGTTGGCCTGGGTGAACCCGGTCAGCCCGGCGTACTGGTCCAGCGGCAGCGCCAGGTGGCGGGTCTGCACGCCGGTGGTCCGTCCGAACCGGGCGAACACCTCCCGCCCGGGATGCTCGCCGGGCAGGCACATCGCGGTGAACTCGGCGACGATCTCCTCCTGGCGGTAACGATGCGCCGGGAACGCCAACCGTACCGCCGCCACCTGCGGCACCGACGCATCGATGTGAATCATGTACCGACAGTACCGTTCGCAGGTCCGTCTGCCCACGAACGCCGCGAGGGCCGCGCCGCCGCCATCCGGAGTGGACTCGGCGCTGCCGGTCGACCACGGCCGCGATCAGCAGTGGTGGCCGGATACGACGAAGCTCCGCGCGCCGGGAAGGCGGGCGGAGCTTCGTGGACGGTCAGCCGTGGGTCCGGCCCCGACCGCCGGGGCCCTTCTCCTTGCGGGGCTTGACCGCGATGTCGATCGGGCTGCCCTCGAAGCCGAACTCCTCGCGCAGCTTGCGCTCCACGAACCGGACGTAGCCCGGGTCCAGCGGCTGCGTCGTGAACAGCACGAACTTCGGCGGCGAGACGCTGGGCTGGGTCGCGAACAGGATGCGCGGGGCCCGGCCGCCACGCACCGGGTGCGGGGTCGCCTGCACCAGAGCGGTCAGCCACTGGTTGAGCTGGCCGGTCGGGATGCGCTTCTCCCAGCTGGCCAGCGCGGTGCGCAGCGCCGGGGCGAGCTTCTCCACGGCGCGGCCGGTCAGCGCGGAGATGTTGACGCGCAGCGCCCACGGAATGCGCTTGAGCTCCCGGTCGATCTCCTTGTCCAGGTAGTGCCGCCGGTCGGCGTCGACCAGGTCCCACTTGTTGAAGGCGAGCACCACGCCGCGGCCGGCCTCCGACACCATCGACAGCAGGCGCTGGTCCTGCTCGCTGATGACCTCGCTGGCGTCCAGCAGCACGACCGTGACCTCGGAGGTCTCGATCGCGGCGGCGGTGCGCAGCGAGGCGAAGTACTCGGTGCCGCTGGCCTTGCCGACGCGCTTGCGCAGGCCGGCGGTGTCGACGAACTGCCAGGTCTGGCCGCCGATGACGACCAGGGAGTCGACCGGGTCGACGGTGGTGCCGGCGACCGAGTCGACGACCGAACGCTCCTCCCGGGCGAGCCGGTTGAGCAGGCTGGACTTGCCGACGTTGGGGCGGCCGACCAGCGCCACGCGGCGCGGGCCGCGCGGACCCGGCACGTGGTCCTCCAGCGGAGCCTGCTCCGGGAACGCCTCCAGCACCGCGTCGAGCAGGTCACCGGAGCCGCGCCCGTGCAGCGCGGACACGGGCCACGGCTGGCCCAGTCCGAGCGACCACAGGGCGTGCGTCTCGTACTCCATGTTCTGGTTGTCGGCCTTGTTCGCCACCAGCAGCACGGGCTTGGAGCTGCGGCGCAGCATCTTCACCGCGGCCGCGTCCTCGTCGGTCGCGCCGATGGACGAGTCGACCACGAACAGCACCACGTCGGCGGCGGCGATGGCGGCCTCGGCCTGCGCGGCGATGGCCGCGGCCCGGTCCTTGGCGTCGGGCTCCCAGCCGCCGGTGTCCACGACGGTGAACTTGCGACCCGACCACGTCGCGTCGTACGCCACCCGGTCCCGGGTCACGCCGGGGATGTCCTCGACCACCGCCTGGCGGCGGCCGATGATGCGGTTGACGAGGGTGGACTTGCCCACGTTGGGGCGGCCCACCACCGCCAGGACCGGCTGCGGCGTGACGACCGCCGTGACCGGAGCGGCCTCCGGCACAGGCTGGTCGACTACTTCCAGCTCGGTCCACTCTGCGTTGCTCATACTGCCTTCCTTGCCGTCAGCAGCCGGTGCAGCTCGCTGACGACTTCATCGATGCCCAGCTCGGTCGAGTCGAGCACGACCGCGTCGGCGGCCTGCTGCAACGGGTTGACCTTGCGGGTGGAGTCCAGGTGATCGCGACGGGCCAGGTCGGCCTCGGTCGCAGCGTGGTCGACGGCGTTCTCGGCACTGCGCCGGCGCGCCCGTTCGGCGGAGGAGGCGGTCAGGAAGACCTTCAGGTCGGCGTCGGGCGCGACGACGGTGCCGATGTCGCGGCCCTCGACGACGATCCGGGCCGACTCCTCGATGATCGCGCGCTGGCGGGAGGTGAGCACCTGGCGGACGAACGGCACCGCCGAGACCGCGGAGACGGCGGAGGTGACCTCGCCGCCGCGGATCGGGCCGTCCACGTTCTCGCCGTTCACGCTGATCGAGGGCCGCTCGGGGTCGGTCGTGATGATCAGCTCGCAGTCGACGGCCACCTTGGCGATGCCGTCGGGGTCGCCGAGGTCCACCCCGGCCTGCAGCACGGCCCAGGTCAGCGCCCGGTACATCGCGCCGGTGTCGAGGTAGCGTGCGTCCAGGCGCTGCGCCAGCCGGCGCGACACCGTCGACTTGCCCGAGCCCGAGGGCCCGTCCACCGCGACCACGCAGCGCAATTCAGCCACGACCCATCCTCCGCCCCTAGGTTTGATGCTCCCATTCTGCCCGGTCCGTCCGGACACCGATCAGGCAGAGGGGCTCCAGGCGGCGCAGAACACGTCCCACGCGTCACATCCGGCCCGCCCCTCCCACCCTGACCTGGCCGAACCCAGCCTGCTCGGCTGCGCCGACGTGCTCATCCCGGCCTGGTGAGCCGTGTCACTCCCCGCCGGCCGTCAGCGTGCGGCGGGCAGCCCGCCGAGCAGGCGGCGGGAGAGCTGGTCGGCGTGCCGGGTGGTCTCGGGGAGCCGGAAGCGCGGCGACAGCGCCAGCGTGAGCGCGGTGGCCGTGTCGAGGTCGACGCGGTGCCCGACGGAGACGAACACCGGCTTGACCTTCGGCTGGGTGCGCAGCACGCGGCCGAGCACCTCGCCGTCCTCGGTCAGCGGAGACCAGTCGCCCCGGCCCGGCCCCGGCTGCGCGTGCGCAGCGGTGAACGGCGTCTTGGCCACCCCGAAGGCGGGCAGCCCGGTGAGCACGCCGACGTGGCAGGCCAGCCCGAAGCGGCGCGGATGGGCGACCCCGTAGCCGTCGCACACCAGCACGTCCGGGGTGACCGCGAGCCGCTCCAGCGCGTCGGCCAGCGTGGGCAGCTCCCGGAACGCCAGCAGGCCCGGCACGTACGGGAAGCTCACCTCGCCGGTCGCGGTGGCCGCCTCGACGACGGTCAGCGTGGCCAGGTCCAGCACGACGACGGCGGCCACGGCCCGCCCGGTCTCCTCGTCGTACGACACGTCCAGCCCGGCCGCGGTCCGCACGGCGGGCAGCGGCCCGGCCGGCTCGACCCGCTCGCGCAGGGCGAGCTGCTGGCGCAGCGCCTCGGCCTCGTCGGCCGGCCAGGGCTCGTGCGGCACCCTCACGTGGCTCAGCCCAGCCGGGCCATGGCGTTGCGCACCACGCGGGCGGTGTCGGTGCCCAGCGGGCTGGGCAGCGCGTCCGGGGAGAACCAGCCGAGCTCGTGCGACTCCTCGCTGACCTGCGCCACCGCGTCCGCCGGCGCGTGCACCAGGAAGATCACGTCGTGGTGCCGGTTGGGGCTGCCCGCGCAGTTCACGTGGTGCACGTCCACGTCGACCGGCACCGGGTCGACGACCAGGCCCGCGATGCCGCTCTCCTCGGTGGCCTCGCGCAGGGCGGCCGCGGCGAGGTCGCCGTCCTCGGGTTCGAGGTGCCCGCCGAGCTGGCACCAGATGTCGTGCCTGCCGTGCAGGCAGAGCAGGATGCGGGTGCGGTCGTGGGAGACGATGATCGCGCTGGCGGTGACGTGGCCGTCGGGGTGCGGCTTGCCCATCACCCGGGGACCCTGCTCCAGCAGCGCCATCGTCTCGGTCCAGTCGGCCGCCGCGTCGGCGGGCGGGCGCCAGCCGGTCAGCAGGCGTACGGCGTCGGCATGCAGGGTCTGTGTCACCCGCCCGATGCTAGTGCCCGGCGCTCCCGGCGCGGGCACAGGCTCGCGGTCTACGGCGCGCCCGAAGCGCGAGAGTGCTTCACAAAACCCCAGGTCAGAAACAATCTTGAGAATAAGTCCGAGCAATTCGGGCTAAATCAGCACCACCCTGGGAGAAATCTGGTAGCACCCCCTTTTACCTGGGCTTATGCCTTCCTAATATCGGCCAATGCCCCCGCATACCCCCCGTGATCAGCAAGACCGCCGCACCGCCCACACCGAAGGCTCCCCCGCCTCCGGTCGGCACCGCCGTGACGACGGCTGGCAAGCTCGGCACCGCCGCGAGCGGTCCCGGGCGCAACGCCTGCTCGCTCCCCTGCTCACCACAGCCGCGCTCGCCGGAGTCGGCGCCGTCGCGATCCTTTCCGGTGTCGGCGGCCCCGCCGTCGTCGAGCCGCCGACCGCCGCCGGGCTGCTGCCCGGCAATGCCGTGGCCTCCCCCGCCATGCTCGCCGCCGGCGACGTGACCAGCAGCGCGCTGCTGCACCGTCTGCCGCAGCTGCGGGCCGCCAAGCCAGGCACGCCCGCGGTCAAGCCGAAGCCCAAGCCGAAACCCAAGCCCAAGCCGAAACCCAAGCCGGTGGTACGGGTCGTGAAGCTGGTCGCCGGCATGGACCGCCAGCAGATGGACAACGCCGCCGCGATCGTCAAGAAGGCCCAGTCCATGGGCCTGACCAAGTGGGCGATGATCGTCGGCGTGGCCACCGCCATGCAGGAGAGCCGCCTCTACAACGTGGCCAGCCACGTCGTGCCCGAGTCGCTGAACTACCCGCACCAGGGCACCGGTTCCGACCACGACTCGATCGGCCTGTTCCAGCAGCGCGCCAGCGGCAGCTGGGGCTCCGTCGAGGAGATCATGCAGCCGTCGTACGCGGCCGGGGCGTTCTACCGCCGCCTCGTGCAGATCGACGGCTGGGAGGACATGTCACTGACCCGCGCCGCGCAGTCGGTGCAGATCTCGGCGTTCCCCGACGCGTACGCCAAGCACGAGGACAACGCGACCCTGATCGTCAACGCACTGCTGAACTGAGCCCGGCGGATCACCGGACCGCAGCGCGGCCTGTTCCACGGAGCGGACACTGCCCGGGTACGGCCGCCGGACCGGGTTAGTTTCAGGCGTCGGGTCCCGGCGGGCGGGGTCCACTGCGTGGACGGGGCCGCCTGTGCCGAGTGAACTGGATGCGACGGAGTTCAGCCGACGCTGGGTCGCGGCGTGGAACGCGCACGACGTGGCGGCGGTGCTGGCGCACTTCCACGACGACGTCGTGTTCTCCTCACCGCTGGCGGCCCAGCTGTTCCCGGAGACCGGCGGGGTCGTGCGCGGCAAGGACGCGCTGCGGGAGTACTGGGGCGAAGGCCTGAAGCGGCTGCCGGGCCTTCATTTCACGGTGGAGGCCGTGTACGCCGGCATCGACACCGTCGTCATCAACTACCGCAACCACCGCGGCCAGCTGGTCAACGAGGTCCTCGTCTTCGACGGCGGCCTCGTCCGCGAAGGCCACGCCACCTACCTGCGCCAGGACGCCTGACCGCTCAGATGACCCGGGTGACGCCCTCGGCGGCGATCCGGGCGTCGAGGTTGGCCCGGTCGAGGTTCGCGCACAGCACCACCGACGCGCCCGCCGCCAGCGGGGTCAGCAGCCACATCACGGGCTGCTCGTGCTTGGCGACGTCTACCAGCAGCCGGTCGCCCGCGCGCAGGCCGAGCTGGTCGGCGACGCCCTGCGCCAGGCCGCCCCACTGCCGGTAGGTGGTGCCGTCGGGGCTCGCGGCGTCGGTGCTGCCGAACGACCCGTACGCGGGCAGGTTCGCCGGGTGGCGGGAGGCGTCGGCGGCGAAGTCCCGGTAGCCGTCCGGCACCTCGTCGAGCGGTGCACCGCCGGGCGCGAGACCGAGCACGTAGCGGTGCCGCGCCTGCGGGACCTGCTCCAGCCAGCTGTCCAGCCGCTGACGGCTGACGAACAGCGCGTCCAGTGGATCGTTCTCGCCCTGGCCGACCGGGGCGAGCCCCGCGGTGGCCCAGGGCCGGAACGACACGGCGGCCCCGATCGACCACGCGCCCAGCAGCACGGCGGCCGTCTGCCAGTGCGGCGGCAGCAGCACCGCGACCCGGGAACCGGTGTCGAGCCCGCAGTCCTCGCGCAGCAGCCCGGCCGTACGCGCGGCCAGGCCGCCCAGTTCGACCGCGGTGAGCTCGACGCGTTCGCCGGTGGCGTCGTCGCAATAGGTCAGCAGCGGCCGGTCGGCGCCGGCCACCGCGTCCCCTGCGAGCAGGGCGGGCAGGTCGGTGACGGTCGTCGGCTGCATCGGGCGGCTCCCTGGCGGTTGGCGTGCGGCGATCCCGACCACCATACCCACGCGGGGGGACCCTGACCGGCGACGCGGCCTAGTCCTCGTACACCTCGGGGATCTCGCGGATCGTCTCCTCCTGCGCCGCGCCGCGGCCCTTGCGATCCGTGATCTTGAACAGGGCGGCCACCTCGCCGGCGTTGAGGCGGCGGTGCCGGCCGGCCTTCAGGTCGCCGAGCTTGATCGGGCCGATCGCCGTGCGCACCAGCCGCTGCACCGGGAAGCCGACGTGGTCGAACATGCGCCGCACGATGCGGTTGCGGCCCTCGTGCAGCACCACCTCGATCAGCGCCTGCTTGTCGATGGCCTGCTTGAGCCGGTAGTCGTCCAGCCGCGCTGGGCCGTCCTCCAGTTCCACGCCCGCCATCAGCTCCCGGCCGACCACCCGCGGCAGCGGCCCGACGACCTCGACCAGGTACGTCTTGGGCACCTCGTACGACGGGTGCATCAGCTTGTGCGCGAGGGTGCCGTCGTTGGTGAGCAGCAGCAGGCCCTCGGAGTCGGCGTCGAGCCGGCCCACGTGGTACACCCGGGTCGAGATGTTGCCGATGTAGTCGGCGACGGCCTCGCGGCCCTTGTCGTCGGCCATCGTCGAGACCACGCCGCGCGGCTTGTTCATCGCCAGGTAGACCAGGTTCGCGTCGGTGACGATGCGCTGGCCGTCGACGTGGATGACGTCGGCGATCGGGTCGGCCTTGTCGCCGAGCTTGGCGACCTTGCCGTTGACGGTGACCCGCCGCGCGGCGATCAGGTCCTCGCTGGCTCTGCGGGAGGCGACACCGGCCTGGGCCAGGATCTTCTGCAGCCTCTCAGCGCCTTCAGTTCGTACTTCAGCGCTGCTCATCAGCGATCTCCTCGACGTTGTCAGGTAGGAACGGGGCCAGCGGCGGGAGCTGGTCGACGGAGTCGAGGCCCAGCTTCTCCAGGAACAGGCTGGTGGTGCGGTAGAGGAAGGCGCCCGACTCGGGCTCGGTGCCGCACTCTTCGATCATGCCCCGGGTCACCAGGGTACGGATGACGCCGTCGCAGTTGACGCCGCGGATCGCCGAGATCCGCGAGCGGGTCACCGGCTGCTTGTACGCGACCACGGCCAGGGTCTCCAGGGACGCCTGGGTGAGCCGCAGCTGCTGCCCGTCGAGCACGAAGCGCTCCACGTAGGGCGCGTACTCGGCCCGGGTGTACAGCCGCCAGCCGCCGGCGGCGCGGCGCAGGTCGAAGCCGCGGTTCTGGCGGGTGTACGACGCCGACAGGTCGATCAGCGTGCCCGCGATCAGCTCGGCGGGCACCTCCAGCACCTCGGCGAGGGTCAGCTCGCTGACCGGCTCGTCGACGACCAGCAGGATCGCCTCCAGGGTCGGCACGAGGTCGGCCTCGGCCAGGCCGGGCGGCGGGGTGGCGAGCTTGGCTCCGGCGTACCCGACGGCGGCCTCGCCGCTGTCGTCCGGCCCGTCCACGTCGAAGCGCGGCATGGTCGGCTCGTCCAGGCCGAGGGCGGCGGCGAGGTCGTCGACGGCGACGATCTCCGCCACGTCGTCCTCGTCCGGCGCGTCCGGTGCCGGCTGCGCCACCGGTTCGTCCGCGGCAGTGGCCGCCTCTTCGGCCGGGTCTGCGGGCTGCGCGTCGAACGCGTCGGCCTGCCCCCCGGTGTCCGCCGCCTCGTGCTCCGGGACGTCCTCGACAGCGTCCAACGCCTCGACCGCATCGCGCGTCTCGAAGGCGTCCTCCGGCTCGACCGCGTCCTCCGCCTCGATGACATCCTGCGGCTCGGGAGCCTCCTGCGGCTCGGGTTCCGCGAGGTCGCCCGGTTCAGCCGCAGCCGGCTCCGCCACCGGCGCAGCCTCCGGCTCCGCGATGGGAAGGTGCCCTTCCTCTACGGAATCCGATGGGAAGGTGCCCTTGCTTTCCTCGGGGGTGGGGGTGCGGGCCCATGGGGGGACCCAGGAGGCTGCTTGCTGTTCGAGGGACTCGTTGTCAGTCATCGTCTTCTGCTCCCCCGCCCTTGCCGGGCTGTTGCGCTGCGGGCTCGGCCGCCGCCTCCTGCGTACCCGGATCGCTCGCGTCCGACTCCGGGTCGGCCGGCTCGTCGTCCGGCTCGTCGTCGTCAAGATCGTCGTCGGGCTCGTCGCCGTCGGGCCGGTTTCGCGACTCGGCGGCCAGGGCCTGTTTGGCCTCGTCGTCGCCGTCGTAGTCGTCGACCGCGAGGTCGCCGGCGGCCGTCTCGCCGCCGGTCCAGTGCACCGTCAGCTCACCGAGCGCCAGTTCCTGGTCGAAGCCGACCAGGCCCTCCCGGTACAGCTCCAGCAGGGCCAGGAAGCGGGCGACGACCTCCAGGGTGTTCTCGCAGTCCTCGGTGAGGGTGGAGAAGGTGGCGGTGCCCAGCTCGAACAGGCGGGTGCGCAGCAGCTCGGCGTGCTCGCGCACGCTGACCCGGACCTGGTGGATGTGCGCGACGGAGACCAGCGGCGGGGCCGCCTTGGGCGTGAACGCCTTGAGCGCGAGCTTGGCCAGCCGGTCCGCCCCGATGCCGAGCACCAGGTCGGGCAGCGCCTCGGCGTACCGCTCCTCCAGCGCGACCGAGCGCGGCCAGCGCCGCCCGCCGTGGGCCTCCAGGTCGGCGATGAACGCGGCGGCCTGCTTGAACGCGCGGTACTGCAGCAGCCGCGCGAACAGCAGGTCGCGGGCCTCCAGCAGGGCGAGGTCCTCCTCGTTCTCCACCTGCGCGGCGGGCAGCAGCCGGGCGGCCTTCAGGTCGAGCAGGGTCGCCGCGATGACGAGGAACTCGCTGGCCTCGTCGAGGTCCCACTCCTTGCCCATGGCGCGGATGTGGGCGATGAAGTCGTCGGTCACCCGGTGCAGCGCGACCTCGGTGACGTCGAGTTTGTGCTTGCCGATGAGCTGCAGGAGCAGGTCGAACGGACCCTCGAAGTTGGTGAGCCGCACGGTGAAGCGGCCTGAACCGGACGGTTCAGCCGACTGCTCTCCGGCCGGGTCGGCCGTCACCACGGGATCGCTCACGCCGCAAGTATCCCAGCAGGTCAGTTCGCGGGTGCAGGCCGGTGGGCCCCGATCACCGGCGGGCGGCCTCGGCGGCGATGACCTCGCGCGCGAGCTGCCGGTAGTTGCGCGCGCCCGACGAGGCGGGATCCAGGGACGTGATCGGGGCGCCGGCCACGGTCGACTCCGGGAACTTGACCGTCTTGGTGATCACGGTCTGGTACACCTTGTCGCCGAACGCCTCGACGACGCGCTGCAGCACCTGTCGGCAGTGCGTGGTGCGGCTGTCGTACATGGTGGCCAGGATGCCTTCGAGTTCCAGGTCGAAGTTGAGCCGCTCGCGCACCTTGTCGATGGTGTCCAGCAGCAGCGCGACACCGCGCAGGCTGAAGAACTCGCACTCCAGCGGGATGAGCACGCCGTGGGCGACGGTCAGCGCGTTGATGGCCAGCAGGCCCAGCGACGGCTGGCAGTCGATGAGGATGTAGTCGTACTCCTTGCGCACCGTCTTCAGCACGCGGGCCAGCGCCATCTCGCGGGCGACCTCGTTGACGAGCTGGATCTCGGCGGCCGACAGGTCGATGTTGGCGGGCAGCAGGTGCAGCCCGGCGACGTCGGTCTTGATGATGACGTCCTCGGCGGTCACGTCGTCCTGCATGAGCAGGTTGTAGACGGACAGGTCGAGGTTGTGCGGGTTGACGCCCAGGCCCACTGACAGCGCGCCCTGCGGGTCGAAGTCGACGAGCAGCACCTTGCGGCCGTACTCGGCCAGGGCCGCGCCCAGGTTGATGGTGGTCGTGGTCTTGCCCACGCCGCCCTTCTGGTTCGCCATCGCGATGATCCGCGCCGGGCCGTGCCGATCGGTCGGCATCGGTTCGGGGATCTCCTTGCGGGCGGTGTAGGCCGACGGATCAGCCGGACCCAGGTCAGCACCGAGGTCCATGCGGGACTGTTCCGCCCGCAGCGTCGAGGTCCATGCCTCCGCGCGCCCGTTGCCTGCCATCTCCGCTACGCCCTTCCCGACGACATCCGTCCGGCCGGATGAGGCACCGTCGTGAGTGGGCCATCAGCTCCCCGACCGGCCGCATGCGTGTCGTCGTCGTCCGACTGTACGTCACCGACCACCTCGGCGTACCGCCACGGCTCGGCGTGTCTTCACGATCCCGGCCGACCGTGCACCCGGCGCTGGTCCCCGCGCGACGTGAACAGCATGAGGCCGGCGGCGCGCAAGCGCCACCGGCCTCAGGAAAACACTGGTCAGAGCAGCGAGTCGACGTCCACGGCGGTGAGGCCGTGCGCCTCGGCCACCGGGCCGTAGGTGATCTCGCCCGCGTGGGTGTTCAGGCCCAGCTTCAGGGCGGGGTCACGGCGCAGCGCCTCCTGCCACCCGTAGTTGGCCAGCTCGACGGCGTACGGCAGGGTCACGTTGGTCAGCGCGTAGGTGCTGGTGTGCGGGACCGCGCCGGGCATGTTCGCCACGCAGTAGAAGACCGACTCGTGCACCTTGTACACCGGGTTGGCGTGGGTGGTCGGGTGCGAGTCCTCGAAGCAGCCGCCCTGGTCGATCGAGATGTCGACGAGCACGCTGCCCGGCTTCATGCGGCTCACCAGCTCGTTGCTGACCAGCGTCGGGGCCTTCGCGCCGGGCACCAGCACCGCGCCGATGACCAGGTCGGCCTCCAGCACCGCCTTCTCCAGCTCGAACGCGTTCGACATGACGGTGCGGACCTGGCCGTGGAACTGCTGGTCGACCTCGCGCAGCTTCTTGATGTTCTTGTCCAGCACGGTGACCTCGAAGGCCAGGCCGTGGGCGATGGTCGCGGCGTTCATGCCGGACACGCCCGCGCCGATGACGACGGCCTTGGCCGGGCGCACGCCGGGCACGCCGCCGGGCAGCACGCCCCGGCCGCCCGCGAAGCGCATCAGGTGGTACGCGCCGACCTGCGGGGCGAGCCGGCCGGCCACCTCGCTCATCGGGGCGAGCAGCGGCAGGGCGCGGTCGGCGGTCTCGACCGTCTCGTACGCGATGCCGGTGACCTTCTGCGTCATCAGCGCGTCGGTGCACTCCTTGGACGCGGCCAGGTGCAGGTAGGTGAACAGCACCTGCCCCTCGCGCATGCGGTGGTACTCCTCGGCGATGGGCTCCTTGACCTTCAGGATCAGCTCGCCCTCGGCCCACACCTCGTCAGCGGTGGGCAGGATGCGTGCGCCGGCCGCCACGTACTCCTCGTCGGTGATGGAGGAGCCCAGACCGGCGCCGGTCTCGATGACGACGTCGTGTCCGTTGCGGACGAACTCGTGTACGCCCGCCGGGGTGATCGCCACCCGGTACTCGTGGTTCTTGACCTCGCGGGGGATACCGACCTTCACGACTGCACCTTCCTCGATCCTGCGCTTGCGGGAGGGCCCGACGGCACCGTTGCCCCAGGTCTACCCCCCGCGGCGGCAGTCTAGGCCCGGAAAACAGCCCGAAGCGCTTGACAGGATGCAAGCTGATGCCTTGCCGGCTTGACATGGTGTCAACACGGCAGACCTGCCGCCCTGCGATCAACCCAAGGATAGTGCTGAATCGGATATTTACCGCTTACCGCCCGCCCGGCGGGCGTCAGCGGGGCGGGAGCGGGGCGTCGGCGGGGCGGAGATTCTTGAAGCCCTCGTCGCGGGCGCGGGCGGCGGCGAGCAGGCCGCCGACGGCCGGGCCGTTGGTGATGCGGCCGTCGAAGACCATGGCCACGGCCTCGTCCAAGGGGACGAGATCGACCTGCATGTCGGCCTCCTCGTCGGCGCGGGCGTGGCGCTCGTGCTCGGGGATCTCGGACAGGTCGCGGGCCAGGAAGACGCGGATCATCTCGTCGCTGCAGCCGGGCGTGGTGAACATGTCCACCAGCAGGTCGACCCGGCCCGCGGCGAGGTCGGCCTCCTCGGCCAGCTCGCGCAGCGCCGCGGCGGCCAGGCCCTCGCCCTGCACGTCGATCAGGCCCGCGGGCAGCTCCCACAGGTAGCGGCCCACCGGGTGCCGGTACTGGCGGACCAGGACCACCCGGCCGGCATCGTCCAGCGCGACCACGCCCACCGCGCCGACGTGGCGCACCACGTCCCGCCCCGCGACCGCTCCCCCGGGCATGGTCACCTGGTCGGTGACCACCCGGAAGATGTGCCCCTTGAACCGCTCGGTGCTGCCGACGACCTCGTACACACGGGCTCCTGTCCTTCAAACGACGCTGGTCGCAGGCAAAGAGCCTGCGACCAGCGTGCTTGTTCGGTTGTCCGGCCCGGGTCAGCGCTTGGCGGCCACCGGCTCGGCCGCCTCCGCCACGCCGGGCAGCTGGTCGGCCTGAGCATAGGCGATCGCCGCTCCCACCAGACCCGAGAACAGCGGGTGCGGGTGTGTCGGGCGGCTCTTCAGCTCCGGGTGCGCCTGCGTGGCCACGAAGTACGGGTGCAGCTCCCGGTCCAGCTCCACGAACTCGACCAGCTTGCCGTCCGGCGAGGTGCCCGAGATGTGCAGGCCGGCCTTGGTCAGCGCCGGGCGGTAGGCGTTGTTGACCTCGTACCGGTGCCGGTGCCGCTCGCTGACCTCGGTCGCGCCGTACACCTCGGCCACGATCGAGCCGGGTGTCAGCTTCGCCGGGTACGCCCCCAGGCGCATGGTGCCGCCCAGGTCGCCCTTGCCCGCGACGATGTCCTCCTGGTCGGCCATCGTCGAGATGATCGGGTCCGGGGTCTGCTCGTCGAACTCCAGCGAGCTGGCCTTGGCGACCCCGGCCACGTGGCGGGCCACCTCGATGGCCATCGTCTGCAGGCCCAGGCACAGGCCGAGGGTCGGGATCCGGTTCTCCCGCGCGTACTTCACCGCGCCGATCTTGCCCTCGATGCCGCGCACGCCGAAGCCGCCCGGGATGACCACACCGTCGACGTGGGCGAGCGCCTTGGCCGCGCCCTCGGCGGTCTGGCAGTCGTCGCTGGGCACCCACTTCAGCTTCACCTTGGCCCGATGGCCGAACCCGGCCGCCCGGATCGCCTCGGACACCGACAGGTACGCGTCCGGCAGGTCGATGTACTTGCCGACCAGCGCGATGGTGACCTCGTGCACCGGGTGGTGCACCCGCTCCAGCAGGTCGTCCCAGGTGGACCAGTCCACGTCACGGAAGGACAGGCCCAGCCGGCGCACCACGTACGCGTCCAGGCCCTCGCGGTGCAGCACCTTCGGGATGTCGTAGATGCTCGGCGCGTCGGGCGCGGAGACCACCGCCTCGGCGTCGACGTCGCAGTACAGGGCCAGCTTGCTCTTCATGCCCGCCGGAATCTCCCGGTCGGAGCGGCAGACCAGCGCGTCGGGCTGGATGCCGATGTTGCGCAGGGCGGCCACCGAGTGCTGCGTCGGCTTCGTCTTCAGCTCGCCCGAGGGCGCCAGATACGGCACCAGCGACACGTGCAGATAGAAGCAGTTGTCGCGGCCCACGTCGTGGCGGATCTGCCGGATCGACTCCAGGAACGGCAGCGACTCGATGTCGCCGACCGTGCCGCCGACCTCGGTGATCACCACGTCGGGGGTGCGGCCGTGCTCGTCGGGCTCGGCCATGGCCCGGATCCGGGACTTGATCTCGTTGGTGATGTGCGGGATGACCTGCACGGTGTCGCCGAGGTACTCGCCGCGGCGCTCCTTGGCGATCACCGCCGAGTAGATCTGCCCCGTGGTGACGTTGGCCTTGGCCGACAGGTCACGGTTGAGGAAGCGCTCGTAGTGCCCCACGTCGAGGTCGGTCTCGGCCCCGTCCTCGGTGACGAAGACCTCGCCGTGCTGGAACGGGTTCATCGTCCCAGGGTCGACGTTGAGATAGGGGTCGAGCTTCTGCATGACCACCCGCAGACCGCGAGCGGTGAGAAGAGTGCCGAGGCTGGAGGCCGTGAGCCCCTTGCCGAGCGAGGAGGCGACGCCTCCCGTAACGAAAATATGCTTGGTCGTCCGCGCTGCTACCACGGGGTTTCACCCTAACACGGTCCGCGCGTTCATCCGCGGGCTACGTACCCGAAACCGCCTCCGGGGTGTCGTCGCTCACTGTCACGGGCGACGGGGCCTCCTCCGCGATGCGGGTCCGATCGGCGGCATGCCCGAGCACCCGCATCGCCCCGAGCGTGAGCACCGGGATCGCGGTGGCCGCCGCGGCGCCGGTCACGTTCAGTGCGGCACCGCCCAGCAGCCCGCCCAGGATCGACGCCAGGCCGATGCCGGCCACCGCCGCCCGGATGGGCGGGTAGATGCCGTACAGCCGCTTCAGGCCGCCCCACGGGCGCATCAGCACCACCCACAGGAACACCGCCGACACCAGCGCCAGCACGGTCAGCGGGCTGGTCACCAGGGCGATGCGGTTGGCGTCGAGCAGCCGGTTGAGCGTCGGCCCGGACGTGCCGTCGGACAGCTGGGTGAGGAACCGACCCAGGCTGCCCTGCTGGTCCACCGGCTGGCGCACGTCGACCAGCGCGAACACCACGGTCGCCGCCACCCCGGCGGCCATCGCCAGGGCCAGCCGCTTGAACGTGAGCCAGCCGCCCGGACACAGCGCCGCGGTCAGGCACACCCCCGCGGTCAGCGCGACCGCGCCGCCCGCGTCGGCGCCCAGCGCCGGGATGCCGACCAGCAGCACACCCGCCGCGCCGATCGCGCTGACCAGCAGCGGCCGGTTGCGGTGCGGCACCAGCTGGGCCAGGGTGCCCGCGGTGAGCAGCACTCCGGCGAAGAACACGCCCATGCCGACCATGCCGATGCCCGCGTAGCGGGTGCCTTCCAGGACCGAGTAACCGGCGACGCCGTTGAGCTGCAGCCTGGCCCCGGTGAGCAGGTCGATGCCGACCACGGCGGCGGCGATGGCGGCCACCACCCCGACCGGGCCCAGGGTGCGCTTGCGGTACACCGGCAGCCGGACCGTGACGAAGGTGAGCAGCAGGGTGATACCGGCCGTGACCAGGCCGAAGATCAGCCCGCGGCGGCCGAAGCGCCACCACGGCACCACGCCGGCGATCAGCGCCGCCGGCAGCGCCAGCGACGCCCCGGTCAGCAGCACCTCCAGGACGCTCACCAGCCGCTGCGGGGGCGGGGTGGGACCGGTCGGCCCGGCATGGCGGTAACTGCGCCGCAGCAGCGGCACCACGGCCGTGAACAGGCCGATCTGCACCAGCGCCAGCAGCCAGAAGAACCAGGCCGACACGGTGCGGGCCGCCGCGGCGCGCCGGTCGGCGTCGGTGCCCGCCGCGGTCGCCTGGTCCAGGTCCGCCGGACGCCCATCGGCCAGCACCGCCGCATGCCCCACCATGATCCGTTTGGGGATCTCGCGGCCGAGCAGGTGCAACGCGGTCGGCGCGAGGTCGACCAGCTGCAGGTAGCCGGCCCGGCCGGTGGTGGCCGAGGTCAGGTAGCCGCCCTCCCAGCCCTTGCCGTCGGCGATCACCGCGTGCAGCCGCGAGCTGGCCTCGGTGTCGGCGACCCCGGCGACCAGCAGCGTGGAGTTCTTCGGCCGGGCCGCCAGCACCTGCCCGAGCAGCTTGTCCACGGCGGCCGCCTGGCGCAGCCGCTGCGACGGCGTACGCCCGTCGATCGCGCCCAGGTCCACGATGCTGAGCAGGCACTCCGTCAGCGCCTTCTGCGCCTTGTCCGTCGCGGGCAGCGCGGGCAGATACCGGTCGACCCGGCCGAACGAGCGGGCCGCCGCGACCGCCGCCCCCGGGCCGACCGCCGCGGTGCAGCGCACCGACTCGGCCAGCGCCCCCGGCACCGTGCCGTGCTGCAGCTTGCGCTGGTGCTCGACGACCGTCTCCTGGTCGGGCAGGTACGCCCCGACCGCGTCCGGCCGCTCGATGGCCACGTCCAGCTTCGGGCACAGCTGCGGGGAGTCCGGCTCGGGCTCGGCGCCGCCCTCGGCGGGTTCCTTGCCGACCCCGGTCCGCTCGGCGTAGTTGCCCGCGCCCAGCGTCAGCCAGCCGTCGGCCGGGCAGGTGGGTGTGTGCGCGGACCGGGTCGACAGGGAGCCGATCGAGCCTCGCTCGGCCAGCTTCCACAGGTTCGGGGTCCGGTCGGCGTCGATGTCGTCCCAGCGCAGTCCGGGCGCGCCGGCGATGAGCACATAGTCGGCCTCGTCGTCCTCGACCGGCCCGGCGGCCGCGGCGGCCGTCGGGGAGACCGCCCCGGCCAGGGCGAGACCGAGCAGGGCCAGCAGGGTCAGCAGGAGGGCCGTGGGGAGGGGAGCCGGCCGGCGAAGCATCAGAGCTGCCCCGCGCGGTCGTCGGCGGCCAGCTCGGCGTACACGGCGCGCACGCCGTCGATGCTGGCCTGCTCGTCGGGCCAGGTGGCGGCCTGCGCCAGGCCGCGCTCGCCCAGCCGCGCCCGTGCCTGCTCGTCGCCGAGCAGCTTGCGCACCGCGCTGTCCAGGCCGTCGGGGTCGTTCGGCTCGATCAGGTGCGCGCCGTCGCCGACCAGCTCGGGGATGCCGCCGACCGCGGTGGCGATCAGCGGCAGCCCGCCGCTGAGGGCCTCCTGCGCGAACAGCTGGCGGGCCTCCCAGACGCTGGTGACCACGGCCAGGTCCGCGGCCGCGATCAGGTCGCCGACGTCGGTGCGGTGCCCGAGCAGGGTGACCGGGGACCGCAGCTGCGAGATCTGCGCGGCGAGGTCGAGGTACGACGGGCCCTCGCCCGCGATGAGCACCCGCGGCACCGGGGACATGTCCCGCCAGCGCGCCGCGACGGAGACGAGCATGTCGTACGCCTTCTGCGGGTGCAGCCGGCCCACGGACAGCACCAGCGGCACCCCGTCGGGCAGGCCCAGCCCCGAACGCACCGCGGCCCGGCTGCGCCGGGTGCGCCGCAGCCGCGGGGCGGCCACCGGGGCCAGCCGGGCGTCCGCCGCGCCGACCGCGTGGGCGCGCGCGACCAGGTCGTTGGAGGCGCCGAGGGTGACCGCGGAGGACCGGGCCACGATCCGCTCCACCAGGGTGTGCACCCGGCCGCGCAGCCCGGCCCGCAGGGGCGCGTTGTGCCAGGTCGTCACCAGCGGGCACGGCGGGCGCGACAGCGCGGCGGCCAGCCCGGCGCGCAGCCCGTGCGCGTGCACCACGGCCGGGCGCGACGTGGCCAGGAACTGGCGCAGGGTGCGCACCGCCCGCATGTCACTGGGGTGCAGCTCGGCGGGGATCTCGACGGGGTGGAAGCGCGCGCCGCGGTCGGTGAAGCGGAAGTGCTGCTCGGTCGCGGCGGGACCGCACACGGTCACCTCGCACCCGGCCCGGCTCAGCCCCTCGGCCAGCGCGGCCACGTGCTGGCCGATCCCGCCCGTGCTGGAGGCGAGCAGCAGCACGACGCTGCCGGTCCATTCCGTCCCCGTGGTCAACGGTCCTCCTGCCCTCGCCCGCCGCGCCCGCCCCGTCACCCGCGTCGGCGGCTCACCCGCTCGAGCAGCGGACGCAGGTCCGGCAGGTCGAGCAGGGCGCACACGATCAGGAAGACTACAAGCGACACGCCACCGGACAGCATGCCCTGTCCGACCAGACCCATGATGCCTGGGGTCCCGGAGACGACCGCCCGGCCCGCCTCGACGCCCGCGACGGCCCCGGCCAGCCCGGCCGCCGAAGCGGCCAGTGCGGCACGGAACAGGCCGGTCAGGGCGTTACCGCCCACCCGCGCACGGACCGCTGCCGCCAGCAGCGCCGCCATCACGAGCATGCCGATGGAGTTCGCCGCGCCCAGCGCCGCCGCCCGCTGGGAGTCCGGCAGCACGCCGGACAGGATCACCGCGGCGGCGAGCGTGACCGCCCAGCCCCCGCTGACCCCGAGCGCGGCGAGCCGGTTCGCGCCCACCGCGTACAGGGTGCGCTGGTGCAGCGCGGCGAGCCCGTAGCCGAGCAGCCCCGGCGCGAATGCGAGCACCGCCGCGGCCAGCGCCGCGACGCCCTCGCCCTTGGTCAGGAACGCGGCCGCCGGAGCGGCCACCGCGGCCAGGCCGGCCGCGCCGAGCCCACTGAGCAGCAGCACCGCCCGGCTGGTACGGGCCACGGTGAGCCGCAGCGTGTGGTGGTCGGCGGTGGCGAACGCGGTCGCGATCGCGGGGTACGCGGCCGTGGCGGCGGGCACCGCGAGCACCGCCCACGGCAGCAGGTACAGCGTCATCGCGAAGTTGTAGAGCGTGTTGGCCGACGCCCCACCGCCGACGGGGTGGACGCGCCCGGCCAGGATGATCGCGACCAGCAGCGCCACCTGCTGCGCCACGACCGTGGCCGCGCCCGCCAGCGCCAGCGAGCTCATCCGCCGCCGCTGCGCGGGTTCCACCCGGAACACCGGTCGCAGCCGCAGGCCCAGCCGGCTGACCGGGATCAGCAGGCACAGCGTGAGCACGACCACGCCGAGGGTGGTCCCGACCGACAGGATCGCCAGCTCGCCCCCGCTGACCGTGCCCGGCTCCGGGTCAGCCCCAGCCTCGGCGGCGAACCACAGGTACGCGCCGATCACGGTCAGGCTCGACAGCAGCGGCGCGAGCACCGGCCACGCGAACCGGCGGTGCGCGTGCAGCACACCGGTCAGCACGATGCCGATGCCGTAGAGCGGCACCTGCGGCGCGAACACCCGCAGCATCGCCACGCCGTCCTCGTGCAGCTCCGGCGGCGCGGTCGCCTGCAGCAGGGTGACCAGGGGGTCCGCCGCCAGCCACAGCACCGCCGCCAGCGGGATCAGGGCAGCCAGCGCCCAGGTGAGCAGCGCGGACACGGTGCGGCGCACCTGCTCGCGGTCACCGGCCGCCAGCGGCCCGGCCAGCAGCGGCACCACCAGCCCGGCCAGCGCGCCACCGGCCACGATCTCGAAGATGATGTTGGGGATGGTGTTGACGGCCAGGTACATACCGCTGAGACCGCCGTCGCCGACGGTCTGCGAGAACACCAGGGTGCGCGCGAAACCCGCCAGGCGGGCCAGCACGGTCAGGCCCGCGATCAGCGTCGCGGCGCCGGCGATGCGGGCCGCTGCCGGGCCGGCGGCCGAGGGGGCCGCGGCCTTGTCGTCAGCGGTCACGGTCATGAAGCGGTACGGCGCGGCGCCCGTGCTCGTGGCCTCGGCTTGTCCACGCCCGGCTCGGCCGGGTCGGTGACGCCCATGGCGTGGTCGGCCCCGTCTTCGCCCGCGGCGCGGTCGGCCCGGACGACGTCCGCGGCGCGGTCGGTCCGGGCGACGTCCGTGGCGTGGTCGGCCTCGTCCGCCGCGGCCGGCGCACCGGCGGCCGGGGAAGCGGGCTTGGGTGCGGCCGCCTTCACGGACTTCTTCGCGATCTTCGGCTTGACCTCGGCCCCGTGCACCGGGGTCACCGGCGTGGCCATCGCGCCGGTCGCGGGCGGCAGCGGCGCGGCAGGCGGCTCGGCGGCCGACCGCGGCGGGGCGCTCGGCGACGCGGCGGTGCTCGGCTTGGCCGCCGGGATGCGGCCCCAGGCGTCGATCTCGCGAAGCACCGGGGTACGTTCGATGACCTTGGTGAAGCTGACCTTCTCGCTGGCCGCGGTCAGCGCGGCGATCCCGGCGAGCATGGCCGCGCGGCCGAACAGGCCGGTGCGGGCGGTCGCACTGACGCCGAGCAGCGCGCCCAGCGCGTTCGCGCCGGAGTCGCCGAGCATGATCTCCTCGCCGAGGTCGGCGGGCAGCAGGCTCGCGCTCGCGCCGACCGGACCGGCGACCAGGCCGCCCGCGCGGGTGGCGGTCAGCGGCGCACCGACCAGCAGGCCGGCCTTGAGCGCCCGGCCGGGACGCAGGTCGAGCAGGTTCATCAGGTTCGCGCTGCCGGCGATCACGCCCGCGCCCAGCGCCACCTCGGCCGCCCGGCCCAGCCTGCCCCGGCCGCGGCGATCCGGCAGCAGCGCCGCGGCGACCAGCGCGCCCGCGCCCACTCCGGCGATCTTCACCAGGCCGCTGGTGACCCGGCCCTCGCGCAGCGCCCGCAGGTGGCCTCGGAAGCCCTTGTCGGCCTTCTGGTCGGGGCGCGCGCCCACGACGTCGTCGTACAGGCCGACCGCGCCACCGGACAGGCCCGCGGCCAGTGCGGCTGCCGCGGTGCGCGGGTCGCCCGCGCCCAGCGCGCTGGTGACGCTCGCCGAGACCGCCAGCGCGGGGCCGCCGGCCAGGGTGAGGGTGCGGCCGCGGAAGTTCGTGCGCTCCAGCTCCTTGGCCCGGGGCTGGTCGCGCACCACACGCAGTGCGGCCCGGGCGCCGTAAGCGCCCAGGCCGATCAGTGCCGCTCTGGCGAGTAAACCCACGTCAGCTCACTTCTGCTGCTGCGGCAGGAGGGCGCTGGCGTTGGGGCCGACACCGTAGTGGCCGGCCTTGCTGTCGGCGAACTGCTCGTACAGCGCCAGCGCCGCGGCGACCTGGCCCTGCACCGTCTCCGCGTTGTCGACGGTCGAGATGGTCTTGGCGAGCGTGGCGTCGTCGCGCACCTCGAGCATGAGGTTGCCCTCGCCGCCGAGCACGCCGCCGACCACCGCGACACCCGCGTGGTCGAACTGCACCGCGGTGGTGACCACGGACGCGTTCTTGCCACCCGCCTGGCTGTCGGTGTACGGCGAGCCGCTGACCAGCACGACCGCCTCGGCGGGGCCGGTCACGGCGCCGCTGGTGGTCAGGTAGCCGAGCTTGCTGTACGCGGCGAGCACCGCGGCGCGGTCCGGGGCGGGCACGGCCGGGCTGCGGTCCAGCAGCACCGCGGCCAGCAGCGCGCTGGACGACTCGACGCCGTCGCTGTTGGCCGGGATCGCCGTGGTGGGCACGCTGGCCGGCTCGGCCTTGTTCTCCAGGTCGAGCAGCTCGACGCTGTTGTCCGGGTTGAAGAACTTGTCGGTCAGCTCGACCGTGCCGGCGATCTTGGCACCGGCGGTCTTGAGGATGCTCTCGACACCCTCGACCTGGTCGCGGCCCGAGGGCAGCACCAGCAGCAGGATCCGGCGGTTGGTGAGCTTGCCGTTCAGCATGATCGGCGCGGCCTCGGTGACGAACTGCTCCTCGCGGTTGGCCTGGTCGCGCAGGCCGGTCACCTGGTCGCGCAGCTGCGAGTTGGTCGCGCGCAGCGCGTTGACGTTCTTCTCGAGGGCGTCGGCCGCCGGGCCGTTGAGCGCGGCGGTCCCCACGACCAGCCCGATCGCCAGCGCGAGGAACACGGCGGTCATGGACACCACGTGGTACCTGAAGTTGATCACGTCAGAGCCTCTTGATCGTCCGGGTTCCTAGAACAGCCGCTGCAGGTGGAACATCACGTCGTCCCACCACTCCGCGGCCAGCGACAGGTAGGCCTTGCCGACCGTGGACACGGCGACGGCCGCGGCCATAGCCGCAATGGCGGACAATACCAGCAAAAGCAATGAGGAACCTGAAATGCTCTGCCGGTAGAGCCGGCTCACACCCTTGGCGTCGACCAGCTTGCCGCCCACCCGCAGGCGGGTGAGGAACGTCGAAGCCATACCCCCGCGGCCCTTGTCCAGAAACTCGACCAGCGTCGCGTGGGTGCCGACCGCCACGATCAGGGTCGCGCCCTTCTCGTCGGCCAGCAGCATCGCGATGTCCTCACTGGTCGCCGCCGCCGGGAAGGTGATCCCGGACACACCGAGCTGGTGCACCCGGTCCAGGCCCGGGGCCCGGCCGTCGGGATAGGCGTGCACGACCACCTCGGCGCCGCAGCGCAGCACGTCGTCGGTGACCGAGTCCATGTCACCGATGATCATGTCGGGTGTGTAGCCCGCCTCGACCAGCGCGTCCGCGCCGCCGTCCACACCGATCAGCACCGGCTTGAACTCGCGGATGTACGGCCGCAGCACGTCCAGATCGGCCTTGTAGTCGTAACCGCGCACCACGATCAGGCAGTGCCGGCCGGAGATCTGAGTCTTGATCTCGGGCACGCCGACACCGTCGAGCAGCAGCTCCCGCTCCTGCTTGAGGTACTCCATGGTGTTCGCGGCGAACGCCTCCAGCTGCACCGACAGACCCTCGCGGGCGTCGAGCATGGCCTTGGCGATGGTGTCGCCGTCCTGGCGCACCCCGTGCGCCACCGGCTCACCGCGAACGAAGACGGTGTTGCCCTCGACCCGGACCGAGTCACCCTCGCGGATCTGCTGGAACACCCCTTCGCCGAGATCGTCGAGCAGGGTGATGCCGGCCTCGACCAGCACCTGGGGACCAAGATTGGGGTAGCGGCCCGAGATGGAGGGCTTGGCGTTGAGCACCGCCGCCACCCCCACGGCCACCAGGGAGTCGGCGGCGACCCGGTCGATGTCGACGTGATCGATCACGGCGATCTCGCCAGGGCGCAGTCGACCGACCAGACGTTTGGTCCGGCGGTCGAGCCGTGCGGTGCCGGTGAGGATCCCCGGTTCGGCGGGCCGGGTCCGGCGCAAGGTGGGAAGACGCATCGCAGCCATCCTGGCATGTCAGTCCGGTATTGGCGCGTACGACACCCCTTGATCGGCCCATACGGGCTGAATTGTGATGTCTGAAACCTCGCGCGACATCAACGGTAACCGCAGCGGCACATCAGCGCCGACCCTCATGATCGACGCCTACAGTGAGCCGCGTGATCTACGTCATGCTCGCCGGAGCCATCCTCGCCGAAGTCGTCGCCACGGTCTGCCTGCGCGCCTCCGCGGGCTTCACCAAGCCGATCCCGTCCGTGGTGGTGGTCGTGGGTTACGTCACCGCATTCGTGCTGCTGAGCCAGGTGCTCAAGCGCGGCATGGCGCTCGGGCTGGCGTACGGCATCTGGGCGGGCATCGGCGTGGCCCTGGTCGCCCTGGCCGGGGTGGTCTTCTTCCAGGACCGGTTCAGCTGGCTCCAGGTCGCCGGCCTGGCCCTGGTCGCCGCCGGCGTCGTCGCCCTGGAACTGGGCCGGCAGCACTGACCCGCCCCGCAACGCGCCGAGGGCGGTGCGCCCCACCCGGGGGTGGGGGCGCACCGCCCTCGGCGGTGGTACGGGGTCAGGCGGCGCGTTCGCGGGCCGCTACTGCCAGCAGTTCCTCCGCGTGCGCGATGCCCAGGTCCGAGTCCGGCAGACCGGCCAGCATGCGGGCCAGCTCACGGGCCCGCTCGGTCTCCTCGACGACACGCACGCCGCTCGTGGTGATCGCGCCGCCGGTGTCCTTGGCCACCACCAGGTGGCGGTCGGCGAACGCGGCGACCTGCGGCAGGTGCGTGACGACCAGCACCTGGTGGTTGCGGGCCAGCCGGGCCAGCCGCCGTCCGATCTCCACCGCGGCGCGGCCGCCGACACCCGAGTCGACCTCGTCGAAGACCAGCGTCGGCGGGCCGCCGACGCCGGCGAACACGACCTCGATCGCCAGCATCACCCGGGACAGCTCACCGCCGGACGCGCCCTTCTGCAGCGGCAGCGCGGGCGCACCGGGGTGTGCCAGCAGGCGCAGCTCGATGTCGTCGGCGCCGTCGGGGGTCACCCCGGACTCGACCCCGTCGACCACCAGGCTGATGTCACCGGCCGGGCGCGGCACGACCAGCACCGAGATGCGGGCGTGCGGCATGGCCAGCCCGGCCAGCTCCACCGTCACCTTGTCGGCGAAGCGGCCGGCGGCCTCCAGCCGCGCCGCGCGCAGCTTCGCGGCCAGCTCGGCGACCTCGCCGGCGAGCCGGTTCATCTCCCGCTCCAGCTCCTCGAGCAGCTCGTCGGAGGTGTCCAGCGCGGCCAGCCGCGACCGGGCGTTGTCGGCCCAGGCGATGACCCCGTCGACATCGTCGGCGTACTTGCGGGTCAGCGAGCGCAGCGCGGCGCGCCGCTCGTAGATCTGCTGCAGCCGCGCCGGGTCGGCGTCCAGGCTCGCCAGGTACGTCGAGAGCTCCACCGAGACGTCGCCGAGCAGCGACGCGGCCTCCTCCAGGCGGGCGGCGTACTCCCCCAGCTTCGCGTCCACGGTGGACTGCGACTCCAGGGTGCGCCGGGCCGTGCCGACCAGGCTGGTCGCGTCCTCGCTGTCGGTCTCGCCGCCGCCCGCGATCGCCTGGTGCGCGATGTGCGCGGCAGTCCGCAGCCCCTCGGCGTGCTCCAGCCGCTGGGCCTCGGCCCGCAGCTCCTCATCCTCGCCGGCCTGCGGGTCGACCCGCGTGATCTCGTCGAGGCCCAGCCGCAGCAGGTCGGCCTCCTGCGCCCGGGTCCGCATGTTGGCCCGCCGGTCGGCCAGGTCGTCGGCCACGCCACGCCAGCGGCCGAACAACTCCTTGAACTCCACCAGCAGCTTCTCGTGCTCCGGACCGGCGAAGCGGTCCAGCGCGCCGCGCTGCTCCGACGGGCGCAGCAGGCGCAGCTGGTCGGACTGGCCGTGCACCGCCACGACCTGCTCGCCGACGTCGCTGAGCAGCGACACCGGCACGGTGCGGCCGCCCACATGGGCCTTGGACCGGCCCTCGACGGTGACGGTGCGGCTCATCAGCAGCGTGCCGTCGTCGTCGCCCTCGGCTCCGGCCTCGGCCACTCGGGCGGCCACGGCACTGGCCGCGTTGCCCGCCAGCCGCAGTCGGCCCTCGACGGTGGCGCGGCCCGGCTCGGCCCGCACCCGGCCGGCGTCGGCACGCCCGCCGAACAGCAGCCCCAGCCCGGTGACGACCATGGTCTTGCCGGCACCGGTCTCACCGGTGATGACATTCATGCCACGGGTCAGCGGGAGGGTGGTGTCCTCGATCACGCCGAGACCGGTGATACGCAACTCTTCCAGCACAGCAGATGACAGTAGCCCGCCCCTCCGACAGTGTCACGCCGGGCCGCCGAGGCACCTGCCGATATGGGAATGTTCCGCACCATCAAGGACTCGGTCGCGGCACTGCGCGCCGAGCTGCGAGTCCCCCGTCAGTGACCGGTGGCGTGCCGCTGCCCGTGCGCCCGCCAGCCCTCCACCGGCAGCCCGAACTTGGCCACCAGCCGGTCGGTGAACGGCCGCGGCCGCAGCTGCGCCACCCGCACCGGCAGCGCCCCGCGCCGCACCGTGACCTGCGCACCCGGCGCGAGACTGAACACCCGGCGGCCGTCGCAGCTCATCAACGCGTGCTCGGTGTACGGGTCGATGGTGATCTGGATCGTCGAGTCCGGCGCGGTCACCAGCGGGCGGCTGAACAACGCGTGCGCGCTGATCGGCACCAGCAGCAGCGCCTCGACCCGCGGCCACACCACCGGCCCGCCGGCCGAGAACGCGTACGCCGTCGAACCCGTCGGCGTGGCGCACACCACACCGTCGCAGCCGTAGCGCGACAGCGGGCGACCGTCCACATCGACCAGCAGTTCGAGCATGCGCTCGCGGCTGCCCTTCTCGACGCTGACCTCGTTGAGCGCCCACGACTCGGCGATCACCTCACCGGCCAGCTCCGCGGTCACGTCGATGGTCAGCCGCTCCTCGACGCTGTACTCCCGCGCGACCACGTCGCGCACCGCCGTGTCCAGGTCGGCGATCTCCGCCTCGGCCAGGAAGCCGACCTTGCCCAGGTTGATGCCCAGCAGCGGGACGCCCTCCGGGCGGGCCAGCTCCGCCGCGCGCAGCAGCGTGCCGTCACCGCCCAGCGCGAACACGATCTCCGCGCCCTGGGCCGCGCACACGCCCGACATCGGCGTCACCCCGGACAGGTCCAGGTCCTCGGCCTCCTCGGCCACCACCCGCACGCTGAACCCCGCCGCGATCAGGTCCCGCGCCACGGTGCGGGCGTGATCGGTCGAGTCCTTCCGGCCGGTATGGGTGACCAGCAGCGCCACGCGCTCCGTCATTCAGTCCTCCGCGTCGGGTGCGTTCGGCACCCCAGCCTCCACCACGGCGCGGATGTCGTCCACCGCGGGGGCGGGTGCGTCGCGCCGGAACCACACGAAGAACTCCACGTTGCCCGACGGACCGGGCAGCGGGCTCGCCGTCACCCCGGCCACACCCAGCCCGAGCGTGCCCGCGGCCGCCGCGACGTCGAGCACCGCCTCGGCCCGCAGCGCCGGGTCGCGTACCACGCCGCCCGTGCCGACCCGCTCCTTGCCGACCTCGAACTGCGGCTTGACCATCAGCACCAGGTCGCCGTCGGTGCACGCGGCCAGCGCGGGCAGCACCAGCCGCAGCGAGATGAACGACAGGTCCGCCACGGTCAGCTCGACCACACCGCCGATCACCTCGGGGGTCAGCGTGCGCACGTTGGTGCGCTCGTGCACCTTCACCCGCTCGTCGGTGCGCAGCGACCAGGCGAGCTGGCCGTAGCCCACGTCCACGGCGACGACCTCGCCCGCGCCGTTGCGCAGCAGCACGTCGGTGAACCCGCCGGTCGAGGCGCCCGCGTCCAGGCAGCGGCGGCCCGCGACCGTCAGGCCGTGCGGCGTGAACGCGGCCAGCGCCCCGGCCAGCTTGTGCCCGCCCCGGGACACGTAGTCGTCGCCGGCCGACTCGCCGACCACGCGTACCGCGTCGGCCGGGTCGACCATGGCCGCGGCCTTGTGCGCCACGGAGCCCTTGACCTCGACCCGGCCCGCGGCGATCAGCTCACCGGCGTGGTCGCGGGAACGGGCCAGCCCGCGGCGGACCAGCTCCGCGTCCAGGCGGGTACGACGTGCCATGTGCGTCAGGCCTCGATCGCGGTCAGGACTTCCCGCAACGTCCTGTGCGCGGCCTCGTACGCCGCCAGCTGCTCGGCCAGCGGCAGATCGGCCGCGTTCGCCACGGCCCGGACCGCCGCGTCCACCGCGTGGTGGCCGGTCGGGCCGGGCATCAGCGTCGCCGGTGTCGGCATCGGACGCGGCGCCGGCACCGCCGAGAACGACAGCGGCAGCTGCGGTGAGGTCACGCGGTCGCCGCCCTACCGGCGGGGGCCTTCTTGGCCGCGGTCTTCTTGGCCGGAGCCTTCTTCGCGGCCACCGGGACGTCGGGGGCGGAGCTGAACGCGACCGGCGCCACCGGCTCGGGGCTGCCGGAGCTCGCCTTGGCGACGGCGTCGATGGCGGTCGCGGCGTCCACCCCGGCGACGGCCTTCGCGGCCTTCTTCGCCACGGCCTTCACCGGCTTGCGGGCCGCCGCGGCGCCCTTGATCGGGGCCTCCTGGGCGGGTTCCGCCTTCGCCGCGGGCGCCTTCTTCGCCGGCGCGGCCTTCACCACGGGCGTGGTCTTCTTGACCCGCTTGGCGACCGCCGCCGGGGTGGTCGTGACGGGCTCCGCGGGCTTGGTCTCCTCGTCAGCCTTAGCCGGAGCAGTCTTCGCCGGAGCGACGGCCTTCTTGGCGATGGCCTTCTTCGCCACCGGCGCGGGCGCGACCACCGGGCTCGCGGCGGCGGAGGAACCGTTGGTCGTGGACGCGGGCTGGTCGGCCTTCGCCTCACGCAGCTGGCCCTCGAGGTCCTCGATCCGGGCGGTCAGCGTGGCGACCTCCTCGGCGGTGGCCAGGCCGACCCGGCCGAGCGCGCGGTCCAGCTCCAGCCGCACGATGCGGGTGATCGCCTCACGGTTCTGCAGGCCGGTGGTGACCAGCTCCTCGGCCATCGTCTGCAGCTGCGACGCGGTCGCGCCGCTCTTGCCGAGCAGTTCCTTGGCCGCCTTCTTGACGGTCTTCTCCGCTTTCTTCTTCGACGCCTCGGTCAGCCCGAAGGCCAGCTCCAGGTACGCCTTGACCACATCCTGCACGGGTTCGCCCGACTTGCTCGCCACAGCGGTCACCACCTCTCCTGCCGACTGATGCCCGGTTGGGGACGTCATACGCGTCCCGTACCGTTCCGCGGACCAACGCTACAGTGCCGGAACCGCAGGCGCAGTGAACAGGCCCCCCAGATCGGCTGCGACGTACGTCGGACGCAACTGCCCGCTCGCCGCAGCCGCCTCCACCGCGGTCGAGACTCCGGTCAGCACCAGCAGGCTGTCCATGCCCGCCCGGTGCGCCCCCGCGATGTCGGTGTCCAGGCGGTCGCCGACCACCAGCACCCGCCGCGCCGACGCCTGCGCCGCCGCGGTCGCGAACAGACCCGGCTCGGGCTTGCCCACCACCACGTCAGGCTCCCGCTCCAGCGCGTGCGCCAGCAGCGCGACCAGGGAACCGTTGCCCGGCAACGGCCCGCGCAGCGTCGGCAGGGTCCGGTCGGTGTTCGTCGCCATCCACCAGGCCCCCGCCCGGATCGCGACACACGCCTCCGCCAGCTGCTTCCAGCCCAGGTCCGGGCCGAAGCCCTGGACGACCGCGCGCGGGTTGTCGTCGGCGCTGTCGACGGGCCGCAGCCCGACGTCGGTCACCTCACCGCGCAGCGCGGGCGCGCCCAGCACCAGCACCGGCGCACCCGGCTCCAGCCGCTGCGCCAGCAGCGCCGCGGCCGCACCGGCCGAGGTCAGCACCTCCTGCGGCTTGGCGGCGATGCCCATGCCCCGCAGCAGCGCCGCGACCTCGGCCGCACGCCGCGACGCGTTGTTGGTCGCGAAGCGCACGGCCATGCCCTGATCCCTGAGGCGCGCCAACGCATCGACCGCCCCGGGAATGGGGCGGTCGATGAGGTACAGCACGCCGTCGAGATCGAATATGACCAGGTCATAGTTCTCGACGAGCGATGTCACTTGTCTGTTTCCGCCTTCGTCGCGGGGGTGTCGACGGCAGCGGCCGTGGGCTTCTCGTCGAAGTCCTCGAGGTCGTCGTCGTCCTCGTCGTCGGCGCCGCCGTCGCGGTCCTCGTCGTCATCGTCATCGTCGAGGTCGTCATCGTCGAGGTCCTCGTCGTCCTCGTCCTCGAGGTCGTCGTCATCCTCGTCGTCGTCATCGTCGTCGTAGTCCTCGCCGTCGAGGTCGTCGTCGTCCTCGTCCGTGTCCACGGCCTTGGCCGAAGTGGCACGGTCGGCGGGCTCGTCGTCCACCTCGGGCTCGTCCTCGATCTCGACGCCGTCCATCTCGAGCAGCCGCTCAGCCGCGTCGGTCACCGCGTCGGTGTCGGCGGCGGCCGCCTTGGCGAACCACTCCCGAGCCTCCTCGGCACGCCCCGACGCCAGCAGCGCGTCGGCGTACGCGTACCGCAGCCGCGGCGACCAGTCCTCGTTCGACTCCACGGTCAGCTCGCGCACCTGCAGCATCGCCGCGGCCGCCTCGTGCTGGCCCATGTCACCCCGGGCGCCGGCCGCCACGATCAGCAGCTCCAGCGCCTCGCCCTGGCTGAGCTTGTCGCGCTCGACACCGCGGAACAGGTCGATCGCCTTCTCCGGCCGGCCCAGCGCCCGCTCGCAGTCGGCCAGCACGGCCAGGTGCGTCTGCCGCCCCGTCATCCGGTGGTACGTACGGATCTCCGCGATCGCGCTCGCCCAGTCACCCGTCTGGTACGCGGCCAGGCCCACGGCCTCACGGACCACCGCGATGCGCGACGCCAGCCGGCGGGCGGCCAGCGCGTGCTCCAGCGCCTGCTCCGGGTCGTCGTCGATCAGCTGACCGGTCGCGACGAGGTGCCGCGCGACCGTGTCCGCCACCGGCTTGGCCAGCGAGAGCAGCTCGGCACGCACCTCGCTGTCGAGGTCCGCCGCCGTGATGTCGTCGGGCAGCGCGGGACCGGGACGGCCCGTACCCTCGAACTCGCGGGACTCGGCGCCCTCAGCGGACCGCTCGCCCTCACGGCGCTCGGCGGGACCGCTGCCGCTACGGAAGCCGCCCTCGCGACGGTCACCGGACGGACGGTCCCGGTCGCCGCCACGGAACCCGCCCTCACGGCCGGCACCACGGTCGTCGCCCCGGAAGCCGCCCTCACGACGGTCACCACCGGGCCGCTCGCGGTCGCCGCCGCTGCGGAAACCACCCTCACGGCTGCCACCGGAACGGTCGCCGTAGCTCGGACGGTCGCCGGTGCGGGAGAACCCGGCACGGTCGCCACCCGAACGGAAACCGCCCTCGCGGCTGCCGCCCGTGCGGTCGCCGTAGCCGGGACGGTCGCCACCGCTGCGGAAGCCGCCCTCACGACGGTCACCACCGGCACGGTCCCGGTCACCGCCACGGAACCCGCCTTCACGGCCACCACCCGTGCGGTCACGGTCACCACCACGGAACCCGCCCTCGCGGCTGCCGCCCGTGCGGTCGCCGTAGCTCGGACGGTCGCCACCGCTGCGGAAGCCGCCCTCACGACGGTCACCACCGGCACGGTCCCGGTCACCGCCACGGAACCCGCCTTCACGGCCGCCGCCGGTGCGGTCACGGTCGCCGAAGCCACCGCTGCGGTAGCCGCCACGGTCCTCGGACGGGCGGCGGAAGCCGCCTTCGCGGCGGTCGCCGCCACCGAAACGCTCACGGTCGCCGCCACTGCGGAAGCCGCCCTCACGGCTGCCGCCCGTGCGGTCGCCGTAGCTCGGACGGTCGCCGCCGCTACGGAAGCCACCCTCACGGCTGCCACCGGAACGGTCGCCGTAGCTCGGACGGTCACCGCCACTGCGGAAACCGCCCTCACGACGGTCGCCGCCGCTACGGAAGCCGCCGCGGTCGCCACCACGGTCGTCGCCGCCGCGGAAACCGCCCTCACGACGGTCGCCGCCGCCGAAGCGCTCACGGTCGCCGCCACTGCGGAAGCCGCCCTCGCGACGGTCGCCGCCGGGACGGTCGCCACCGCGGGAGTACCCACCGCGGTCGCCACCCGAACGGAAACCACCCTCACGGCTGCCACCGGAACGGTCGCCGTAGCCGGGACGGTCACCGCCACTGCGGAAGCCGCCCTCACGGCTGCCACCGGTGCGGTCCCGGTCACCACCACGGAACCCGCCCTCGCGGCTGCCGGAACGGTCGCCGTAGCCCGGACGGTCGCCACCGCGGGAGTACCCACCGCGGTCGCCACCCGAACGGAAACCACCCTCACGGCTGCCACCGGAACGGTCGCCGTAGCCGGGACG
>NZ_JBEZDT010000027.1:129395-129949 GCF_040648455.1 Catellatospora sp. NPDC049133
GGTCACCACCGCTGCGGAAGCCGCCCTCACGGCGGTCACCACCGGCACGGTCCCGGTCACCACCACGGAACCCGCCCCGGTCACCACCGGTACGGTCACCTGCACTGCGGAAGCCGCCCTCACGACGTTCTCCGCCGGCGCGGAAACCGCCGCGGTCGTCACCGTCACGCCGGGGCGCACCGCGCTCACCGGCGCCGCGCGACTTGTCGTAGCCGCCGTCGAAACCACGGGCACGATCGCCGTCGCGCCGGAAACCTTCGCGCTTGCCGTGAGAACGGTCGTACCCGCCCCTCTCGGAGCGAGGCCCACCGCCTCCGCGGCCGGCCTGGCCGGACGAGTCCTGTCCGGGCTTGTCGTTGGAACTCGAGTTCACGGGTACATCCTTCCTGATGCCGCCGTGAATCGGCGGCACAACGCATACGAGGGCCTACCCCTGGCGGGGAGGCCCTCGTATGGAACGTTTGTCCGGCGGTGTCCTACTCTCCCACAACGTCCCCGTTGCAGTACCATCGGCGCTGGAGGGCTTAGCTTCCGGGTTCGGAATGTTACCGGGC
>NZ_JBEZDT010000028.1:0-127518 GCF_040648455.1 Catellatospora sp. NPDC049133
ACCTCGACGCGTATGGGCTGATGCGCGGCGTCGGCAACCTGTGCATAGGTGCCGACAGCCCCCGCTACGATGCACGGCGCATGGTCGGACTGCTGATCAAAGGACTGCGCCTGCGGTAACCGCGTTCGTTCATGACCAACACTGGCGACACGCCACAACAGCACGGCGCTCCACGAGTGCCGCCTCCGGGCCAGCCGACAAACGCCAGGTCGACGATCACGATCGCAACGGGTGACGAGCACAAGACCACCGGCGACTTCGCCGCTCTGGCGTCGGGCGGGTCAAGGTGTCCATGAGCGGTGTACTCGACTCACGGCCCGAACGGAAAATGGTGAGTTAGCGGCGGGCTAGCCGACGTTCAGGTTGCCGTTGTCGAGTTCGACCTGGCCCGACTCGTACAGCAGCGCGCCGCCCCCGGCCTCGGTGATGCGCACCGCGAGGGTGTCACCATTCCGGCCCAGTACCGTCACTCGATCACTGTGTAGCGCTGTACCAGCAGCAGCTCGACGCAGTCCCGGTGCGCTGAAAGGGCTGGTCGGCGACCGCAGTGTCCGCGCAGGCCAAGTTGGTCGCAGGAGCTGCCCGCCGTCGGTGTGGTCGGGCGTTGAAGGTACAGGTCTCATGGAATAGGTGGGCCATATCGGCCCCGCCGCCGCCCGGGCACCGGGTGCCGACTTCGGTGCCGAGCTACGTGCGTTCAAGGGCGAAACCGACCACGTCCACCTGCTCGTACACCACCCACCCGCCGTGCAAGGCCGCAGGCGGGAGCCGGTCGGATACGCGCCCGCCCGGCGGGTCGATGCGCGAAGATGGGGGTCATGGCGTTCGAGGGCACGCGCGTCCTGCTGGTGGGTGGCACCTCCGGGCTCGGCCTGGCGGTCGCGCAGGCCGTCGCCGAGCGGGGAGCCGTCCCGATCGTCGTGTCCGGCAGGCGCGCCGGCGTGGACCGGGCGCTGAGCCTGCTGCCCGCCGGCGCGCAGGGCGCGACAGTCGACGTGACCGATCCGGACTCGATCGCCGGGCTGGTCGAGCGGACCGGGCCGATC
Organism: Catellatospora sp. NPDC049133; assembly: GCF_040648455.1. NCBI lineage: Bacteria > Bacillati > Actinomycetota > Actinomycetes > Micromonosporales > Micromonosporaceae > Catellatospora > Catellatospora sp. NPDC049133. The sequence continues at coordinate 1,047 of NZ_JBEZDT010000028.1, forward strand.
GACCACCTGGTGTACACGGCGGGTGAGCCGCTGCGGCTCACCATGCTGGCCGACCTGACGCCGGAGGTCGCCCACGGCTTCTGGGAGACCCGCTACTTCGGCGCTCTGGCCACCGTGCGCGCGGTGGCCGCAGCCGGCGCGCTGCCGCGGACCGGCTCGATCGTGCTGACGGGCGGCAGCGCCGGGCAGCGTCCAGGGCCTGGCTGGGCGCTGGGGGCCAGCATCTGCGGCGCGATGGAGGCGCTGACCCGCGAGCTGGCCCTGGAACTCGCCCCGATCCGGGTCAACCTGGTCGCGCCCGGGGTCACCCGCAGCCCGCTGTGGGCGGCCATGTCCGAACAGGAACGGCAGGCGATGTACGACAGCGTCGCCGCGACGCTGCCCGTGGGCCGGGTCGGCGAGCCGTCCGAGGTGGCCCTGGCCTACCTGTACGCGATGGAGCAGCCGATGGCGACCGGCACGTCGATCCTCGTCGACGGCGGCGGAGTGCTGGTCTGACCGGCGACACCGGGGTCAGAGCGTGCCAAGCGCGCCGCAGTCGACGGGCAGCATCACTCCGGTCAGGTGACCGCCAGCCGGGGAGAGCAGGAACGGGCGCTGTTCGGCCGCGAGTTCACCGACGGCACGATCACCGGCCTGTTCGCCATACCGATCCCCCGAACCACCGTCGCATGTTCGAGCCATCCGGTCAGGACGGGACGCGGAGCCGCCGACGGTTGTCCGCGGCGGCCGCCAGCGCCGGATGCCCGCCGTCCACGGTTGCGGCGAGGATGCGGTACGCCCGCTCGGCCAGCACATACGCCTCGGACGTATCACCGCGGTCGGCGACGACGACAGCCAGGTTGTGCAGCGTCAGCGCGGTGTCCGGATGCTCCGCCCCGAGCGACGCCCGCTTGCCCGCCAGCGCCGCGCGGTAGAGCACCTCGCTCTCGGCCAGGTCCCCCAGCGCGGCCCGCACCGAGGCGAGGTTGTGCAGGTTGACGGCCACCTCGTGGTGCTCGGGACCGTGCCGGTGCGTGAAGTACGCGATCGCGTGCCGCAGCAGCGGTTCCGCCTCGCCGTGTCGGCCCTGGGCGTGCAGCAGTGCGGCCAGGTGTGCCTCGTCGGCGACGATCGCCGGGTGTCCGGCCGGATGACCGGCGCGGTGCAGGGCGAGCGACCGCCGTGCCCACCGCTCCCCCGCCGCGAACTCGCCCCGGCTGTGCGCCAGCCCGGCCAGGTTGTGGCAGAGGGCCGCCAGCCGGGGATCATCCGGGCCGTGAGCCGCCTCCAGGGTGCTGATGGCGAGCGCATAGGCGGCCTCGGCGTCGTCGAGGCGCCCGGCGAACTTGGCCAGCACGCCCAGCTCGTTCCAGACCGGCACCCGGTCCAGATCTGAGGACGCACCCTCCGCGAGGGCCAGCGCCTGGCGGAGGGCACCCTCGGCTTCGCGGTACCGGCCCTGGCGGCGCAGGCAGCCGCCGAACGCCGTGGCCGCCTCGATGTGCAGGCGCAGCAGCTCGCCCTCGGCGGGCAGTGCGGCCAGGACCGCCACCGCCCGCCGATGGTGCGCCTCGGCGATCACGTGCGCGCCGGTCTCGTCGTATGCCGAGGCCAGCAGTGTCAGCACATTGGCCACGTCGGGATGACCCGTGCCGCAGTGCTCCTCGAATAGCTCCAGCGACTGCCGACACAGGTCGATCGTCCGCGTGTGGCGGTGCGCGTCACGTTCCCGCAGCGCCTCGTCGTGCAGCAGCACCGCGTACGCGGTCAGGTCCATCTCAGGCGGCCCGCGCCGCGGCGGCCGGACGCGTCGCGAGCAGCGCCGTGGCCAGGTGGGCCAGCGACACCACGACCGTCGCCGGGATGATCCACAGGCCTTCGGCCCCGGGCAGGCCCGGGAAGACGACCATGACCACGACCGCGGCGACCAGGGCGCCACCGGCCGCTCGCACGCCGCGCTGGTCGCCGCGCCAGATCAGGCCGATGCCGTAGACCAGGGTGGCCAGCAACCAGGCGAACCCGAGCACGGCGTTGACAGCCTCGCCCGGCCCGGCTTCGACCTGCTCGCGCACGCCACCGGGCATCGGTGCGATGAACGCCTCGAACCAGGCCCCGGGGCCGAACCCGGCGAAGGCGACCGCGGACACCAAGGCCGAGGCCGTCACCATCCAGTGGGGACGCACAAAGCCGCCCACGGCGATGAGCATCGGCAGGCCGGCCGCGACCAGCATCCCGCCGAGGGCGAAGGTGAGGTGTGCCGCCTCCCAGGTCGGCGACGCGTACGCGGCGGTGTCGTGCCGCAGCGGGTGCATCGCGTTGCCGGCCGCGAACAGGACGGCTCCGATGCCGACCAGGTACGCGGCCAGGCGGCGCATGCCGAGCGTGTTCGTCTCTCTCCTGGCGTGCTCGCTGGTGCCGGTCGCGGTGGTGAGGGTGTCGTTCATCGGTCTCTCTCTTTCTGCGGTTGCGGGCCGGCGCGGCTCGGCGCCGGCCCGGCGATCGGATGTCAGCTCTGGCGGGCGATCGACTGGCTGTGGTTCAGGTGTGAGCCACCGGCGTTCAGCCGGGTACGCAGGGCCACCGCCTGGCTGTGGTTGGTCGCCAGCCCACCCGCTTCGGCCTGGCTGCGCGCCGCCGTGGCGTGGGAGGTGGCGACGCCGTCCTCGGCCTGGCCGGCCGGACGCGCGGTGACCGCCGCGCTGTGGTTGATGGTGAGGCCGCCCGCGCGGACGCGGGTCCGCATCGACTGGTCATGGTTACGCATCAGGAACTCCTCGTTTCCGACGATGCCGGGGGCGTCCCGGCCGGATCAGCGTCGCGCCGGCCACTTGGCGGGGACTTGGGATCGACTTGTGCCGCACCTGACGAGCCCGCCAAGTCGTCGCCAAGCCGGCGGCGTCACGGTGGCGGCGACATCGGCATGCCGAACAGCGAGGAGAGCGACCGTGCCTGCTGCCCCTATCGAGCGTCCCCAGCCGCTGGGCTTCCGCCTGGCCCACCGCGCGATGCGCGGCGACGCGCGGCGCCTGGCCGATCTCGCCGGGCGTATCGGTGCCGGGGTCGTCGTCTGCGACCGGCGCCGGGCGGCGGCCCTTGCCGACTACGTGTGCCGCGTCTGCGACGGCGTGCATCTCCACCACGACATCGAGGACCGTCACCTGTGGCCCGTGATCGACCGCGCCGCCGGGGCCGAGGTCGACCTCGCCGAGCTGAGCGACGACCACCGCGCGCTGGAGTCGCTGCTGGACCAGGTCCGCGCGGCGGTGACCGCGTTCGCCGCGGCGCCGTCCGACCGCGTCGCCGCACGGCGGCTCGCGCAGGTGCTGGAAGGCCTGCGGGACCTGCTGGACGAGCACATCGAGGAGGAGGAGCGCACGGTCCTGCCCCTGGTGGAGCGGTACGTGTCGGCGGCGGACTGGCGGCGGGTCGAGGCGGCTGCACGCCTGGCGGGCGATCCGTGGTTCGACCTGCCGCGCATCGAGCGGTTCGCGGCGCCGGACGAGCTGGCGGAGCTGCACGCCCTGGCGGGACCGGTGCTGCGGGTGGCGCTGCTGTTGCTGCGCCCCGTCCACCGCCGCCGCGAGCGGCTCATCTTCGGTCAGAGCAGGTGAAGGCCTGCTTGCGCCCGGTCGGCCCAGTGCCCGCTGCCGAGGCTTTCGGCGAGCTGTGCGGCGTCGCGGTAGTGGCGGGCGGCGTCGTCGTCGCTGCCGGCGAGCCGTGCCAGGCCGGCCAGCGCGAGGTCGACCGGCCCGGCGGCCAGGGATCCGCTGGACAGCCCGGCCACCCGGCCCGCCCAGGGCAGCAGCGCGTCATAGCAGGCCGCAGCGGTCGCGTGATCCTGCAGCAGGACCGCGTTGTCCGCGCGCACCGCCATGAACAGCAGCCAGTAGTACCCGGCACCGATCTCCAGCGACGGCCGCCACACCGTGCGGGCCTCGTCGGCGCGGCCCGCGGCGACCAGCGCGCGGACGAGCATCTCGTTGATCTCCGCCGTCGGCAGCACCTCATGGAAGCCGTGCAGGGCGTCCGCGGACTCGTTGGCGCGGCCGGCGGCGAGCCGGACGAAGAACTGGCCGAGTATCGCGAACGCGTGCGCGCTGACGCCGCCGTGCCGGCCGATCTCGGCGGCCAGTTCGGTGTAGCGGCGCTCGGCCTCGTCGAACCGTCCCGCCACGAGCGCGCGCAGCGCGTCGAACATGTGCAGGATGGCCAGGGTGAGGCCGAGCTGCCCGGTCGTGGAGTGCTCCACCGCCCGGTCCACGTGGGCCCTGGCCGCGTCAAGGTCGTTGCGGCCGAGCTGGGCCAGGCACAGGACGTGGTGTGCCTGAGCCTGGAAGCCCAGGAGCCCGGCCGCGGAGCTCACCGCGAGCAACTCCTCGCCCAGCGCCTCGATCTCGTGGTTGCGCTGCGGCGCGAGCGCGGCGAAGTAGCGGGCGTTGAGGGCCAGGCACAGCAGGTGCGCGTCGCCGGAGGCCCGGGCCAGTTCCAGCGCCTGGGCGCTGGCCGATTCGGCCCGGTCCTGGTCCATCCCCTCGACCTCGAAGACAAGGGTGGTCAGCAGCCGGCAGCGGACCTCGTCGACACCGGGCGGCAGCAGCGTGAGCGCCGCCTCGACATCGTCGACCACGGGCCGGTCGAGCACCCCGTTCTCGCGTACGGTCCAGGTCACGGGTGCGTCGAAGGCGCCCAGTGCGCGTGCCGTGGCCACCGGGTCCCCGACCGCGCGGGCCGCGGCGACGGCGCGCTGGCGGGTCTGCCGCGCCGCCGCGACCGCACCGGCGTGCGCCTGCGCCGACACCAGTTCGCACAGCAGGTCCAGGCGCGCCGCCGGATCGTCGTCGCGGGCGGCGTCGAGGACGTCGAGTGCCCGGGTCAGCAGTGACGCGGCCTCCCGGTAGGCGTAGAGGCGTCCGGCGTGGCGGGCGGCCGTGGCGGCGTAGCCGACCGCCGACCGGGCACCCTCGGGCCCGGCGGCGAGGGCGTGCCGGGCCAGGGCCGCGACGTCGGCGGGGCGGGTCCGTTCCAGGGCCGCCAGCACCCGCGCGTGCAGGCGGGTACGCCGCAGCAGCGGCGTGTCCTGGTACAGCGTGTCGAGGACCAGCGCGTGGGCGAAGCGCACCCGGCCGGGCGAGGGTTCGACGAGCAGCCCGGTGAGGACGGCGGCCTCCAGCCCGTCCAGGACGGTGTCCTCGTCGGCACCCTCGGCGGCCAGCAGCAGGTCGACGTCGACGTCGCGGCCCACGACGGCGGCGTTGCGCAGCACGGTCTGGGCTTTGGCGGGCAGGCGGGCGATGCGACGGCGCAGCACGCTGCGCACCCCGGCCGGGACCGCGTCGGCTGCGGCCGGGGGTCCTTCGGCCGCGATCAGGCGCGCGGTCTCCTGGACGAACAGCGGGTTGCCGCCGGTGCGCTCGGCGAGCTTCCGTGCCGCGCCGTCGTCGAGGTCGACGCCGCTGTGGCGGCGCAGCAGTGCGACGCCGTCGGCCGGGCTCAGCCCCGCCAGCTCGACCGTCTCCGCGCGCGGACCGGCCAGCGCCGCCCACGTCGGTCCCAGGTGGTCGGAGACCTCGGTCGAGCGGTACGCGGCCAGCATCAGGATCGGCGACGCGGTCAGCTGCCCGGCGACCTGGCGCAGGATCTGCAGCGTCTCCTCGTCGGCGCGGTGCACGTCGTCGAGCACGACCAGCAGCGGGCCGTCTGCGGCCACCTCGGCCAGGTACTGCCCTACGGCGTGGGCCAGCCAGAACTGGCCCGCCGCGGCAGGTTCCCCGGCGGGCCGGCGGTCGGGGTCCAGCAGCGGCGACAGCGACGCGGCCAGGCTGTCGGCGGGCGGCCGGGCCTGCGCCAGGGTCCGCAGCACCTGGCTCCACGCCCACGCGGCGGGGGCGCCGTCGACCTCGGGGCAGCGGCCGACGGCGGTACGCCATCCGGTCTCCGCGCCGAACGCCTCGGCCAGGGCGCTCTTGCCCGCGCCGGGTTCACCGCCGATCCACACCACGTGGAAGCCGCCGCACCGCGCCCGGACGGCCGCGTCGGCCAGCCGGGCCAGCTCCGCTGAGCGTCCCACCAGACGTTCGGGCTCAGCCTGGCGTGCCGGCCGGTTCACCGGCTTCGGCCGGCGGGCTACGCCGGACGCGGCCGTGTCGAGGTGCGCGGCCTGCCGCAGCACGTCGGCCTCCAGGGCGCGCAGCGCCGGACCCGGGTCGACGCCCAGCTCGTCGGCCAGCCGCTCGCGCGCCCGCCGCAGCACGGCCAGCGCGTCGGCCTGCCGCCCCGACCGGTAGAGGGCCAGCGCCAGCAGCCGCACCGCCTCCTCCCGCAGCGGATGGGCGCGCACGTGCCGGTCCAGGTCCGGCACGACCCGCATCGCTTGGCCGAGGCGCAGCACGGCATCGGCCCGGTACTCCACGGCGACCGCGCGCAGCTCCTCCATCCGCGCCACCTCGGGCTGGGCCCACCGCTCGTCGGCGACCTCCGCGTACGCCGGGCCGCGCCACAGTGCCAGCGCGGTGTCGACCAGCGATTCCACGCGTACCGGATCGTCCTGGGCGTGCGCGTCGGCGGCGGACGCGACGAGGTCCTCGAACCGCCACGCGTCCACATCGGATCGTGACAGCCGAAGCGCGTAGCCGGGCGAGGCGCTGACCAGCACCCCGGCGGGGGTGCGTGCGGGGCGGGCGGGTTCGAGCACGCGCCGCAGGTTGGAGACGTAGGCCTGCAGCGAGCCCAGCGCCTTGGGCGGTGGCTCGCCCTCCCACAGGTCGTCGAGGAAGCGGTCGGTCGACACGACCTCACCCGCGGCGCCGACCAGGCGGGCCAGCACCGCCCGCTGTCGTGGCGCGCCCGCGTCCACCGGCTGGTCCGCGACCCACACCTGCAGCGGGCCCAGGACGTTCACCCGCACCATGAACGACGATCATACGGAGACCGGGGCGCGGAACTGTCATCCGATCGCCCGCCCCGGCGTCGCCATGCCGACATTCACCGGAGGCGCCGCGGGCGCGGCAGTGGCCGCGCCCGCGTCACGACCGCGGCCGATCACACGGAGGTGCCCATATCCCACCAGTTCCGGTGGCCCAGGAACGTGCCCACGTCTCTGACGGGCGTGGACTGGGAGGAGAATGAAGGCCATCAGCCGCTTCCTCTCGCACTCCGGCACGACGTAGTCGACGCTCCTGCCGGGTGCCAGCGTCGCCACCAGGTTCAGCTTGTCCCCGCCGAGACCTCCCAGATCTCGACGCTCTGGCGCTGGAGCACGTTGCGGATGGACATCCTGTCGTATACGTCGATGTCTGCGGTGAGACCTACGTTCAGCCGCCGGGTCACCGTCCGGCCACCAGCCGTGCGCGCGGAGAGCTCGGCGGGCATCTCGTGCAGCGGCCGCCCGGCGCTGCGGCCGCTGCACGAGACCTGGACATGGCGGCCCGCTCGGCGGTGAAGCTCGGGCGGTGCCGGACCGGTGGTTGCCGCGTCAGTGCTCGGCGAGCGCGACGTGCGGCAGGCGGCGCTCCAGCGGGCGCGGCAGCCACCAGGCTCGTTCGCCCAGCAGTTCCAGGACTGCCGGGGCCAGCACCAGCCGGACCAGGGTGACGTCGATGAGCACGGCGGTGGCGAGGCCGAGGCCGATCATCTTGACCTCCGTCTCGCCGTCGGCGACGAAGCCGACGAAGACGAGGGTCATGATGGCGCCCGCCGTGCCGATGAGTCCGGCGGTGCGGCCGACGGCGCGGGCGACGGCGGTCCCCGCGGCGCTGCCGCGCTGCCGCTCCTCACGGACGGCCGACAGCAGGAACACGTTGTAGTCCATGCTGAGCCCGAACAGGATCGCGAACATCAGCATCGGCACGAAGGAGACGATCGGCTGCTCCGCGACTCCGAGCAGGCTGGTTCCCCAGGAGGTCTGGAACGCCAGGGTGACCACGCCGTAGGCCGCGCCGATGGAAAGCAGATTGAGCACGGCGCTGACGACCGGTAGCAGCACGGAGCGGAAGACGACGCCGAGCAGGACCAGCGACAGGCCGATGACCACTGCCAGCAGCAACCAGAGGCGGCCGGAGACCCGGGTGGCGAGGTCGTCGAAGGTCGCGGTCGTGCCGCCGACGTACGCCCGTGCTCCGGTGCCCCGCAGCGCGGCGGGAGCTACCTGGTCCCGCAGGGACTCGACGAGGTCGGACGTCGCCCGGTCCTGCGGTGCGCTGTCCGGGATCACGGTCAGCACCGCGGTGTCGCCGACAGGGTTGACCTGTGCGGGGGTGACGGCGGCGACGTCGCCGCTGCCGCTGATCGCGGTGCCCAGCTGGGTCAGCGCGGCCTGGCGGTCGGTGGTCTCCCGCAGGTCCACAGCGACCAGCAGCGGCCCGTTGAAGCCGGGCCCGAAGCCCTCGGCGAGGCGGTCGTAGGCCACGCGCATGGTGTCGCCGGCGGGCCGGGTGCCGTCGTCGGGCTGGCCGAGCTGCAGGTCGAGGGTGGGTGCGGCGAGGGAAAGCAGGGCCACGGTGACTGCGGCGGCCCACAGGGCGGGGCGGCGGGCGACGGTCGCGGCCAGCCTGGCGGCCATGGACCGGCGTTCGGCCGCCCCGCCGCCGGCCGCCGAGTCCAGTGCCGTCGCGGGGGCCGGCAGGGCCCGCTCGGCTCGCGGCAGCACTCGCCGACCGGCGAGCCGCAGCAGGGCGGGTACTAGGGTGACGGCGGTCATCGCCGAGACGGCGACCACGAGTGCGGCGGCCATGCCCATGCGCCCGATCACCGGGATGCCGGTGACGTACAGCCCGCAGATGCTGATGACCACGATGGCACCGGCGGTGAGCACCGAGACGCCGATGGTGCCGTTGGCGTTGGCGGCGGCGCGTACCGGGTCGTCGCCTGCGCGCAGCCGGTCGCGGAACCGGGCGACGACGAACAGGGCGTAGTCGACGCCGGCGCCCAGGCCCAGCATCACCGCGATGGTCGGTGCGACATTGGGCACGTCGACGAAGCCGGAGATGACGGTGAGCGAGATCATGCCGACCATCAGGGCGAGGACGGCGGCGCCGAGGGTGACCGCTGTCGCGGCGAACGACCGGAACAGCAGGTTGACCAGGATGAGCGCGGCGATCAGGCCGACGACCTCGCCGATGGGCGCTGTGCGCTGGCGCAGCTGGTTCACCACCGGGCCGCGCAGGGACGTCTCCAGCCCGGCGTCGGCGGCCACGGCCTGCGCCTGCGTCAGCCGGTCGAGGTTCGCCTTCTCCAGGTCGGCGGCGACCTTGGTGTACTGCACCGTGGTGAAGGCGATCCGCCCGTCCGGGGAGACCTGCAACGGGGTCACGGTCGCGACGTCGGGTTGGGTGCGGACCTCGGCGAGGACCTGCTCGACCGCGGCTCGGCCCGGGTCATCGGGCAGGTTCAGCGCCCCGGGACCCGCCTGCTGGGCGAACACGAGCGTGGCCGTGTCCCCCGCCTGGGCGGGAAACCGGTCACCGACCAGGTCCGCGGCGTCCTGTGAGCCGGTGCCCGGTAGGCGGACACCATCGGTGAAGCCGGCGCCGACGCCGCCGGCCGCCCCGCCGAGCACGAACAGCAGTAGTACGAAGCCCACGATCACGCGGACCGGATGGCGGGCGGCGGCGCCGCCCAACCGGGACAACCAGGACATCAGATCTCCGTATGCGGTGTTGGTAGTGAGGTGGATTGTTCGGTGCTCCCGGCCGGATCACGGCCGGGACGGGGAAGTCAGCGCAGCCGAGCGCCCAGGCGGTCGAACACGGCGACCGCCGCGCCGACGCCGTCCTCCGCGCGCACCCGCGCGCCGAGGTCGGCGGCGCGGCGGCGCATGCCGCCGTCGGCGGTAACCGCCCGTAGCGCGGCCGCCAGCCGCGCCGAGGTCAGCCGCCGCCGGGCGATCGGCGCCGGGCCGGCCCCGAGTGCTGCGACTCGCGCTGCCCAGAAGGGCTGGTCGACACCGAACGGCACGACGACCTGCGGAATGCCGGCGGCGAACCCGGCACCGGTGGTGCCCGCGCCGCCGTGGTGGACCACAGCCGCGCATTGGGGCAGCAGCCGGTCGTGGGGTGCCTCGTCGAGGACGAGGATGTCGTCGGCGAGGTCGGCCGGCTGCTGCAGGCCGCCCCAGCCGGACAGCAGTACCGCGCGTACGCCCGCCTGCCGGGCGGCGCGGACCACGAGTTCGGTGAGCGCCGCGGGGTCCCCGCCCGCCATGCTGCCGAAGCCGATGCAGACCGGGGCCGGGCCCGCGTCGAGGAAGCTCCGCAGCGCCGGGGGCGGTGCCCAGTCGTCTCGGGCGGGCAGCATCCAGTATCCGGTGACGTGTCGGTACGGTCCCCACTCGGGCGCGGCCGGCACGACGTGCCTGCTGTAGCCGTAGACGGCAGGCAGACCGCGACGGGGGTCGCGCTTCGGGTCGGCTTGCGCGGGCAGTCCCAGCACGTCCGTGCGGACCTTGCGGGTGGCCGGGGCGAACGGCATCCGCAGCGCCGCGGCGGTGAGCCGGTGGCCCAGGCGGGTGCCGAGCGGGCTGGGGCCGGTCAGGCGCGGGGTGAGGACGCCGGGGAAGGCGGCCGTGGGCGGTCCCAGCGGCTGCAGGTGGGACTCGACGAACGGCACGCCGAGCTTCTCGGCGACGGGCAGGCCGGCCACCATCCCGCCGACGCCGCCGGTGATGAGGTCGGCGTCGGCGCAGGCGGCGAGCATGTCCGCGGCCGGCCGGACCACGAGGTCGGCGGTGTGCTCCCGCATGAGCCGGGTACGCCGCGCGGGGTTCATCTCGGCGACGCCGGCGGCGGACCGTGCGGCCTGTTCGGCGCTGCCGGCCATCGCGACGACGTCGATGCCGTACGCCCGCAGGCGCGGGGCGAAGTCCTCCGGCGCGAGCAGGCGCACCTCGTGGCCCGCCCGGTGGAGCCCGAGCGCCAGTGCAGCGTAGGGCTGGATCCCGCCGCGGGTGTCCATGGCGATGACGGCGATGTGCATGGTACGTCCTTGTCGTCGGTCGGGTCGGGCGCGGTCCCCGCCGGGTTGCGTAGGGTCGTGAGGAGTGGCCGTTGGGGCAGGCTGAGGCTGCGGACGCGGCCGTCCGAGTATTTTCGAACACTTGATTCAAACAACTGCTTTACTCAAGCGCTTGAGTAAAGCCCGGCGGAACGGCCGATGTCAAGCGGATGCTTGAATACAGTCATGCGAGACACCCCGAGCCGACTGCGCGAGGCGGCCGAACGCCTGCTCGCCGAGCGTGGCGCAGCCCGGATATCGCTGCGTGACATCACCGACGCCGCAGGCGCCAACGTCGCCTCGGTCGGCTACCACTTCGGCTCCAAGGACGCCCTGCTCGACGAGGTCGTCCGCAGCTCCCTCACCGAGATGTACGACCAGCAGAGAGCCCGTTTGGCGCAGCTGCCCGAGGACGCCGGGCTTGAAGACCTGGTCCGCGCCTGGGTCCTGCCCACGTTCGCCACCCATGCCGAGCAGGACGAAAAGCAGCGCCGCCGCTCCCGGATCCTGCAGGACGCGCTCAACCAGCCCTCCCCCGCCGTCACCGCGCAGCTCGCCGAGATGGCCGCACCCGTGCAGCGGCAACTGCTCGACCGCATCAGTCGGCACGTGCCCCACGTGCCCCAGGAGGAACTGTGGTTGCGGCACACCGCGGTGCTCGCCGCCCTGGGCGCCCTGGGCAGCGACGCCTTCGCCGGAATGCTCGCGGCCGTCCCGCCCGACCGGCTCGCCGACCAGCTCGTCGCCTGGATCGTCGGCGGTCTCACCGCCGAGCCCGCCGGACCACGGCAGACCGCCTGACCGGCCGGTGCACCACCGCCGGCTGATCCGACCCGGGCCGGACGAGCGATCTGCCCAGCACGCTGAAGCCGGCGGTGCCATCACGTTGGTACGCATCGCGGATGCTCGACCTGCAGACGCTGCGCGAGGCACTCCCCGGCGAATGGCGGGTCCTGGCCACGACCTTCCCGATGTGGCTGGTCCGGCCGCCGCCTGCAGCCGACGTTCCGGTACGGGTTGCTCGCCGACGAGCCCCTCACGCTCAGCGACGAGGTCTCCTACCGCACCCGCGGCATGATCTGCCCGAGCGCGGCCCAGCCGGCGCCGCCGAGTACGCCTGCGGCCAGCAGCAGCCGTATCGCGCAGCACAGGGCGCAGGCCAGGCCGGTGAGCCCGCCGAGTCCGCCGGGCAGCAACGTGCGCAGTCTTTTGATCATCTGTTGTCTCCGTGGTCGAGTCCGGCGAGCGGGACGGGGCAGCAGGCGGTGGTGGCGCAGGTGGCCAGGTCATCGCAGCCGGCGTCCAGTGCGGCACGCAGGCTGGCGGCGACGGTCTGCAGGTCAGCGATCTTCGCCTCGATCTCGGCGAGCTTCGCCGCGGCTCGTTTCTGCAGGCTGGTGTCTCGGCGGCGGCCGTGCCGGTGGGTGCCCAGGTCGACGAGTTCGACGACCTCGTCGAGGGTGAATCCGAGCCGCTGCGCCGTCTTGATCACCCGGAGCAGCGTCAGCGCCTCGACGGGGTAGAGCCGGTGCCCGCCGGGGCTGCGGGCCGGTTCGGCCAACAGCCCGCGGCGCTCGTAGTAGCGCAGGGTCTGCACGTTCACCCCGGCCGCTTCGGCAAGTTCCCCGCTACGCAGTCCCGGGATCATGACCGGTCGTGTATGGCGTCGGCCCGCTGGCCGAGAGCGGAAAGCACGTCGGCGTGGGCGGGTGGGACCTCGATGTCGAGGGTCACCTGGCCCGGTGCGTGGGCGCTGATCCTGAAGGTGAAGAACGAGCAGCAGTCGCTTTCACGTTCCGCGAGGTCACGTACGGTGGCCTCGAGGTCGGATCCACCGGTCAAGGTGAGGCGCAGGTGGGTATCGGTCACGCGTTCGCCGTTGCGGACGGCGTTGGTGAAAAGGGTGTCGATCTCGGCCAGGCGCAGCGGCTGCTGCGCTGTCGGCAGGGTGCAGGCCTGCGGCGCCAAGTCCGGACCAGGGGTTTGCTCGGTCACGACCTCACGGTAAACCTGTACCCGGGTACCGGATGCAAGTCTTATGGGACCGTCACGGCGACCGGCTGGTCGGTGCGAGCAGGCGGCCGATGGCAGGGCCAGGGCACATCGGCTGTCGGTCAACGAATGTGCAGGTACGCCGGTGCCGGCGTTGGGCAAGCTCGTCATCCCCGCCGTGACCGGCCTGCTGGTCGCCTGCGCCACCGGCGCGTCCGGACCAGAGGCCTCACCGACGTGCATGCTGGTGACCACGGCACGTCATGACTTGGTGCTTAGGTCCGTCGTCTTGCAATCGGGGCTGGCGGACGCCGCTGTCTGGCGCCTGCGGCGCGACGGTGACGACGACGACGACTGGATCATCGATGCCGACCCGGAACAGGCGCGCCTGCGCGACATACGCGGACTGCACCACCTGCGCAGCCTTGTGGCGGCTCCGGGCCAGGAGATCGCCGTCCTGGATCTGGTGGCGGGCACGGCGGTCTCGTGACACCCCCGCCCGAACACGTACTGGACACCGCAGCCCGCACCGCATGGCGAAAGCGGCTCGCCGGCATCGGGGAGCAGATGGACGAGGCCGACCGCACGGGCGACGCCGAGCTCGCCACCAGGCTCGCCGCCGAGCGGGACGGCACTGATCTCCGAACTGCGCCGCGCCACGGGACTGGCGGGCCGGCCGCGGAGACACACCGCCGAGGCAGAGCGGGCACGGTCAACGCGACGCGTGCTCTGCGGACATTGCTCCAACGGCTGGACCCGATCGCTCCGATCGACGCAGCCCACCTGCGTGCATCACTGCACCGGCAGCTACTTCCGGTATCAGCCCGCCGCCGGAGGACCCGTGTGCTGGCAGGTGTGATCGCGACGAACGACCTTGTTCACCGGCTGCCTGCGCACCTAGGTAGGGGGCGACCGCATGCTGCTCGGTGCGTTCGTGGCCGTGGCGACAACGCCGGTCGGATCAGCGCTGACCCACGGCGTTGCCGGGCGGTGAGGACATTGCGGATACCGGTGGAACCTGCCTCACCTTCGGCGCATACATTCCCGGCATACCAGTTCCGGGCGGGGCCGCATCCGCACGGACGGAATCGGGAGTTTGGTCATGAGTTCCACCAGGCTGGGCCGCGCCACGTTCACGCCGGGCGTCCACGGGTCCGCCACCGACGGTGCGCGGGCCGGTCACATCGTCATCACGTACGCCCCTGACGATGAGGCGCATGTCGACGCGGTCCAGGACCTCTGGATCCTGCTGCGCGCGGCGGGCCTCGACGCGAGGATGGCATCCGCACCGGACGGCTCGCCTGACGAGTTCACTTCCGCCGCCGCGGTCGTGGTGGTCGGCTCGCCGGTCTACCGGGAGATCGCCGCCGCCGGGGAGCCGTCCGGCGAGCACGAGGGTCTGCGGCAGGCGGCCTGCGCCATCGCGGACCTGGCCGCCGCTGGCGAGAAGTCCCCGGCCGCGGTGCTGCCGGTGGTGCTGCCCGGTGGCACGGTACGCCACCTGCCGGCGTTCCTGTCCGCGCACTCCGTCCCGCTTTTCCGGCTGCGCACGCTGAGCCGCCGCGGCGTCGCCGCCCTGGTGGCCGCGCTGCACGAGCGCTGCGGTACGCCTGATCCGACGCCCCGCCACGAGCTGCGCCTGGTGGTGAGCGTGGCGAGCGGCCGGGTCCGCTGCGCCACGACGCTGTCCGGAACGCTGCTGTGCGAGCGGGACGAACCACTGCCGTTCGGGCGGGACGAGGTCTGGTCGCTGCTGGACCTGCCCGACGCGCAGACGCGGCTGGCGCGGCTCGGGCAGCGGCTGTCCGGGGCGCTGTTCGACGCCGACTGTCTCGACCAGCTCACCACCCTGGTCACGAAGGCCGCCGAGGGCACCGTCGTGGATGTCGTGATCGAAGCCGACGGGGCGGCTCATGAGCTTCCGTTCGAGCTGATCCAGCTCACCGACCAGCAGAGCCTGGCCACCGTCGACGGCGTACGCCTGACCCGGACCGTCGCCGGCGTGGCGCACCTGGCCGTCACGCCGTCGCCCGGTCCGTTGAAGATCCTCGTGGCGGTCGGGGCGCCCGAGGTCACCGAGAATCCGGCGCTGGACGTCGAGGCCGAGATGCAGGCCATCGTCGGGGTCGTCGGTGGACTGGGCCGGGCCGAGGTGACGATCCTGGAGACAGCAGGCCCTCAGGAGATCGCCGAAGCGCTGCGGCGCGACGCGTACCACGTGCTGCACCTGTCCGCGCACGGATCTCCGTACGGGGTGGAGCTGGAGGACCGGGACGGCAACGCGATCGAGGTGCAGGCCGAGGACCTGGTGCGGGCGCTGCGGCGCGGCGGGCGGGCACTGCCGCTGATCGTGCTGTCCAGCTGCGGGGGCGCGGCGGACGCGGACGCGGGCCTGGCGGTGACCCTGCTGCGGCACGGCGCCGAGCGGGTCATCGCGATGCAGACCACGGTCACCGACGTGTACGCGACCGGGCTGATCACCCGGGTCTACCGAACGCTTGCCGAGCAGAACACCTCGGTCGCCGAGGCGCTGGCCGAGGCGAGGTCGGCGCTGTTCGACGACGCGCAGGGCGTCCCGGCGCCGCAGCGGCCCGAGTACGCGGTGGCGGCGCTGTTCGCGGCCGGGGACGGCCCGCTGTGGGACGCCGCTGCCGTGCCCGAGCCGCTGAGCAACCCGACGGAGCTGCCCGGCGGCGCGGACGCGCGCGACCTGTCGCTGGGCGAGCTGGTCGGCCGGCGCGCGCTGCTGCGCAACGTGTCGCGGGTGCTGCGTGACGAGGTCCCCTCCGGCGGCAGGTCACCGCTGGTCAACGGTGTGATGTTGACCGGAGCCGCCGGGATCGGCAAGAGCGCGCTGGCCGGCCGTGTGGTCAACCGGTTGCGTGACGACGTCGACGACCCGTGGACGGTCCTCGTGCACCACGGGCTGTGGAATCCGGAGCAGCTCATCGCGGACGCGGCCGCCGGGACAGACCAAGGAGACCACGGCGACCAGGCCCTTGCCCTGGATGCGGTCACGGCGGCGCTGCGCACGCGGCGGCTGCTGGTCGTGTTCGACGACTTCGAGCAGAACCTCACCGCGGGCGGCGCGGGCTTCGCCGACCCGGGGTTCGCGCGGGCCTTCACGGCGCTGTGCGAGGCCGCGGAGCGCGGCAAGGTCCTGGTGGCGAGCCGCTATCCGGTGCCGGGAGAGGTGGCGCTGCTGCGGGTCGAGGTGCCGCCGCTGGGCGACGCCGAGCTGCGCCGGATGGTGCTGCGGCTGCCCGCGATGCGTGAGCTGGCCGCTGCCGATCGCGAGACGGTGCTGCAGGTCGCGGGTGGCCATCCGCGGCTGCTGGAGTTCGTCGACGCGCTGCTGCGCGGCGGCGGCCGGGCCCGGCTGCCCGAGGTCGGCGAGCGGCTGCGCAGGCTCGCCAGGCTGGAGCAGATCACGATTGCCCGCTCGGCCGGCGCCGCGCCCGGCGCTGTCGAGGCGACCCGGCAGGCGGTGGCTCTGGCGGCCCGCGACATGCTGCTCGACGACCTGCTGGGCCTGCTGTCCGAGGTAGAGCGGGAGACGTTGCTGCAGGCGGCGGTGTGCCGGGTGGCGCTGTCGCCGGGCGACCTCGCGTACGCGGTGCAGGGCCGGGAGGTGTCGGAGCAGGAGCAGGCGGAGACGGCGGGTCACGTCGCGCGGCTGCGGGACCTCACCCTGGTCACCGGCGGTGAGGCGGTCGCCGTGGAGCCATGGCTGCGCGAGGCCCTGACGCCGGTGCAGGGCGCATCGCGCCTCGGCCGACACGAGCGGGCCGCGGCCATGTGCCGCCACATCGTCGCCGACAGCCGGGCCGACTTCGCGACCCTCATCGAGGCGGTACACCACCTCGCCGCCGCCGGCCGGTTCGACGAGCTGGCGGAGTTCGCCGAGTCCACACTGCCCAGCCTGGGCGGGCAGCACACCGTCGCGGCGTTCCTCGCCGACGTGACCACCGCCCTGCCCGACGGCCACTCCGCCTACCCGGCGCTGCTCAGCCGGGAACGCGACGCGCTGGAGGCGATCGGCGCCAGCACCGCCGCCGCGGCCAAAGGCGAGGAGCTGGTGGCACGGGCAGGGCAGGCTGCCCAGGCCGCACCGCAGGACGCGGCAGCGCTGCTCGCGCTCAGCGCGGCACTGGACGGGCAGGCGCGCCTGCTGCACCGGCTCGGCCGCATCCCGCGGGCGCGGACCTACTACGAACAGGCTCTCGCCATCGACCTGGCGCTGTCGGAGGCAGCGCCCGACGACGTGCCATACCAGCGCAACCTGGCCCTGAGCCTGGACAAGGTCGCCCGGCTGAGCCTGTACAGCGCTGACACCGGCGCCGCGCTGAAAGCGGCCGGCCAGGCCCTGCAGATCCGGCAGCGCCTGGCCGACGCGCAGTCAGGCGAACCGGCGCTGCAGCGCGACCTCAGCGCCTGCCTGGACACCCTCGCCGCGGTCCACCAGGCCGACGGCGACATCGTGGCGGCCAGGGACCTGGTCGAACAGGCCCTGCAGATCCGGCGGCAGCTGGTAGAAGGCGACCCGCAGAACGCAGTCCTGCTCGCCGACCTGCTCGACGGCGTCGGCGACCTCGCCGACCTGCTCGGATTCACCGGCCCGGACGCCGAACAGGCCCGGCAGCTGACCGCGGAGGCCGCCTCGGTCGCGACCGGGCTCGTCGAGGCCGACCCGAGCAGCGTCGAGTCCCGGCGGAGACTGCTCGCCTCCCACTGGCGGCTGGGCGACATGGACCTGGCCGCCGGCGACCTGTCGTGCGCTCAGGAGCATTTCTTGAGCGCGCAGGCGCTGGCTCAGCAGCTGGCCGACGCCGACCCCGCCAGCATCGACGGGCAGCGCGACCTGGGCATCGCGTTGCGCCGCATGGCCGACTACACATTTGCCAACGGACAGCCGGAGGAGGTCCGCGGCCACCTCGAACGATCGCTGGAGGTCGCGCAGAGCCTGGTCAACCGGTTGCCGCGGCTCGGCCGGCTGCACCACGACCTGGCTGAATCCCGCCTGCGCCTGGGCGACTGGCTGCGCGACAGCGGCGATCCGGTGGCGGCCCGCACACTGTATCGGCAGGCGCTGGCCAGTCGACGGCACCAGGCCGTGCTCGACCCTGACGACGCCAGTAGCCTGCTCGGGCAGGCCGAGGTGTATGAGCGACTGGCGCAGCTGGCCCATGCTGCCGGTCATCCGGGGCGGGCACGAAGGCATTGGCAGGACGCACTGGCGCTCGCCGGTCAGGCACACGCGGCGGCGCCGAACGAGGCGGTCCGGGAACGTGTGGCGCTGTACCAGCAGCAGCTCGACGCAGTCCCGATGAGCTGATGGGGCTGGTGGCGACCGCAGTGTGCGCGCAGGCCAAGTTGGTCACCTGGGCTGCCCGCCGTCGGCGTGGTCGAGGCGGGCTCAGGCGGTGACGTCCTCTGGCCCGCTCACGCCCGATCCAGCGGGACGGCAGCCGGTCACGGGCGGCGAACCGCCGGCGGCTCCTGGCCGGACTGGCAGCCGGCGTTGCGGTCGGCGAGCGCCTGCGCCATGCGGCCGAGGAGGAGCTGCCGCTCCTGCCTGGTCGGTGCGAGCTCGGCCGCGCGTTCCAGCTCGGCTGCGGCCACGGCGTGGCGGCCGAGCCGGGTGAGGATGTCCCCGCGCACCGCGCCCAGCAGGTGGTAGCCGGCCATCCGGCGGTCGGCGAGCAGTGGTCGGGTCGTGGCGAGTGCGGCTTCGGGTCCGTCGACGTGGAGTACGGCGACCGCGCGGTTGAGCTCCACGACCGGTGACCGGGCGATCTGGGTGAGTGCGTCGTAGAGCGCGAGGATGGCGACCCAGTCGGTGACCGCGAATGTCGCCGCGCGGGCGTGGCAGGCCGAGATCGCGGCTTGAAGCGAGAACACGCCCAGGGGCCGGGCCAGGTCGAAAGCGCGGTCGAGCCGCGCGACAGGCCGGACGCAGACTCGCAGCTGCCGTCGCCCGGCACCACGGCCTGGCCGCGCGCTGACGCACCACCAGTCGGGTTCTGGCGAAGCCGCACCCCGACCAAGGAGGGCCGCCGCTGATCTTCCGAGGCGGCTGGTTTGGCGGGCCAGCCGGTGACCGCCGAGGAGTGCTCCCGGAAAGTGGCGATGGTCTTCGACGTCATCGGGGCGGCCGACGCCGGGCTGCGCTTGGGAGCGCGCCATGACCGCCGCCGACCCACAGGCAGCGCAGGATCGGGCGTTTCCGGCGACCGGCACGGAACTCGTCTGCGGGTTCACGGCACCGGACGGCTCCGGGCCGCTGTCAGCGCGCACGCCGCCGAGGACGGCAAGGCTGCCGAACAGCGGAGCAAATCCTCGTCGTGGCAACAGAACCGGCCGCCAACGCGATCCGCCACGGTGATGGCGGAGGTCGTCTGCGGCTTTGGCGCGTCGGTGACGCGCTGCACCGCGAGGTCACCGACAACGGCCTCGGTATCGTGAACCCCGACCAAGCCAGCGCCCAGCAGGTCTCGGTAAAGTCCGGCGGAGGCCGCAGCCTATTGATCATCCGCCAGTTCAGCAGCGAGGTCACCATCGCCGGCGACCTGCGCGGCACGCGGGTCACTGCCGTCCTGCACCTCTCACGTCCGGCTTGACCAGCTGACCCGGGCAGCTCTCCTGATCTCGGGCAGTGGCGGGCAGGTGCGCGGGCCGTCGTGACGGTGGCCCCACGCACCTGCCGACTGTCACGGGCGTGCGGTACGTGGTCGCGGCGATGGAGGCCGCGTGCCGCGGTGTCCGCCGCGGCCCGTTCTCGGTGCCTGAGCGTCGAGACGCCGTAGGAGCGGCTTGGCGAGCAGATGTTCGACTCCGCACAGCCCGATCTTGGCTGTGACAGCGCGCGACGGGTTGACGATGAAAAACGGCCGCCGGTGTTGGGCCGCTTGGCGGTGGCAGCCGATGACCGCCGCGATCCCCGCTGCGTCGATGAAGGTGACCGCTGACATGTCCATGGTCAGATTCGCGGTGTGGCGGGTGGCCAGCACGGCACCGGTCACTTTGCCGAGCAGGTACGCGGTGGCGACATCTATTTCGCCGGCGACGAGCAGGCAAAACCCGCCGGCCTGTGCCTGCAGTCGGATGCGCAGCTGCTCAGGCAACAGGACACCACCGGTGGTGGCGGTGTCCGGCACAGGCCGGCCTGTGCTGCGATGCCATGCTCAGCGGGTTCTCCGGCTGCGGCGGGAGCGACGGACGGGCTGAGCGGCGTCGGGTGCCGACGACCGCGGCGCGGCGAGCACGGCCGGGATCCCGGAAGGGGTACGCGCGCCGGTGATGCGCGACAGCTCCTGGTCGTGCGGGGCCACCGACGTCGTGCGCGCTTTGACTCCTGCGGCGGCGAGCAAGCGGGAGGTGTCCCGACGTTCGTGATCGGCCACGAGGGTGACGACGGTGCCGGTGCGCCCGGCGCGGGCGGTGCGGCCGCCGCGGTGCAGGTAGTCCTTGGCGTCGTTCGGCGGGTCGTAGTTGACGACCAGGTCGAGGTCGTCGATGTGGATGCCCCGCGCCGCCAGGTCTGTGGCGATCAGCGCGTTGACCGCGCCCGACTTGAACTGGTCGAGGATGCGGGTGCGCTGCGGCTGCGACTTGCCGCCGTGCAGGGCCGCCGCGGTGACGCCCCTGGCCAGCAGCCCTCGGGCAACCCGGTCCGCGCGGTCCTTGGTCCTGACGAACATGATGACCCGGCCGTCGCGCGCGCCGATGTGGGCCGTGGTGGCGTCCTTGTCGGCGGCGTCGATGTGCAGCAGGTGGTGCTCCATGGTGGTGACCGCCCCGGCGGGCGGGTCGACCGCGTGCCGGGCCGGGTTGTTCAGGAAGCGCCGGACCAGCCGGTCGACGTCGCCGTCGAGCGTGGCCGAGAACAGCATCCGCTGCCCGCCCTGGGCCGTCGCGGTCAGCAGACTGGTGACCTGGGGCAGGAAGCCCATGTCAGCCATCTGGTCGGCCTCGTCGAGCACGGTGATCTCGACCTGGTCGAGCCGGCAGTCGCCGCGGTCGACCAGGTCGTTCAGCCGGCCCGGAGTGGCGATCACGATCTCGGCGCCGGAGCGCAGCTGCTCACTCTGCCGGACCAGGGACAGCCCGCCGACGACGGTCACGATGCGCAGGTTCAGCGCCCTGGCGTATGGGGTCAGCGCCGCACTGACCTGCGCGGCCAGCTCGCGGGTGGGCACGAGCACCAGCCCCAGCGGGCGGCGTGCGCCGGCCCGGCGCCCCGCCAGGCGGGTCAGCATCGGCAGCCCGAATGCCAGTGTCTTGCCCGAACCGGTGCGCGCCCGGCCGAGCAGGTCGCACCCTGCGACGGCGTCAGCGATGCTGCGAGCCTGGATCGCAGACGGCACCGTCAGCCCGTGCGCCGCGAGGGTGTCCAGCAGCGCCGGGTGCAGCGGAAGTTGGGCGAAGCTTTCCGCGTCCGGCAGGGTGGGCGAACTGGCTGGTGCTGAAGCGGTCGCGGCTGGGGCCGACGCCCGTGCGGGTCGGCGCACTCGGCGGCGTGGCCGTTCGGAGACTGCTGTGCTCAAATTGGAGCCTTTCGGAGTCGCGCACACGGCGGCTCTCACCCGTTTCCGGGCAGCCGTCGGGACGGTGGATGGGTACGCGTGGTCGGCGTAGCGGCATACGCGGTGCCGGCCACGCGTACGGGAAATGGCTGGTGGATCAGACCAGGCGTACGGCTTCGGCCTGCGGACCCTTCGGGCCCTGCACGATGTCGAACTCGACCCGCTCGCTCTCGCGCAGCTCACGGTAGCCGTCGAGCTGGATGACCGAGTGGTGCACGAAGACGTCGGCGGTGCCGCCGTCAACGGTGATGAAGCCGAAGCCCTTGTCTGCGTTGAACCATTTAACGGTGCCGATTGCCATGTGGTTCTCCTGGATAAGGGGGCTGCGCTTCGCGAGGCCCCCGATGGGCCGTCTCGAGCAGCGGCAACCGCGGTAATCCGGAAGGAGAACCCGACGTCGGGCAGAACGCCCCGGCGAGGTGGAAGATCCACGAACAAGAAACTGTGCCCTTGACCATACACCCCGGAGGGGATTACGGGAAACGGTGCGCCGCTGCGCAGGCGGCCATGGCGCGTGCTCGCCGGCTGGGGCACCAGCGAGCCGGACTGGCTCGACGTCGCAGCGCTGATCGTCGGTGAATGGTCGGCAACGCCGTCCTTCATGTGGGCGGCTGTCGAGCGCTCGTCGCCTACGGCCGCGACGGGCAGGTGGATGCCCGTCACCGGAGGAAAAATAAGACGCCGACGAAACATTGCCCGCCCATGCGGGTACTGGACCAACGCGAAGACGGCACGAGTTCGTTCATGGTGCCGCACGAGCAGTACAGGCCGACCAATACCGGGTCGCGGTTTGGGCCCGGCGTTGCCGGTGAGGCCGGGTTCGGTCGGGGTTGCACCGTAACAGGAGCAGTCGGCCGTGCCTGCTTGTTGGCCATGAAAGCAGGCGAGGCCAGGCAAGGTTCAGGGCTTCGCCTGGGTTGGACAGTCCGCCGTACGCAGTGGGGCCATGGAGTTGCGTGGGGCTCCAGCGCCGGCGGATGGCACGACAGCAAGGCAAGTGGAAGCAGAGAGAAAGGGAGGGCGGTACACCGCTGGATCGCCCGTTGCAGGCTGTCGTTTCTAGCCTGGCGGTCGCCGCTGTTCCGTCCGCACGAAAGGTGGTCTCGGTCACGCTTACGCGATCCTCTCGCCTGGCGCCGATTACGGCAGCCAGAGCGGACACGACACTTCGGCGCGATTAGCCGATCATGGTGTTCTACCCGTAACCCTGGGCCCCGGCGCTCTCGCGCCGGGGCCCTCGTCGTGAAGATGTGAATGAGTCAAAAGCCGCAGGACATGTTCGAAGACGACCCGCTACTGATGCTCCGGACCGCCGAGATGCTCGGCACCACACCTGACACGGCCGGCGCATGGCCGCCAGTCGACCGGTCCGTCTACACGCCCCCCGCCAGGTGGGGCGTGTGGGGCGGCTAAGGTGATCGCTGGGGCGTCAGCTGCACGGTCCAGGTCCGGGCAGTCCCGACGACCGCCATTGCCCGGCAGAGCAGGTCGCAGCCCAGCTGCGGACTGCCTTCGGCGAAGCCGCGGTTGATGAAGCTGATCGCCCTTGGGTGGTCACCCGCTTCAAGAGCATTCTCCAGTCCGATGGCCAGGGCCGCGGCGAGCGAGGCGTGAAAACTGTCCGCCCCTCTTTGGCGGAGGGTCCTGGCGGGTTCGCGCAACAGTGGCGGAGCGAACGTGGGAGGGGCTAACGCCAAGGTCATGTCCTTCTTCTACGGTGATCGCGTCGGCGAGTTGATCCGCCGTCCACTCTACGCACACCTGGCGCGGCACTGCCGTCCTTGACTCCTACATCTAGGTTCAACGATCGATGGCCGGCTCGTCGCGCTGCACGGCCGACGCGTCGCGGCGATCGAAATCGCGCCACGTGGCGCAGTGCGGTGACGACGGCAGCGCGATGGTGCCGGCGCGCGGCAAATGCCGTGCTACGGTGAGTGAGTTGCAGTTTGATTTCCGTAGACGTTTCGGTGCCTGGTGGTCTGGCCAAGACCCATGCAGGCGCTTTCTCCTTTGTGTCGTTTCCCAAGCGGGTGATCAACGTGGCGGCGTGCGGCCGCGTCGTGCGGTCTGAACAGCCTGCGAGGGAGCAGACATGGTCACAGTTACCGTGACATGGTTCAACAGCAACAAGGGCTTTGGCTTCATCAGCCAGGACGGCGGCGGTGCGGACGTCTTCGCCCACTTGTCGGCCATCTCCGGCACGGCTTTCGCAACCTCGACGAAAACCAGCGCGTGCAGTTCGACATGACCCAGGGGCCGAAGGGCCCTCAGGCGTCGGACATCCGCTCGCTCTGATCCGCCGTCGGCAACGGCGGCCTGACAGGTTCAGCCGGCCGCCGTTCGGCGTATCATCCACCATTTGTTCGGGTTCGTTCTTACGTTGTCTCGTGGCTGCGGCCCGTGCCTTCTTTGCGACGTGCCGTTCGAGGAAGGCTTACATGACAGTGATCACCACGCCGCCGCGCCCAGCCGATGCCCGCCCGTCGACCGTCCCCGGCGGGTTCAGCCACGACCGGCACCCGGCTGCCGACGCTCCGCCTTCTCCAAACATGACCCCTGCCTCAGCCGACGGTCGCAGGGCACCGTTTCTTGCTCCGCCCACGACGGAACAGCGGCAGGCCGCGCCGCGATCATCCAACTGCGGTCAGGTGACGATGCATCGATTGCGCCACCCGTTCACTGTCGCAGCCGACTCGCCTCAGCGGGTGCAGCAACCAGACGAGCCACCGTCGCCATCCACGAGGCGGACCTCACCCCGCTAACCGACGCCGGGCGCACCGCCGCGGCCCCTGACGCGGCGCTGCTGCCCTGGCTCAGCGGCGCCACCTGACCCGTCCACCCGCATCGCCACGACCAGATGTGATCATCTGCTGCTGCTCGCGCAGCGCCAGCAGGGCCATGCCCGGCTCGACGCTGTGATCGGCGACGCGCACCTGACCCGCGGAGCGGAAGGCCGACCCGCCTACGACCTGGCCGTGGCCACCGAGCGGCTGGGCGGTCATGAGGTGGCGTTGACCGGCTGCCGCATCACGTCGAAGCCGCTGGGTGAAGACGCGGAGCCGATGAGCAGTCGAGGGCTACCGGAGCCGTCTGCGGGCACGGCCCAGATGTCCGAGCTGCCGGCTGCGCCCGGTTTCGCGTAGGCGACCAGCTCATCGGACAGCCATTGCACCTGGTCATCGACACTGGCAGTCTCCGCCAGCGGCGTCTCCCGCATCGTGGCCAGGTCCAGTACGTGCAGCCGCCACGGCCCGGCGGACGAAGGCGAGACCCGCTTCTTGAACGCCAGGCGTCTGCCGTCCGGTGAGAGCGAGGGACATTCCACATTGCCCCGCAACGACCGCGCCTCCCACTTACGGTAGTCGCCCTCGACCAGGTACGTTCGGCCCCGGGTGGAGACCGTCGCGTAGAAGCGGTTGTCGTCGGCGGCGAACGTGACGCCCCAGAAGTTCACGTCCGGGGCATGGTGACGCCTGCCGTCGAGGTAGAGCGGGATGGTCTCGATGTTGACGATCGGATAGCCGGTCCTGGTGTCCAGGATCCCGGTCCAGGTGGAGAAGCCGGTGGCGTTGTAAGTCTCGCCGGTCACGAAGACCGTCCAGGCAACCATTCTGCCGCTGGGTGAGACCCGGGCGCGGCTTGGGATGCCCGCGAGGTTGAGCCGGTTCGTCTCGCGCAGGCCGCTGTCGAGGATCAGCGCGCTCGTCCCGGGCAGGCCGCCGTGCACCTCGGCCACCAGGCAGACCGCGGTTCCGCCGGACGAGTGGAAACGTCGACAGTGCAGATCGCCGACGGTACGGGCCGCGCCCGGGTCGTCGGCCGGCACGGCCGCGACCCTGCTGGCTGCGTCGAGAAACAGCAGTTGCCCCGAGCGGCTGGTGTCCAGGGCCACACCGGCTGCCGGTGAGTCGACCGCGGCGGTCACGGCATAGGTGATCGCGACCGCAGCGAGCGTCACGGTAGCCGCCGCGAGGATGAGAGCACGTTTCACAGGATCACCTTCCGGGCGGTGAGCAGGGACAGCGCAAGGCCACCCGCCATCACGAGCAGGCCGGTCCGGGCGTCCCAGGCGGTCCAGAGCGCGCCGAAGACGACTGACGAACCGAGCCGGGCGAGCGCCTGCGCGGTCTGGAGCACGGCGATGCCGCTGGTGCGCAGGGCCTCGGACAGCAGCGGTCCGGCGGCCGCCATCAGGACGCCGTCGGTGGCCGCGTAGAAGGCGCCGTGCAGCACCAGGACCGTGATCAGCACAGCGGTGCCGGTCCCCATGCTCGCGAGCACGAGGTAGGCGGCGAGGAGGGCGAGGTGCCCGCCGAGGAACACCTTGGCCCGGCTGGTCCGGTCGGCCAGGCGTCCGAGCGGCACGGCGAGCAGCAGGAACACGGCGGCGGTGCCGAGTGGCAGCAGCGGGAACAGCCTGGGCGGCATGACGAGCTGCTTCTGCAGCAGCAGGTAGACGAAGAAGTCGCTGACCGTCACCAGGCTGAGCAGGACGGTGACGGCGCAGATCCGCCGGAACTCGCGCTCGCCGGCGATGGCGCGCAGGGCCGTCCCGATCCGCGGCGGGTCGGCCGGGACGCTGCTGCGCGGGTCGCGGACGTAGAGTGCGAGCAGCACCAGGCCCAGCGCCGCGACGCAGAAGGCCGTCACGAAGACGGCGTCGTAGGACCCGGCGGTCGCGGCGAGTATCCCGAACGCGGCGAGCGGGCCGAGCAACGCCCCGAAGGTGTCCATAGCCCGGTGCACACCGAATGCGTGCCCGAGCTGATCCGGCGGGGTGGACAGTGAGATCATCGCGTCCCGAGGGGCTGTGCGCATGCCCTTGCCGGTGCGGTCCGCGGCGATCACGGCGCCGAGGGCGCCCACGGAGGTGCCGGCCAGCAGCAGGCCGAGTTTGGCCAGGGCCGAGATGCCGTAGCCGCCGGCGGCGACGAGTTTGCGCCGGCGCCAGCGGTCGCCTGCGTGCGCGCCGGCGAGGCGCACCAGCGCGGTCACCCCGAAGTGGAGGCCGTCGAGCACGCCGACCTGCAGGGGGTTGAGCCCGAGTGCGAGGACGAGGTAGAGCGGCAGGACGGCGGTGACCATCTCGGCGGAGATGTCGGTGACCATGCTGACCATGCCGAGGGCGAGGACGTTCGCCGGGACGGAGCGCAGCAGCGCCCGTCCCGGCGCACGGTTGGCGGTGATGTACATCAGTGGCAGGCGTAGGTGGGGCTGGTGTCCTTGACCGCGCCGTCGGTCGCGATCAGTTGCGCGGAGAAGGTGCTGTCGGTGACCGTCAGCTTGATCACCCCGTACGTCCCGGACAGCCGTTTGAGGCTGTTGGGCTGGACGTTGACGATCGGGTAGGGCGGCGCGCCGGCCATGCCGCCGACCAGTTCGACGATGCCGTTGGGGTCGGCGCCGGCGTTGGGGTTCTGCGGGCCGAACCGTTCGTAGTGGTGGTCGTGGCCGTTGAGAACCAGGTCCGCGCGCGCGTTGTAGAGCAGCTGCCAGATCGGCCTGCTGACCGGGTCGTTGCCGTGGTCGCCGGAGCTGTACAGCGGGTGGTGCCAGGACGCGGCGATGCAGCCTTTGGTGTTCGCGGCGAGGTCGGCCTGGAGCCAGGAGATCTGCGCGGCGTCGTCGAAGCTGTTGGAGTTGAGGACGATGAAGTGCCAGTTGCCGTGGTCGAAGCTGTAGTAGTTCTTGCCCTGCGGGTAGGCGATCGCCCCGAAGTAGGACTTGTAGCCGGCGTATTCACCGGCCGGGTCGTAGGTCTCGTGGTTTCCCGGCGCGGGGCGGATCTTTGACTTGAACTTGCCCCAGGTCTTGTCGAAGTAGTTCTGGAAGTCCGACAGGCGGGCGTCGTCGTACTGGTTGTCGCCCATGGTGATGACGAATTCCGGGTTCATCGCCGTGACAAGTGCGGCGGTCTTCGGGTGCTGGCAGGAGTTGGAACTGGCGGTGCACTGGTCGGCGATGTCACCGGCGGCGGCGACGGTGAAGGTGGTTGCGCCCGGCGGGCTGGGCGACGGCGACGGCGAGTTGGAGGGCGCGGGCGAGGCGGTGGGCGAGGCGGTCGGCGCGGTGCCCAGTGTCAGCCTGTCCACGTTGGGGCCACCGGTGGCGGTGGTGGCCGTGGCACGTACGGTGTTGGCGCCGGCCTGCAGGGTCAGGTTGATCGTCTGGTCGGTCCAGGTGCTCCAGCTGCCGGTGGGGTTGAAGGCGAGCCCGGTCGCGACGGTGGTGCCGTTGACCGCGATGGCCATCGGTCGGGCCGCGGTGCTGCCGTTGGCGTAGCGGATGGTGCCCGGTCGGCTGCCGGCCGCGGCCGCGGTCACGGTCCATTCGATGTAGCCGCCGGCGATGTTGGTGTAGTCGACGAAGCCGGTCCCGGTGTATCCGGCGTGGTTGCTGAAGACCGCGGCCTGGGAGAGTGTGGCGTTCTCGGCCTGGTAGTCGGCGGCGCCGGGGTCCGGGGCGCCGTCCGGGCCGTAGACCTCCAGTTCCCACAGCGAGTAGCCGTACGACGTGCCGCGTGCGGTGCCGTACATGCGCAGGTACCGTCCGGTGGCGCTGAGGCCGGTGTGGTCGTCGGTGCCGCCGTCGGCGCCGGTCACGGTCTTGACGGCGGTCCAGGCGGTCCCGTCCGGCGAAGTCTCCAGCCGGTACGCCGACGCGTAGGCGTCCTCCCAGGTCAGCTTGACCCGGTTGATCGCGACGGACGAACCGAGGTCGATCCGGATCCACTGCGGATCCGCACCTTCGACGCTGGCCCAGCGGCTCGTGGCGTTGCCGTCGACGGCGTTGCCCGGACCGTACTGGCTGCTCTCGGTCGACGAGGAGGTGGCGGGCCGGTGGTGGGACAGGAGGACGTCGGCGGCGTCGGCCGGGTCGACGATCACGATCAGCGCCGTAGCCACCAGCATGGTGGCGGCCGCGGCGAGGGTGGGCAGCTTTGTTTTCCAGCGCACGGTGTCTCCAAGAGGTAGGAGAAGTCCACCGGCCGGGGCAGTTGTTCACTGAGCACGTCACTTCCGCAGGTGCAGCGGAGCCGCGCCAAGCCGCTTGCGAAGAGCATTGCAATGGCGTCGTTCGATGTCAAGAGATTGGGAAAACTGTTTGCCTTTTCTGTGATGCTGCTACCCGGCAGTCCTGAGCACGGACTTCGCGTCTGCCGTCGCGCCCAGGGCGTCGAGTCCGGCCAGGGCGGCGCCGACGACCGGGGCCTGCGCCGACACCACCACCTCGGCGCAGGGTAGGGCGGTCGGCACGCCCTCAAGGATCGCCTGGTGCAGCAGCGGATGCTGGGCGGCGAGCACGCCCCCGCCGAGCACGAGGGCCAGCGGCTCGTGGCGCATGCCGAGCCGCTCGGCGGCGACCCGGGCCAGGGAGAGCACCTCGGCTGCCTGTTTGGCGACGATTCGGCGGGCCACCTCGTCCCCGTCGGACGCGGCGGTGAACAGGACGGGGGTCAGTTCTGCGATGCGGGCTGCGTCGACTTCGCCGAGATGCACGGCGATGCCGAGGTCTTCGACCGTGGCCACTCGGAAGTGGTCGATGACCGCCTCGGTCAGCCGGGTGGCCAGACCGCGGCCGTCCTCACCCCGGGCCGCATGCCACAGGGCCAGGGAGGCCAGGTGGTGTCCGCCGCCCCAGTCTCCGGTGATCATCCCGAGGGCGGGGAAGCGGGCGGTCCGCCCGCCGGCGTCGCGGCCGACGCAGTTGATACCGGCTCCACACACGACCGCGATCGCGCGTTCGGCGTCGGTGCCGGCGCGCATCAGGGCGAAGGTGTCGTTGTCGACCCGGTTGTGGTCTGCCCATCCGGCCGCGGTCACCGCCTCGGTCAGGATCCGCACTTCCGTGGGCAGGTCGGCGCCGGCAAGGTAGACCTCGGCCCGGTCGAACACCGCCGCCGGGTGAAGGCCCGCGTGCTCTTTGGCCTGTGCGATGAGCCGGCCGAGCAGGCCGATGGCGTCGGGTACGCCGATCAGGTGCGGCGAGGACGCCGGTCCCCGTGCCCGCCCGAGCACGGTTCCGGCGCCGGTGGCGATGATGACGTCAGTCTTGGAGTTGCCGCCGTCGACCGCGACCACGGTCTTTTCGCTGATCACGCGGCCCACCTCAGGTGCGCGGTGTTCGCGGCGAGCAGCCGGTCGGTGAGGCTGTCGGCGAGGTCGTGCTGACCGACCAGCGGGTGTGCCAGCAGCGCCTGGTAGACGCGGTGGCGTCCACCGCTCACAGCGGCGTGCACGGCCAGTTCCTCGTATCCGCTGACGTGGGAGATGAGGCCGAACAGGTGGGGGCCGACGGGCCGGACCGGCAGCGGCGTCGCGCCGTCGGCGTCGACCCGGCTGCTGACCTCGATGACGGCGTCGTCGGGCAGGAACGGCAGGGTCCCGTCGTTGCGTACGTTGACCGGGTGGGTGGCGCCGTCGCCGCTGCGCAGCGAACCGATGAGCCCGACGGCCGCCTCGGAGTAGTAGGCGCCGCCGCGGTGGGCGAGCAGGTCGGGTTTGGTGTCCAGGGCAGGGTCGGCGTACATCGACAGCAGGGCGCCTTCCAGTTCGGCGACCGTTTCGCCGCGGGTCGGCGCGCCGCGGTCCTGTTCGACGACCTGGTCGTGGCGGTAGAAGTAACGCAGGTAGTACGAGGGCACCGCACCGAGTGTCGTGAGGATCGCCGGTGGCAGGTTCACCGCGTCGGCGATCCCGTCGAGATGCGTCGACAGCAGCTCCGGCAGCCGGTCGACGCCGTCGACGTGGACGCCGCGTTCCCAGGTCAGGTGGTTGAGGCCGACGTGGTCGAGGGTCACCTGCCCGGGTGCGACGCCGAGCAGCGCGGCGAAGCGGCGCTGGAAACCTATGGCGACGTTGCACAGGCCGACGGCGCGGTGGCCGGCGTCGAGCAGGGCGCGGGTGACGATACCGGTCGGGTTGGTGAAGTTGACGATCCATGCTCCGGGTGCGGCGCGGCGGCGCGCGCGTTCGGCGACGTCGAGCACGACGGGCACGGTGCGCAGGGCCTTGGCGAGACCGCCTGCTCCGGTGGTCTCCTGCCCGACACAGCCGCACTCGAGCGGGAACGTCTCGTCGCTGATCCGCGCACGCTGCCCGCCGACCCGCAGTTGGATGATGACGACGTCGGCGCCGGTCAGCCCGGCGTCGAGGTCGGTGGTCCAGGTGATCTGCCCGGGGTGTCCGTGGCGGCGGAAGATCCGCTGCGCGAACCCGCCGACGACGGGCAACCGGTCGGCGGCTGGGTCGATCAGCGCTATCTCGGTGACGGTCGCGTCGAGGCAGGCGAACCCGTCTATCAGCTCGGGGGTGTAGGTCGACCCTCCGCCGACCACGGCGATCCTCATGGTGGTGCTATCCCTTCACGCCGGTCAGTGTGACACCCTGGACGAATGCCTTCTGGGCGAAGAAGAACAGGACGATGACCGGGACCATGGTGAGCAGGGTCGCCGCGCTGACGAGGTGCCATTCGACGTGGTGCAGCGACCGGAACGAGGCCAGGCCCAGCGAGATGGTCCAGGCGTTCTGGTTCTCGCTGGTGTAGAGGAACGGGCCGTAGTAGTCGTTCCAGGCGTAGAAGAACTGGAACATGGCCGCGGCGGCGATGCCGGGCCTGGCCATGGGCAGGATGACGCGCAGCAGCGTGCGCCACTCGCCGCAGCCGTCGATGCGGGCGGCGTCGAGGTACTCGTCGGGGATGGTGACCAGGAACTGGCGCAGCAGGAAGATGGAGAACGCGTCGCCGGCCAGCATCGGCAGGATGAGCGGCCACAGTGAACCGGTCAGTCCGGTGTTGGCCCACATCATGTAGAGCGGGACCGTGGTGACCTGCGGCGGCAGCATCATCATGCAGATGATCAGGACCATCGTCGTGTTGCGGCCGCGCCACCGCAGCTTGGCCAGGGCGTACGCCGCGGGCACGCTGGACAGCAGCATGAACCCGGTGGCGAGGATCGCGTAGAGGAAGGTGTTGCCCATGAACCGCAGCAGCGGTGTCTTCCGGAACGCCTCGACGTAGTTCTCCGGGTGCCAGCTCTGCGGCCACATGTTCGCGGTCAGCGTCTGGTCGCTGGTCATGAACGAGGTGAGCAGCAGGAAGACGACCGGAGCGAGGAACATTCCCGCCAGCGCGATGCCGATCGCGTGGCGGGCGACGAAGCCGAGCATGTGGTGTCCGCGGCCGGTGGATCTGGTCATGAGTCGCCTCCGCTGAACGCCTTGAATCGCCGCAGCAGGATGATCGTGGCGGTCATGGACACCACGAACAGGATGACCGCCATGACGTTCGCGGCGCCGAACAGGTTGTTGCCGAATCCGATCGAGTACAGGCGCATCGGGTAGGTCAGCGTCGAGTTCTCGGGGTAGCCGAAGGTGCCGGCGATGCCGCTGCCCGAGGTGACCTGGCCGGAGGCGACGCTGCCGGCGACCGCGGCCTGGGTGAAGTAGTTGAGCGTGCCGATGACGCCCGTGATGGTGGCGAACAGCAGCACCGGCGAGATGGTGGGCAGGGTGACGTAGCGGAACCTGGCCCAGCGGCCCGCGCCGTCCAGTGACGCGGCCTCGTAGAGGGCCTGCGGCACGTCGAGCAGCGCCGCCACAAAAATGATCATCAGGTCGCCGACGCTCCACAGGGCGAGCAGGGTCAGCGACGCTTTGGCCCAGTCCGGGTCGTTGAACCAGCCCGGCCCTTCGACGCCGAGGGTCGCCAGCAGCGTGTTGACCGGGCCGGTACCCGGTTTGAGCAGCAGCACGAACGCGATGGTCGCGGTGACCGGCGGCGCGAGGGCGGGCAGGTAGTACAGCGTGCGGTAGATGCTGCGGGAGCGCTTCATCGCGTTGAGCAGCATGGCGGTGAGCAGCGCGCCGATGGTCCGGGCGGGGACCATCAGCAGCACGAATACCAGCGTGTTCTTCGCCGCGATCCGCACGGTGGGGTCGTCGAACAGCACGTACTCCCAGAAGTCCAGGCCGACCCAGACCGGTGGGTTGAACATGTCGAAGCGGGTGAAGGAGAAGTAGACGGCGGCGATCAGCGGGTAGATCAGAAAGATCGTGATGCCGATCAGCGCGGGCGCGATGAACGTGAAGGCGACGAGGTGGCGCGGGGAGCGCCGGTTACGGCCGGCGCTCCCCTGGCTGGCTGTGGTGGGCATCGCCGCTAGCCGGCCAGTTTGATCATCTTGTCGACGCGGACGTCGACGTCGGCCAGTCCGGCGGCCAGGTCCTTTTTCGTCCCGGACTGCCACCCCTGCAGGAACTCGGAGAAGGTCTCCTGGTAGCCGGGGCCGATCCCGCTCGGCGGGGTGGTGCCCGAGTTCGGGTTGGCGAAGATGTCGAGGAACACCTTGAACAAGGGGTCCGCAGACAGCCGCGGCGAGGTCAGCGCCGCGGTGGTGGTCGGCACGTTGCGGATGCCGTTGGACAGGTCCACGATGGTGTCGGTCTCGGTGGTCAGGAACTTGATCAGCGCCCAGGCCGCCTCCGGGTTGCGGGCGGTCCGTGAGACGCCGATGACGTTGCCCGTGATGTAGCCCGCGCCCGCGCGTTCGGCCTTGTTGACCGGCAGCGGGGCGACCCCGAACTCGACGCCGGGCGCCTGGTCCTTGAGGAACGCCATCCGCCACTCGCCGTCGACCGCCATCGCGATCTTGCCCTTGTGGAACGCGTTGTCGGCCGACCACTCGTCGCCCAGCGACGCGCGGAACTTCTCCAGCTTGTCGTAGCCGTACCAGTCGACGAGCTCCTTCTGCCAGGTGAGCAGCTCCTTCCAGGCCGGGTCCGTGCCGATCGCCGAGGTGCCGTCGTCGTTGAGCCACTTCGCGCCGACCATCGGCGCGAAGTGCGACGGGGAGTTCTCGTAGAACCCGAACAGGGGCAGGAATCCGGCCCGCTCGATGGTGCCGTCGGCCGAGCGCTTGGTGAGCTTCTTGGCCATCTCGGACAGTTCGGCGAGCGTCTTGGGAGCCTCGGTCAGCCCAGCCTCGGCGAACATCGCCTTGTTGAAGTAGAAGCCGTACGCGTCGGCCAGGAACGGCATCGCACACCGCTTGCCCCGGAACTCCGTGTAGGACCGGGCCACGGCCGCGATCGCGTTGAGGTCCACGCCGTCGCGCTGCAGGTACGGGTTGAGGTCGACCCACGCGCCGGCGGCGCAGAACTTGCCGACGATGTCGGTCGAGTAACTGATCGCCACGTCCGGACCGGTGCCGGCGCCGATCGCCGTGGTCACCTTGGCGTCGTCCTGGCCGCCCTTGACGGTCAGCGTGACCTTCGGATACTTCGCCTTGAACTTGGCCAGCGTCTCGTCGACGGCCTTGGCCTCACGGTCGGTGAAGAAGTGCCACAGTTCGACCGCGCCGGTGGGCTCGACGCCCGGGGTCGCGATCGGCTTCGGTGCCTCGGCCGGGGTGCACGCCGTGGCCAGTGCCAATGCCGCGGCCAGGCCGGCCACCAAGGTCGTACGCCGGTTCAGCAGACGTTGCATGAAGTGTTCCTCTCCGGAATCAGAAGTGCGGCGGTGCGGGATCACGGCACGACCAGCCCTTCGCCTGGTGCGGGAAGGCGGCCGGTCGGGCCACGTGGCGGCTGATCGGTGGTACTGATCGGAGGAGCAGTGCTGGGACACGCTGCGGCGGGTGCCGGTCAGGCGGCCCGCATCGCGGTGCGCTGGTTGTCGATCAGTGCTTCGCGCACCGCTCGCCATCCGGCGTCGAGCGCGCCGAGCAGGACGGCGTCTTCGGTGACCGCGGTGACGGCGATGGTGATGTCGAGCGGGGTCGTGCCGGGCAGCGCGGCGCGGACCCGCTGCGCGAGTGCCTCCCCGCCGGCCTGGGCGACCTCGCCGGCGAGGACGATCAGCGGCGGGTCGAGCACGCCGGCGACGGCGGCCAGGCCGAGCGCGACGCGGGCGGCCACCGCGTCGAGAAAACGACCGGCCCGCGGGTCGGCCGAGGCGACGGCCGTGGTGATCGCGGTGCCCGGAGTGGCGGCCGCGATGCCGTGCTCTGCCGCGAGGGCCACGACAGCGGGACCACCGATCAGGCTCTGCAGGTCGGCGGGCGGACGGACGGTTGGCAGCGACACCGGCACGTAGCCGATCTCGCCCGCGCCGCCTCGCGCGCCGCGCAGCAGCGTGCCGCCGAGGTCGATGGCCAGGCCGAGTCCGTCACCGAGCCAGAAGAGTGTGAAGCCGGCGCCCCCGGCAGCGACGCCGTGGGCGCGTTCGGCGATCGCCGCGAGGTTGACGTCGTTCTCGACCTCGACCACGGTGCCCAGCCGTGCCGCGATTCGTTCGACGAGACCGGGCCGGTCGAACCCGGGCACGTCGATGTAATGGATGACCCCGGTCGCCGCGTCGTATGAACCCGGCACCCCGAGCTGAACGTGGCGGACCGCGGCAGCCTGGACCCCGGCCTGCCCGACCACCCGGATCACCGTGTCACTGATCGCGTCGACGGGGTCGAGCGTCGTCAGGTCGATCGAGTCCTCGACCCGGGCGTGCACCACGCCCCCGGCGTCGATCACTGCCGCGACGAGTGACGGGCCCGGGATCTCGGAGACCTCCCTGATACAGACCGCGATCGCGAAGCCGGCCGTCGGATTCGCCGAGTAGATCTCGGCGTTCGGTCCCGGGCCGCCCGAGCTGCGCCCGACCACCATCGTCAGCCCCGCATCGGTGAGGCTGCGCAGCACGTCGGAGGTGGTCGGCTTGCTCAGCCCGGTCAGTTCCCGCAGCGCACCACGGGTGAGGGGGCCCCGGTCCAGCAGGTGGGCCAGGACAGCGCGCTCGTTCATGGCGCGCAGCAGCTTCGACGAACCGGCTGGTCGGGTCATCCGCCCTCGCTTGATGTCGAAGAAACATTAGGCAATCAGATTTACTAATGGCGGAGACTAGGGCGACGACCGCATGCCGTCAAGGGTCTCCGCTAATTGTTAGGCAATCTTCCTAACCGTCTTGTGTCACGGGCATCCCCTGGCATAAGTTCCCCCCGAGCCCGGGGCCCTGGGCCATCGCGACCGCCCGCCGGCGCCCGTCGTGCGGTCACATGTCCGCTCGTATCACCGCGTTCCGCAATTGCGGCACGCACCGCGACCCTCCACAGGAGACCCGCAATGATGCGTAGAACAGCCCGGCCCGGACGGGCCCGACCCCTGCTCACGGCCGCCGCCGTGGCCACCGCCGGCACTCTTCTCGGCGGGCTCGTCCTCGCCGCCTCCGCCCAGGCCGCCACCAACCTGGCCCTGGGCCGCACTACCGCCGTCTCCTCCACCGAGACGTCCACGCTCGGCGGCGCCCAGGCCGTCGACGGCTCGACCTCGACCCGCTGGGCCAGCGCCGAGGGCAGCGACCCGCAGTGGATCCGCGTCGACCTCGGCAGCGTCCAGCAGATCGGACAGGTGACCCTGCGCTGGGAGGCCGCCTACGGCAAGGCGTACCGGATCGAGGTCTCGCCCGACGCCGCCACCTGGACCACCATCTACTCGACCACCACCGGCAACGGCGCGGTAGACGACCTCACCGGGCTGAGCGGCAGCGGCCGCTACATCCGCATGTACGGCACCGCCCGCGGCACCGCGTACGGCTACTCGCTGTTCGAGTTCGAGGTGTACCCGCCGGGGGGCACCCCGTCGCCGAGCACCTCTCCCCCACCGCCCGGCGGCCCGGCGGTGCCGTTCGGCTCGCACACCAAGCCGTACGCGGCGGGAACGCTCAAGCTCACCGGCGCCGCGGCCACCCACGACCAGACGGTGATCAACTACTACAACACGTGGAAGAGCGCGTTCGTCAAGCAGAACTGCGGCAACGGCTGGTACGAGGTCTTCTCCCCGGACGCCGACCACCCCTACGTCGCCGAGGCGCAGGGCTACGGCATGGTCATCACCGCGCTGATGGCCGGTGCCGACCCCAACGCCAAGACGCAGTTCGACGGGCTGCTCAAGTACGTGCTGGCGCACCCGTCGGTCAACAACCCGAACCTGCACGCCGCCGAGCAGAACACCTCGTGCACCTCGGTCAACGGCTCCGACTCCGCCACCGACGGGGACCTGGAGATCGCGTACGCGCTGCTGCTGGCCGACAAGCAGTGGGGCAGCACGGGCACGTACAACTACAAGTCGCTGGCCACCACCCGGATCAACGCGATCAAGGCCAGCGAGATCAACGCGACCACGAAGCTGACCCTGCTCGGCGACTGGAGCAGCGCCGGCGACCAGTACTACTACATCAGCCGCACCTCGGACTGGATGCCCGGCCACTTCCGCGCCTACCGCAAGGCCACCGGCGACGCCGCCTGGGACACCATCCTGGCCAAGCACCAGTCGGTCACCGCGTCGCTGCAGAGCGGCTACGCCCCCAGCACCGGCCTGCTGCCCGACTTCGTCATCAACACCAACACCACCCCCAAGCCCGCCGCCGGGCAGGTGCTGGAGGACCCCAACGACGGCAAGTACTGGTGGAACGCCTGCCGCGACCCGTGGCGGATCGGCGCCGACGCGGTCACCAGCGGCGACGCGCAGTCGCTGGCGGCGGCCCGCAAGATGAACACCTGGATCAAGTCCAAGACCGCCGGCAACCCGTCCAACATCGCCGTCGGGTACGCACTCAACGGCACCGCGATCAGCTCGGGCTCCGAGGCGGCGTTCTTCGCACCGTTCGCGGTGGCCGCGATGACCGACCCGGGCAGCCAGGCCTGGCTCGACGCGCTGTGGACGAAGATCAAGGCCACCCCGCTGGACACGTCGGGCTACTACTCGGCCAGCCTGCAACTGCAGACGATGATCGTGGTCTCGGGCAACTTCTGGACCCCGTAACGCTGCCGATCACCGGCTGCGGGCGGCCTCCCCGGTCACGGGAGGCCGCCCGCGGGTCGCGAAAGCGTCCGGGTAGTGGGTGTCGGTGGGCAGTTCCCAGGCCCCGTCGCGCGAGTACACGCTGAACTCCCGCCGGCCGCCGGGCACGCCGACGGCGCCGGACAGCGACCGCCACCGGGCAGGTCGCCGCACCGGCCCAGCTCCCGACCAGCGGCCCACCGACGACAACTACGGCCGCTACGTACGCCTGGCCGCCGACTACCGCGACCGCGGCTACGCCGACGACGCCGCCGCGTTCGGGTTCGCCATCTAGGACCCGCTCCCAACGGATCCGTGTGGCCCCACGACACGGCCATCGCGGTCGCCGGCCTGCGCCGCTACGGCGAGCACGCGGCAGCCGACCGCATCGCCGACGGACTGCTGGCGGCCGCGCAGACAACCGGCGGCCGGCGGCCGGAGGTCATGTCCGGGCTGCCCCGCGACCAGGCGCCACGACCCATCCCGTACCCGCACTCATGCTCGCCTCAGTCCTGGGCGGCCGCCGCGCCACTGCTGCCGCAGCGTTGACGCCGTCGCGGCGTACGCTGCCGAGCTCCGTCAGGTCTTGACCAATCTGAACGACACCGCGTCGTCTGAATGACAGCGAATGCACCTAAGAGACTGATTCACAGGATAATGTCTGGGACCGAGCCACTCGACGGCACCCGCAGTCGGACATTCAGCCGGCAGGACGCCATGCCCAGGCAACGCTGAGACACGCCCAGTTGGACCCGATGCCCTGCAGCGCCGCCAAGGTGGAGCAACTTCATGACAGAACCCGCGCCCCACATCGACATCGCCGACCTTCCCGCACCCACCGAAGGCATGGTGATGACCTTGTTCATCACCGTCCGCGAGGTCGCACAATCCCGTGACTTCTACTCGCGCGTCTTAGGCGGCACGGTGGTCCTGGACGAGAACCCGTGCATCGTCAAGCTGGCCAATTCATGGATCATCATGAACCCAGGCGGGCCGCCCACACCCGACAAGCCCGGTATCTCACTGGTCGACTATCAGCCCGGCGACACCACGTCGATCTTCCTAAACCTGCGAGTCGGCGACATTCAAGCCCGCTATGAGGAGTGGAAAGCCAAGGGCGCCGAGTTCGTCACACCGCCGATCGACCGCGGCGCTGAGATCCGCTGCTACCTGCGGGACCCGGACGGATACCTCATCGAGGTCGGCCAGTCCACCGGACTGCTGCACGGCAAGCTCGCCGCCAAGCGCCCAGAAGATCTCCCCGGCTGAGCAGGCCACCGCGGAGGCGTATACGTCTTCGATCGGGGTGTCACCCGCACGTCGCCCCGCTGCGGCCGCCGAAGCCGGAGCGCGCCGCCACTCCCCTGTCGTACGCGGCCATTGCATTAGGTCATGTGGACGTCAGTCCAGCTGGAGCGCTGCGTGCATCTCCCAGATCAGGACCTCGGCATCGTCGATGCCGGTGATCTGCTGGCCGCCGGTGGCGGTCATCCGGACCGCATCGCCCCGGTCCAGCCGCCCGCTGCCTTCCAGTTCCACGGCGCCTCGGGCGACGAACAGGTGCACGAACGGCGCCGCGGGGCACTGCACGGTCTGCCCGGGGGCCAGACGGGCGGCAAGCAGGGCCGCGTGACGGTTCCTGATGCGGATGGCCGTGTCGTCACGGTGCCTGTCCATGCCGGAGGCCACCGGCACCAGGCCCGCACGGAGTCGTTCGTCGGACAGTTCGTGCTGCTCGTAGCCGGGGCTCACCCCTGGTTCGTCGGGCACCACCCACATCTGGATGAAGTGCACCGGCTCGGTGTGCGGCGCGGTATGGTCCAGCCGCCAGGAGTCGTTCTTCTCCGAGTGCAGGATGCCGGTGCCGGCGCTCATCCGCTGGGCCAGGCCGGGGTAGATGACGCCGGAATGGCCGGTGGAGTCCTGGTGTACGAGCGATCCGGCCAGCACCCAGGTGACGATCTCCATGTCCTCGTGTGGATGGGTCTCGAAGCCGGTGCCGGCGCGGACCTTGTCGTCGTTGCTGACCAGGAGCAGGCCATGGTGGGTGTTCTGCGGGTCGTAGTGCCGGGAGAAGGAGAAGCTGTGCCTTGAGTCGAGCCAGCCCAGGCGGGTCCAGAACCGGTCGGCGGCCCGGCGTATGTCCAGCGAGGGCGTGAGAGTGACGGTCATCGCACGCTCCCAGCCGTTTCGACTTCGGCCGCGGCGATCCGGCAGGAGCCGGCCAGTGGGTCGGTGTCCATAGCCAGCTGTGCCACCTCGCTGGCCAGGTGCAGTTCGGCGCAGTACTGCTCGGAGATCTCCGCGCAGACAGACGCCACCTGCTCGGCGAGTGGATTGCCCAGGTCGATGGCGCTCAGCGCCATGATCATCCGGTATCGCAAGTCGGTCACGGGAACCTCCGTGTCAGTGGCGTCCCCAGACCGAACATAGAGGACAAATCAGCCACAGGGTATCCGGTACCGAGCGCCTCCGTCAGCCGAAGCGGATGTCGCCGATGCCGATGGGGCTCGACCGCCGATCCCCTCGCCAGGTGACCGGCCAGCGCCCGATGGAGTTCCTGGCCGAGGCCGATGTCGTGTTGATCGGTAGCGCAGTGAAGACCCGCGACGTGGTCGCCGACGACCGGCTGCTGTCCATGCTGCCACTGGACCCGTCGCGGCAGCTGATCGGTTCCCGATGCTCCCGCGCGCTGGTGCTGGCCCGTCTCGGCCTGCTGGATTCGGGATCGCATCAGAGGTCCCTGCGTATGGATGTCCGCCGTCGCGGATCAAGGTCCCCATCGCCCGAAAGGGTGTCGTACCGTCCCAGCGGCTCGGCCAGCACCGCTGAATCTCCGAAACATGTCCGAATGCGCCGCAATCTGTTCGATCGCCAGGCCGAACTCTTCGCGCGCATCCAGCCCGACCGACCAACCAACTGGCATTCGACTGATGTAGCGCTGCCGCCGATGCAGTTCAAGTCCGCCGGCGCGGGTATCTCGGTTACATGTTTGAAGGATTCGTTGACCAGCGGTTTTTGAGGGCCATCCAGTGCAGACCGGTGAACTCGGGGCGGGCTTCGCGGTACCCTCGTAGCGTGCCCAGAACGCGGCCGCCGACCCATGATCAGTTCGTCCGGGTCCGTGGCGCTCGGGTGCACAACCTGCGCGACGTCGACGTGGACCTGCCGCGCGACGCTCTGGTCGCCTTCACCGGCATCTCCGGCTCGGGCAAGTCCTCACTGGCGTTCGCGACCATCTACGCCGAGGCCCAGCGGCGCTACTTCGAGTCGGTCGCCCCGTACGCGCGCCGGCTGCTGAACCAGCTGCCGGCGCCGCAGCTCAAAGAGATCACCGGGCTGCCGCCCGCGGTGGCGCTGCAGCAGCGCCGCGGCTCGGGCGGAGCCCGCTCGACGGTGGGCACGCTGACCACGCTGTCGAACCTGCTGCGGCTGCTGCTGTCGCGCGCGGGCACCTATCCGCCCGGCACCGAGCAGCGGCTGGAGGCCGAGGCGTTCTCCCCGAACACCGCCGCGGGCGCGTGCCCGACCTGCCACGGCCTGGGCCGCACCCACGTGGTCTCCGAACCGCTCATGGTGCCCGACCCGAGGCTCAGCATCCGCGAGGGCGCGGTCGCGGCCTGGCCGGGCGCGTGGCAGAGCGTCAACCTGCGCGACATCCTCGTCGCGCTCGGCGTCGACGTGGACCGGCCCTGGCACCGGCTGCCCAAAACGCAGCGGGACTGGATCCTCTACACCGACGAACAGCCGGTCGTCGAGGTGCACCCGCACCGCGACCGGGGCGAGGCCGTGTACAACGGCCAGTTCTGGAGCGCCCGGTCGCACATCATGCACACGCTGGCCAACTCCAAGAGCGAACGCAACCGCGAACGCGCCCTGCGCTACGTGACGATCGGACCGTGCCCCACCTGCGACGGGACCGGGCTGCGGCCCGAGGCGCTGGCGGTCACCTTCGCCGGGCGCACCATCGCCGACCTGGTCGCGCTGCCGCTGTCGGCGCTGGCCGAGGTGCTGCGGCCCACCGCGACCCTGGCCGATCCGGAGCCCGCGTGGGAGTCGTCGCTGTCCGGAGAGCGCACCGAGGTCGCCCGCACACTCGCCGCCGACCTGACCGAACGCATCGGCGTACTCGTCGACCTGGGACTCGGCTACCTTCAGCTCAACCGGCCCGCGCCGACGCTGTCACCGGGTGAGGCACAGCGGCTGCGGATCGCAACCCAGCTCCGATCGGGACTGTTCGGCGTCGTGTACGTGCTCGACGAGCCGTCCGCCGGACTGCACCCCGCCGACGCCGAGCCGCTCCTGCAGGTCCTGGACCACCTGCGTGCCGCGGGCAACTCGGTCTTCGTGGTGGAGCACGACATGGACGTGGTACGCCGTGCCGACTGGCTCGTCGACGTCGGCCCCGGTGCGGGCGAGGCCGGCGGGCGGATCGTCTACAGCGGACCGGTCACCGGCCTGCGCGACGCTGCGGACTCAGCGACCCGGCCGTACCTGTTCCCCGGCCGGGCCCGCCCGCCCCGGCGAGAACCCCGGCGGCCCACGGGCTGGCTGCGGCTGCGCGGCGTCAACCGGCACAACCTGCGCGACCTGGACGCAGACCTGCCACTGGGCACGCTCACCGCGGTGACCGGGGTGTCCGGGTCCGGCAAGTCGACACTGGTGACGCAGGTGGTGGCCGAGGTCGTCGCCCGCCACCTCGGCGTCGCGGCAGCCGAACCCGACGACACCGCCGAGGCGCAGTTCGGCCTCGCACCGGTCGACGACACCGACGTGCTCGCCGCCGACGTGCGCGGCCTGGAGCACTTCGACCGCCTCGTCCGCGTCGACCAGAAGCCGATCGGCCGCACCCCCCGGTCGAACCTGGCCACCTACACCGGCATGTTCGACGCCGTGCGGAAGGTCTTCGCCAACACCGAGCAGGCGCGCGCCCGCGGCTACGGCCCCGGCCGGTTCTCGTTCAACGTGCCCGCCGGGCGCTGCCCGACATGCCAGGGCGAAGGCTTCGTCACCGTCGAGCTGATCTTCCTGCCCGGCACCTACGCGACCTGCCCCGACTGCCACGGCGCGCGCTACGATCCCGAGACGCTGGAGATCACCTACCGCGGCGCGACCATCGCCGACGTGCTCGCCATGACCGTCGAGCAGGCCGGCCACTTCCTGCGCGACGTGCCCGCCGCTGCCCGCAGCCTGGGCACCCTGCGCGAGGTCGGCCTCGGCTACCTGCGGCTCGGCCAGCCCGCCACCGAGCTGTCCGGCGGTGAGGCGCAGCGCATCAAACTCGCCACCGAACTGCAGCGCGCCCACCGCGGCCACACCCTCTACCTACTCGACGAGCCGACCACCGGCCTGCACCCCGCCGACGTCGAGCTGCTCATGGGGCAGCTCCAGGACCTGGTCGAGGCCGGAAACACGGTGATCGTCGTGGAGCACGAGATGGGCGTGGTCGCGACCGCCGACTGGGTCGTCGATCTGGGGCCGGGCGGCGGCGACGCGGGCGGCCGGATCGTCGCGGCGGGCACCCCGGCACAGGTCGCCGCAGCCGACGGGCACACCGCCCGCTACCTGGCCCCCAGGGTGAGGCCCGGCGGACGGCGGTCGCCGTAGCCAAGCAGTCGCGTACGCCCGAGCAGGGCGCTGACTGACGCACCGTCATCGCCGCGGTCACGATCGGCGTGTTCGCCATGGCCGCCAG
This sequence comes from Catellatospora sp. NPDC049133, assembly GCF_040648455.1. Classification (NCBI taxonomy): domain Bacteria; kingdom Bacillati; phylum Actinomycetota; class Actinomycetes; order Micromonosporales; family Micromonosporaceae; genus Catellatospora; species Catellatospora sp. NPDC049133. The sequence goes on from NZ_JBEZDT010000028.1 coordinate 44,117, forward strand.
CATCGGCGTGAGCCGGACCATGGCGTTCCGGAACCCGCTGTACCTGGTGCTCGGTGTCGCGGTAACGCGGAGCCGGGTCAATCCTCGGCCGTCCGCCGCAGCGACCAGCGATTGAGGGCCAAGGCTCCGATCAGAGCCAGGACCACGAACGCGTCCACGCCGAGCTCGACCAGCCGGGTCCACGCCTCCCCCGGGCTCTCCACGACGGCGAGCCGGATCACGATCGACAGGATGTGCCGGACCACGGCGATCACACCGTCGAGGAGGAACGGCTCCAGCATGAACCGGGCGCCGCGCAAGCTGGCCAGCACCGTGGCAAAGACCTCCATGATGATCAATACCAGGAGCAGCTCCTCCACGACGAGGATGAGCCGCGCCGGCAGCGCGAGGCCGCTGCGTACGGCGGCGACGACGGTGACGGCCAGGACGAGCACGACGACCACCAGCAGTAGGCACGCGGTGAGGTACAGCAGCGCGTACTCGATCGTGGAGAGGACGCGCAGCGCGGGCGGCTCCGGCCGCGGGTCGCTGCCGGCGTCCCGACCGGACAGCTTCGCACCGGACTCCGTCTGGTCCGGAAGATTCGTTCCGTCCGCTATATGGCTTCCATCACCAGAGCTGCTAGGTCCCCGTCACCATACCGAGCCCACGGGTCCGCCGGACGAAGTTCCGGACACGAGTGCCGTGACCGCGCCACGGCGACGGTGGCTGCGTCGGTCAGGAGAGCTCGGCTGCCCGGGCCGACGGTGGCGTCCAATGGGCGGTGTGGTCGATGACGTGCATACCCGCTCCGGCGGGATCGCGCTTGGCCCGGTACGTGGCGAGGTCCGCGTCGTGCAGTAGTCCGTCGAACTGATCGACGGAGCCGACTGCGACACCGATGCTCGCGCGGGTGGACACCTGGCGCCCCTCGATCATCACCGGTGCCGAGAGCGCTTCGAGGATGCGCCCGGCGGTGGCGGCGGCACCGGCTGTAGTGGTGCCGGTCAGCACGACCACGAACTCGTCACCGCCGGCCGGGCGCTCGTCACCGCCGAGCCGGGCGACGGTGTCGGTCGGGCGGAGGCATTGGCGCAGGCGGTCGGCTACGACGACGAGCAGGACCTCGGCTACCGGCCGGCCCACGGCCTGCGCGGGTGGCACCCCGAGCAGGTCCTGCAGCGCCGGGCTGGCGTAAAGGACCGTGCCGTGGGCGTCGACTCAGCAGCGTGAGGTCGGAGGCGTGCTGGACCAGGGACCGGAATCGTTGCTCGTGGTGGCGTAGCTCGGGCAGGAGGCACGCATAGGCGTACGGACCGAAGCCGCAGGGGCCGAGGTGACGGACGTGCGTTTTGTCGCCGGGGAAGCGTACGAGGTCATGGTCCGGGGCCACACCATGCGGGTCGACCAGCCCGCGGCCTCCGGCGGCGACGATTCTGCCCGACTCCGGCGGAGCTGCTCGTGGGTTCGGCGCGTTTCATGCTACGGCGACGCCCACCAGTTGGCCGATGCCGAATGTGACAGCCATGGCGAGAGCACCCCCCGCCACTAGCCTCACCACAGCCCGGGTGACGCCGGCGGTGCCCAGGTGGGCGCTGACCGCGCCGGTCAGCGCCAGCGCCAGCAGCACGACGACGAAGGTGATCGGCACGCGTGTCGAGGCGGGCGAGAGCATGATCGCTGCCAGCGGCAGCAGGGAGCCGAGGGTGAACGCCAGTGCCGACGCCCCGGCAGCGTGCCACGGATTGGTCAGCGCGTGCGGGTCGATGCCGAGTTCGGCGTCGGCGTGTGCGGCGAATGCGTCATTGGCGGTCAGCTCGATGGCGACCTGGCGCGCGGTGGCCTCCGACAGCCCTTTGTTCCGGTATATCCCTGCTAGTTCGTCGAGTTCCGTCTGCGGGAACCGATCCAACTCGTCCCGTTCCTTGCGCAGCAGTGCACGTTCGGTGTCGCGTTGACTGCTGACCGAGACGTACTCGCCAAGTGCCATGGACACCGCACCGGCCGCCAGGCCTGCCACACCGGCGGTGAAGATCGCCGGGGCCGCGCTGGTCGCCCCGGCGACGCCGACCACGAGGCCGGCTGTCGACACGATGCCGTCGTTGGCGCCGAGCACACCGGCGCGCAACCAGTTGAGCCTACCGGCCAGGCCTGTGCGGTGCGGTTCACCCGGATGCATGGCATCGGGTGTCTGCTCAGCGCCGGGACCGTTCATCACCATCACAGTAGCCGCGCCACCGCCGGCACCCACAGCATCGTCCTACGCTCGCCGGCGTTAACAGCTTGGGATCAAACCATCACTGTGAGATGAGGATGCGCTGTGACGAGAACCGTAACCCTCTTCGGCGTGGCCGCGCTGGCGGCTGGGGTGTTGCTGTCCGGGTGCACCGGCACCGACACCGGAACATCCGGCGCCGCTGCCGCCACATCCGCCGTCGCCGCCGCGCCTGCAACGCCGGCAGCTACGACCGCCGCGAAGATCTCCGCGAACACCGCGTCCGAGTCGGAGATCGCCGCCGCGCTGCGCGCGGCCGGGGTCACCAGCCCCGAGCGGTGGGCCGAGGAGGTCGTCGAGTACCGCCCGTACGAGGTCGACGACACGGCCCTGAGCCGGCTGCGGCAGAAACTCGCCAAATACAACCCCGGTGAGGAAACCATGAACAAGATCCTGGCTGCGCTGCGGCCGTGACGGTCCTCGACCGCATCCGCGCCACCGACACCGCCACCAATCTGCGAGCAGGCGTGCTCGTCCTGGCCGCAGTCGCGATGACCGGCACGGCGGTCGAACTGGCCACGGAGCGACACTGGAACGGAGCGGTGCAACTGGTGCCGTGGTTCGCGCTGGCCGCACTCGCCGCAGCGTGGGTGCTGACGGCGTGGCGGCCTCGGCGCGTATCGCTGAGCGCTGCGCGTGTCCTGGCCGCTGTCGTACTGCTCGCCTCGTTGTACGGCATCTGGGAGCACCTCGAGTCCAACCTGAACGCGGGATGGCTCGACGCGGTCTACTCCGCCGGCTGGGAGTCGCTTGGCGCCGGCACCCGCTGGTGGTACGCGATCACCAAGACCGTTGGCGCCGCACCGCCGCTGGCACCGGGCATCCTCGCCCAAGCAGCGCTCCTGGTCCTGTTGTCGACCTGGCGGCATCCCGCCATGACAGAGCCCGACCGGTTCCCGCAGACGGCCAACGGGTCAGACCGCCCAGGTGGTCTGCTCGACCGTCCTCGGCGCTAGTTCGGTGTCGACATCCACAACGACGTTGCCCTCACACAGGAGGCATGGCTGTCCGAGACAAGCAGCTCTGACGCGGCAGCGACTGCGCCGTACGGCTAGCCGGCCAGCAGTCTTATCAGATCACTGCTGGTGAACACACCTACCGGTGTGCCGCTGCCGTCGACGACCGCGACCGCGTCGCTGTGACAGGCGTGCATCACACGAGCGGCGTCACGGACTCGCGCGTCGGCATCGACGGTCGCACTGTCATGGTCGAGCACGGCCCCGACAGTGACCGTGGCGAGGCCGGCGGGATCCGCTGACCAGGCAGCCGCGACCGACCTCGCAGCCAGTACGCCGAGGCACCGGCCGACTGTGTCGACGACCGCGAGGTGACGCACACCGGCGTGCAGCATCGTGGCCATGGCCCGGTCGAGGCTGACATCGGCACCGGCGGAGACCACTGGGCGGCTCATCACCTGTGAGATCGGCCGGCGGGCCCACTGCGGCGTCGGATCGTCGCCACGTACCGGCGCCGCGAAGATCGCCTTCATCGCGACGCCCCCTCGGTCGCCGCCGGGACCGCGTCGGCGGCCGGCCGCGGCGGGCCGGGCACCGGGATGACCACCACCGGACACGGTGCGTTGGCGATGCACGCCTCGCTGACCGAACCGAGGATGGTGTGGTGGACACGGCTATGACCGTGGCTACCCAGCACGAGCAGGTCCGCGGTCCGCGCCGCAGCGACGAGGACGTCGGCGGGCCGACCCTCGACGACCTCCGCGGCCACGCTCACCCCGTGACGGACGGGCTGGGCCCGCACCTCCCGGTCAAGGGTCAGCTGCGCCGACTCCTGGCAGGCCCGCGCGTCCGCCAAAGGCGTGCTGGGATCGCCCCACCACCAGGACAGCACCGCCTGCACGGCGGCGCCGCTGGCAGCCGCCTGCTCCAGCGCCCACGCGAGTGCGCGCCGGCCGCCCTGCGAGCCGTCGACTCCGACGACGATCTGCCGCACAGCCATGTCGATCACATCCCTCGGCCATTCGTTCACCTTCAGGGTGCGCCCGGTCCCGTTCTTCTCGGCAGGGCCGAAAGACCTGGTTGCGGGGGACTCTGTCACCTGATGCCGTCGGCCTTGAGGCCGGAAGAGAATCCGTAGGCCGCTGCGCGGTACTTCCGCTGCTTCTCGCCGGCCGGCGGCTGTGCGGATTCTCGCCCTGGCGCCGACGGACCCGTCGGCGCCGCAGAACTCTGCCGGAGGTCAGCGGCTGGTTGCCTGCCGCAGTTGCGACGCGATCTGCGTCGCCCAGGCGCCGATGCGTGCAGCGTTGCGGAAGTCCCGCCGCGGCCGTTACGGACCATGGCGCGGGCGGCAAATCCTCTGGCCTGGTCGGTCAGCCGACCGCCGAACGTCACGTGCTCGCGGGCAGCGAGCCGGCGAACCGCGTCGGCGGCGTGCGGCACTGGCGGGATGTCGGTGTGGTCGGCGCTGTCGTCGAGCGGTCCGCTACTGAAGACGTACACCGGGCGGCCGTGGAGCGCGGCTGCGTGGCGGCGGGCGAAGACGCGTGCGTCGCCATGCCATCTGCCGTTGTAGATGGCACCGCCGATGATGACGGCGTCGTAGCCGTCGACGGTGTGCACCTGCGCGGCCGGGCTGGTGTGGGCGGCGACGCCCGCGTCACGTAAGGCGGCGGCGATCATGTCTGCGATGCCTGCGGTGGAGCCGTTGTCGCTGCCATAGGCGACCAGGACGAGCAGGGGTTTCATAGCTGTCTCCGGGGCGGCGGTTCGGTGGGGGCTGGTCAGTAGGTGGTGATCCCACGGGCTCGGAACACGGCACGGGCCCGTTCGACGGCGTCGGCGTCGGGTGGCGACACGTGCGCGAGGGGGAAGTCCAGTCCGAGGACGGTGTACTTGTGGGCGCCGAGGCGGTGGAAGGGCAGTACCTCGACCCGCTGGACTGCGTTGAGGGAGGCGACGAAGCCGGCGAGCGCTTCGACGTTGGCGGGTGCGTCGGTGAGTCCAGGGACGAGCACGAATCTGATCCACATGGGTTTGCCCAGGGCGGACAGCCTGCGGGCGAACCGCAGGGTCGGCCCGACGCTTCCGGTGCGGGTGAGGTTGCGGTAGGTGGCCGGGTCGAAGGACTTGATGTCGAGCAGGACCAGGTCGGTGGCGTCGAGGAGGGTGTCGTCGGCGTGGTCGCCGAGGTAGCCGCTGGTGTCCAGGGCGGTGTGCAGGCCGCGTTCGTGGCAGCGTCGCAGGACCTGACGGGTGAAGGCCGGCTGCTGCAGGGGTTCGCCGCCGGACAGGGTCACTCCCCCGCCGGCGACCTTGATGAACCGTTCGTACTTGCCGATCTCGTTGAGCAACTGGTCGGTGGTGGTGGGTGTGCCGTTTCGGCGCAACCAGGTGTCGGGGCTGTGGCAGTACTGGCAGCGCAGCGGGCACCCGGCCAGGAACGCGACGAAACGGGTGCCGGGGCCGTCCACCCCGGTCGACAGGTCGAACGAGTGGACGGCTCCGGTGACGGTGGTGGTCGGGGTGCTCACAGCGCGCCGTGGAAGGTCCGCGACAGCACGTCATGCTGCTGCTCGGGGGTGAGCCGCACGAAGTGGACCGCATACCCGGAGACCCGGATCGTCAGGTGCGGGTGCAGCTCAGGGTGTTCCATCGCGTCGAGCAGCGTGGCCCGGTCCAGGACGTTGACGTTCATGTGGAAGCCGCCGGCGTCGGCATACCCGTCGAGGACGCCGACGAGGTTGGTGATCTGTTCGTCACGGTGGCGGCCCAGGCCGTCGGGGGTGACCGTCTCGGTCAGGGAGATGCCGTCGCGGGCGTCGGCGTAGGGCAGTTTCGCGACCGACAGGGCGGCGGCGACCATGCCGTGGCGGTCGCGTCCGTTCATCGGGTTGGCGCCCGGCGCGAACGGTTCGCCGGCGCGGCGGCCGTCGGGGGTGTTGCCGGTGTGGCGGCCGTACACGACGTTGGAGGTGATGGTCAGCACCGACAGGGTGGGTTCGGCGCCGCGGTAGGCGGCCTGCCGGCGGATCTTGTCCATGAAGGTGCGGACCAGCGCGACGGCGATGTGGTCGGCTCGGTCGTCGTTGTTGCCGAAGGTCGGGTAGTCGCCGTCGACGGTGTAGTCGATCGCGAGGCCGGTCTCGTCTCGCAGCACCTTGACGTTGGCGTGCCGGATCGCGGACAGGCTGTCGGCGGCCACGGACAGGCCGGCCATGCCGGTGGCGAGGAACCGGTGCACGGGGTAGTCGTGCAGTGCCATCTCCAGGCGTTCGTAGGCGTAGCGGTCGTGCATGTGGTGGATCACGTTGAGGGCGTCGACGTAGGTCTGCGCCAGCCAGTCCAGCGTGTGGTCGAATGCCACCATGACCTCGTCGTAGTCGAGGCTTTCGCCGCCGACGGGGGCCGTCGGCGGGGCGATCTGCTCGCCGGTGATCTCGTCGCGGCCGCCGTTGATCGCATACAGCAATGCTTTCGCCAGGTTGGCGCGAGCGCCGAAGAACTGCATGTCACGGCCGACGCGCATCGCCGACACGCAGCAGGCGATCGCGGTGTCGTCGTCGTAGGCGGGCCGGATGAGGTCGTCGTTCTCGTACTGGATGGCGCTGGTGTCCAGCGACACCTGGGCGCAGAACCGCTTGAACCCTTCGGGCAGCAGCGGCGACCACAGCACGGTCAGGTTGGGTTCGGGGGCCGGGCCGAGGTTGTACAGGGTCTGCAGGTACCGGAAGCTGGTCTTGGACACCAGCGTCTCACCGTCGGGGCGCATGCCGCCCAACGCCTCGGTGACCCAGGTCGGGTCGCCGGAGAACAGCTGGTCGTACTCGGGGGTGCGCAGGAACCGGATGATGCGCAGCTTGATGACGAAGTCGTCGACCAGTTCCTGTGCGGCCTGCTCGGTCAGCGTCCCCTCGGCGATGTCGCGCTGCAGGTAGATGTCGACGAAAGTCGCCGTGCGGCCCAGCGACATCGCCGCACCGTTCTGCTCCTTGGCCGCGGCCAGGTAGGCGAAGTACAGCCACTGGATCGCCTCGCGGCCGTCGGCGGCCGGTCGGGAGATGTCATAGCCGTAGGCGGCGGCCATCTGCCGCAGCTCGCGCAGGGCTCGGATCTGCTCGGCGAGTTCCTCCCGGTCGCGGATCACGTCGTCGGTGGACCGGACGGCGTCAAGGCCGTCTCGTTGTTCGCGGCGGTCGTCGATGAGCCGCTGCACGCCGTAGAGCGCGACGCGACGGTAGTCGCCGATGATCCGGCCGCGGCCGTAGGCGTCGGGCAGGCCGGTGATGATGTGCGAGCGGCGTGCGGCCAGGACGTCGGCGGGGTAGGCGTCGAACACGCCGTCGTTGTGGGTCTTGCGGTAGGTCGAGAAGACCGTGCGCACCGCCGGGTCCAGTTCGTAGCCGTAGGCGCGCAACCCGGCTTCGACCATCCGCAGGCCGCCGTTGGGCATGATGGCCCGCCGCAGCGGCGCGTCGGTCTGCAGGCCGACGATCAGCTCCAGGTCCTGGTCGATATAGCCGGGGGCATGGGAGGTGATCGTGGCCGGGATCCGGGCATCGACGTCGAGGACTCCCCTGCGCCGTTCCTCGGCGAACAGGGCCTGTAGCCGGTGCCACAGGGTCCTGGTGCGCTCGGTCGGCCCGGTCAGGAACCCGGCGCCGCCCCAGTACGCTTGGTGGTTGTCGTGCACGAACGCGGCGACGTCGATGCGCTCACGCCATGCCTGTCCGGTGAAGCCGCGCCACGGCCGGCCGCTGCGGGTCATCAGTTGTCCTCTCTCGCTGGCCTTGTCCCTTTCAGCGTCGGCCGCGCCCGGCCGCCGGCGTAGGGCCGCAGGTCCCGTCAGGCCAGGCCGGGCGTCCCGCTGCGATCGGCGGCTGCTGCGCTCAGCAACTCGGAGCCGCGGTCGGCGAGAAGTCCGGACGGGACCTTGGGAACACCCCCGGGGGGACCTGTGGCCCTGCCCGCCAGGCGGGCGTTGATGTTGGCTGCTGCTGTCGGATCGGCTAGCAGGAGGAACACATGAGCACCACAGTTCACGTGGGCACGGTCGCGGCCGCAGACGCGCTCACCGCGGAAGGGCAGATCGTGCGGATCCGGCCGGTGACGGCCGCCGACGCAGCCGGTCTTGAGGCGCTGTACCACGGGGGTTCGGTCGACAGCCTGCGCATGCGTTTCTTCGTCGTCCCAGGCGATGCCACGCTGAAAGCAGAGATCGACCGGTTGTGCCGGCCGCCGTCCGGCACGCACGGCAGCCTGGTCGCGTTGTCAGACGGCGCGATCGTCGGGGTCGCGTCGTGGGAGCGAGGCGACCCCGACACCGACACCGCCGACTTCGCGGTGTTCGTCGGCGAGCGCAGCCGTGGCGAGGGCATCGGCACGCTGCTGCTGGAGCACCTGTGCGCGTGGGCGCGGACCTGCGAGGTGACCCGGCTGGTCGGGCAGACGCTGGCAGGCAACGTCGCGATGCGCCGCGTCACCCGCGGCCTCGACTCCGACGCCGAGATCGGCACCGTGGACGAGGTCGTCGAGCTGAGCGTGCCGACCACACCGGGCGAGGCTTCGCTGCTGGCGATGGATGTACGCGACCGGTCGACGCAGCGGGCGTCGCTGGGCCCGCTGCTGGCTCCCCGCGCTGTCGCGGTGGTCGGCGCCGGGCGTCGACCGGGCGGCGTCGGCCATGAGACGCTGGCCGCGCTGCGGGAGGGCGGCTACACCGGTGACCTGTATGCGGTCAACCCGCACGCAGCGAAGGTCGCCGGCGTCGAGGCCTACCGCTGCCTGTCGGACCTGCCGGGCCCGGTCGACCTGGTGGTCGTCGCGGTGCCCGCCGACGCGGTCGCCGCGGTCGTCGAGCAAGCCGCGGACGCGGGTGCAGGTGCCGTGGTGGTGCTCAGTTCCGGGTTCGGTGAGACCGGCCCGGCTGGTCAGGCGATGCAGTCCGACCTGGTGCGGGTGGCCCGCAAGCACGGGATCCGGCTGGTCGGCCCGAACTGTCTCGGGGTGGTCAACACCGACCCTGAGGTGGCGCTCAACGCCAGCTTCGCAGCCGTGACCCCGGCGCGCGGCGGCTTGGCGGTGGCGTCGCAGTCAGGTGCGGTCGGTATCGCGTTACTGGAACACGCCGCGCGCAACGGCTGCGGTGTGTCCACATTCGTGTCACTCGGCAACAAGGCCGACGTCAGCGGCAACGACCTGATCGCCTACTGGTACGACGACCCGGCCACCACGGCGGTCGCGCTGTACCTGGAGTCGTTCGGCAACCCGCGCCGGTTCGCCCGTACCGTGCGCGCCCTGGCCCGCCGCAAACCGGTCCTGGCGGTCAAGAGCGGCCGCTCGCAGTCGGGCCGCCGGGCCGGCGCGTCGCACACCGCCGCGGCGGCGTCACCCGACGTCAGCGTCGACGCCCTGTTCGCCCAGGCCGGAGTCATCCGCGTCGACCACCTCGGTGAGCTCATCGACGCCGCCCGGATGCTGACCGACCAGCCGCTGCCGGGCGGCGACCGGCTCGCGATCATCGGCAACGCGGGCGGCATCAACGTCCTCGCCGCCGACGCCGCCGAATCCGGACAGTTGACCGTCCCGACCCTCACCCCGCACGTGACCGCGCAGCTGGCGGCCTGCTCCCCGGGCGCGACCGGGCACGACAACCCGCTCGACCTGGGAGCAGCCGCGGACACCGCCACCTTCGCCGCCGCCGTCGAAGCGGTCGCGGGCAGCGGGGAGGTCGACGCGCTGCTGCTCGTGGTAGCCGCGACCCGCGCCAACGATGTGCCGGGCACCCTGGCCGCGCTGGCCGCGGTCCTCGACCGCCACCACGGCCTGCCCGCAGCGGTGGTCGTGCTCGGCATGTCCGCGCCCCCGACGACGCTCGGCGCCCGCCACGCGCCGGTGTTCGACCTGCCCGAACAGGCGGTCACCGCGCTCGGGCACGCCGCCAGGTACGCGGCCTGGCGCCGCGAACCCCTGGGCCACCAGCCGGCCCTGGCCGGCGTCGACACCCGGGCCGCACGGAAACTGGTCGAATCGGCCCTGCACACCGGCGACGGATGGCAGACCTACGACGTCATCGCCGCAGTGCTCGCCTGCTACGGCATCGGGCTGCTGACCACAGCCGTCGCCCTGGATGCCGACGCCGCCGTGAGCGCCGCCCGCGCTGCCGGCTACCCCGTCGCGCTCAAGAGCGCCGACCCCCGCCTGGTGCACAAGTCCGACGTCGGCGGTGTTCGCCTGCACCTGCGCGACGACGCCCAGGTCCGCAAGGCCTTCGCACCGGTCGCCAACGCCGGAGATCCCTCCTGCGGGGTGCTGGTCCAGCCGATGGCGCCCGGTGACGTCGAGCTGACGGCGGGCATCGTGCACGACCCCCTGTTCGGGTCGCTGGTCATGTTCGGACATGGCGGAGTCCACACCGACGTGCTCGCCGACCGGTCGTTCCGGCTGGTCCCGCTCACCGACCGGGACACCGCCCGGATGTGGCAGGGCCTGCGAAGCGCCCCGCTGCTGACCGGCTACCGCGGCGCCCCTCCCGTGGACACCGGCTCGGTCGAGGATCTGATCGCCCGCATCGGGCGACTCGCGCAGGACCTGCCCGAGATCGCGGAACTGGACCTCAACCCGGTCCTGGCAGGGCCGGACGGGGTCCTGGCGGTGGACGCGAAGATGCGACTGGCCACCGTCGGCGCCGAACCCGACCCGTCGCTGCGGCAGCTGCGCTCGCCCGACTGACACCGACCCGTTACCCGGCGACATTCATGGTGGGCGGGGGCGATGGCGCGGATGAGCCAGCGGCGGGTCGGTGCAGGCAGGTCGACAGCCATGTCCGCGGTGAACTCCGCTGCGGGTCGGTGGGTGCGGTGAGTGCGCTCCCATTGGGCCCGCAGGTGCGGTTCGATACCGGCCGGCTGGGCTGACGGGTGGTGTTGGGGCCGTGCTGCGGTGTTCATGACGCTGCCTGCTGGTGGGAACCTATGTGTCCAGGCCGGTACCCGGCACGGCCGGTTGGCGGGTGGCAGGAGAGTCTCTCCGACCACCCGCCAGCCTGCGGGTTCGAGCCGCCCGGCGCGCAGATCAGTGTTCGGTGGGGTGAATGACCGCGACGGGGCTGTGGGCGTGGTGGACGAGGGCTCCGCTGACGGAGCCGAGCAACAGGCCGGCGAATCCGCCCCGGCCGCGGCAGCCGACGACGGTGAGCGTGGCACCGCGGGAGGCTTCGACGAGGCTGTATTCGCTGTTGAGGCTGCGGATGGCGTGCGTTTCGAGTTTCAGTTGCGGGTGGGTGGTGATCAGCGCTGAGGTCGCGTCGGCGAGCAGGCGCTGCGCCCGGTCCTCGGCTGCGCGTTCGGCTTCGGCCTGTGCGGCGGTCTCGTCCGCGACGAGCTGCAGCCAGGGTTGAGGCCAGTACACGTGCGCGACGACCAGAGCGACGTCGCGGCTGACGGCTTCTTCGGCAGCGAAGGTGAGGGCTGCGCGCGCGGCCGGGGATCCGTCGATGCCGACGACGACCGGCCCGTGTGCGGCGGGAGGTGCCGGCCGCTCCGGACCTGGCTCGATCGAGGCGTCGGGCACCGGCGGGCGCACGACGATGACCGGGCAGTGGGCGTGAGCGGCGACCTGTGCCGACACCGAGCCGAGGAGCAGTTCGGCGAACCCGCCGATGCCGCGGCTGCCGACGACGGTCACTGCGGCGGTGCGGGATTGCTCGATCAGGACCGGCGCGGGGCCGCCGGTGATCTGCCGGGCGTGGATCTCGCCGAGTTCGGGGTGCTGCTTGCGCAGGGTGTCGACGGCGTCGGCGAGACTGCGGTCGATCGCGTCGCGGGTGTCGGCGTCGTCGTAGTACGGCTCGGCCAGCCCGGCGGTGCCGTAGCCGAACAGGGGGCTGAGGTAGCCGTACACCAGGTGCAGGGGCGCCTGGCGGCGCACGGCGAGGTCTGCGGCGTAGGACGCGGCGGCGAGGCTGGACGGCGAGCCGTCGACGCCGACGAGGATCGGCCGGTGGGCGGTCATGTCGGTCTCCTGTTCAAGGTGCGGAGGTGATGGACTCTTCGTAGGGCCGCCGTGTGGTCGGCGGTGGCATGCGGGGTTGGGCGTAGCCGACCCGTACGCAGACCTGCGGCTCGCCGAGTCCGGGCAGCAGGCGGCGCAGTTCGTCGCGGGTGCCGGGGACCTCGGTGACGTCGCTGATCGGGGCGCCGGCCAGGCCGTGGACGGTCGCGGTGAGCAGGACCGCCGACAGGGCCTGTCCGGCGTGCAACCAGGCGGCCGGGGTGTCGTCGTCGGTGAACAGCACCAGGTAGCGGGCTCCGGCGTCGGTGTCGCGGCCGGGACGCATGGTCTGTCCGCCGAAGGGCGCATAGTCGCGGATCGGGACCCGCCGCGGGACTGCCTGCACGGTCGTTTCGGTGGACACGCCTTCGCCGCTCCACGGGGGCCGGTGCGTCCAGTCGGCGAGTTCGGCACGGTAGTCGGGGTCGGACAGCTGCAGGGCTCCGGCGCGGACCGCGGCCAGAGCGAGGACGGCGACCTGGTCGTCGCGGACGAGGTGGACGTGTGCGTGCTCGTGCTCCCCGGCGGTGATCAGTGCCCGGCAGGTGGCGTCGGTGACCGGTTGGGTGGTGAACGGCCGCCGGTCGGTGTGCCGGCGTGTGATCGCGGTGAAAGCCTGCAGTTCGGCCAGGGTCGGCTCGTGCGGGCCCTCGATGCCGATCTCGGCGAGCAGGTCCGGGTCGGCCGGGTGGGGTAGTTCGCGGACGTCGGCGGCGAGGCCGGCGGCGGCCAGGGCGATGCGGGCGTGATGCAGGCCGGCACCGCAGCTCACGGTCAGGAGCCGGCCCTGCGGGTCGGCCGTGGGCAGCTGGCGTCTGCGGTCGGCGTACAGGCGCAGCACTGCCGGGTCGGCCTGCCAGCGCCACGGCTGGGTGTTGAAGATGGACGGCGCAGCGAGCGCGGTGCGGGCCGCGTCGTACAGCGCCTGTGCGCGGCTCGTCTCGTCTGCTGTCATGGCTTCACTGTCCGCCCGCGGCATCGGGCCCGGTCAGTGCCGGCGGGCCTGGCGCGGCAGGGGCGGGGGTCCCGTCTGTGGAGGGGTCTTTGGTCCCTTCCGCGCCGAGTCCGGGCAGGTGGACAATGCGGGTGTGATCCGTGTCTTTCTGCTCGACGACCACGAGGTGGTCCGTCGCGGCCTTCGCGACCTGCTAGAAGCCGCCGGTGATATCGAGGTGGTCGGCGAGTCGGGTTCGGCCGCCGAGGCCACCAGGCGTATCCCGGCGCTGCGGCCCGACGTCGCGGTGCTCGACGGGCGGCTGCCCGACGGCAGCGGCATCGACGTGTGCCGTGATGTGCGTTCGGTCGACCCGGACATCAAGGGCCTGATCCTGACCTCGTACGAGGACGACGAGGCGCTGTTCGCCGCGATCATGGCCGGTGCCGCGGGTTATGTCCTCAAGCAGATCAAGGGCACCGATCTCGTCGACGGGATACGCCGGGTCGCGGCCGGGCAGTCGCTGCTCGATCCGGCCGTCACGCAGCGGGTCCTGGAACGCATCCGCAACCCGAAACACGAACCCGACCAGCTCAAGTCGTTGACCGACCAGGAACGCAAGATCCTCGGCTATGTCGCCGACGGGCTCACCAACCGGCAGATCGCGGCGCAGATGTTCCTGGCCGAGAAGACGGTCAAGAACTACGTGTCCAGCCTGCTGACCAAGCTCGGCCTGGAACGGCGCACGCAGGCCGCGGTGTTCGCGGTGAAGCTGACCGGGCAGCCGCCGCGTTAGGCGATGGGCACGCTCCAGCGCAGCACGGTGCCGGCCGGGTCGCCGGGTTCTACGGTGAGCTGACCGCCGTGCAGTGCCGCGCGCTCGGCGAGGTTCAGCAGACCGCCGCGGGGCGTGGCGCCGCCGGTGCCGTTGTCGGCGATGGTGGCGCTGAGCCGGCCGCCGTCTACGGCGATCGACACGACGACCCGTCCGGCGTGTGCGTGACGTACCACGTTGGACAGTGCCTCGCGGACGACGGCGAGCAGGTCGGCGTGCAGCTCGTCAGGCACGGCGCTGTCCACCGGCCCGTCCAGGACCAGGTCGGGCCGGAACCCCAGCGATTCGGCCGCGCCGTCGACTAGGGTGCGCAGCTCGGAGCGCAGTGATTGTCCGGCGGGGCTGCGCAGCTCGAAGATCGCGCCGCGGATGTCGCGGATGGTGCTGTCCAGCGCGTCGACCGCCGCCCCGATGCGGGTCGCCAGTTCCGGGCGGGCGGCCGACATGGAGGCGACGGTCTGCAGCTGCAGGCCGGTGGCGAACAGCCGCTGGATGACCACGTCGTGCAGGTCCCGGGCGATGCGTTCGCGGTCGGACAGCACCAGCAGCTGCTCGCGGTCCTCGCGGGCGCGGGCGCGCAGCAGCGCCAGGCCGGCCTGCCCGGCGAACGCGGTCAGCAGCAGCTCGTCGTCGGCGCGCGCTGCGCCGGCATAGGCGACCAGCAGCACGCCCTGCCCAGCGGCGAACGGTGCGGCGATGCCGCGGATGTCGGGTACGGCAACCGGCCACGGGGCTGCCTTGCTGAGCTGGTCGAGGGTCACGACCTGCTGATGGGCAAGCACTGGCGCGAATCCGGTCTGGCCCACCGGCAGGACGGCGCCCGCCAGGCCGGGCACGGGTTCGGCGGCGTCGACGACGGCGACGGTCAGGGTCGCGTTGTCCTCGTCGTGCAGCAGGATGGCGACGAGGTCGGCTTCGGCGACCTCGCGGGCGCGGCGGGCGACCAACTCCAGGGCTTCGGCGGTCGAGGTGTCCGCACCGAGCGAGTTGATGATCTCGGCGGTGGCGGCCAGCCACCGCTGCCGGCGCTGCGCCACGGCGTACAGGCGGGCGTTCTCGATCGCCGCGCCCGCGGCCGCGGCCAGCGCGATGGTGATCTCCTGGTCGTCGTCGGTGAACTCGGCCGCGTTGCGTTTCTCGGCCAGGTACAGGTTGCCGAACACCTGGTCGCGGATCCGGATCGGCACCCCGAGGAAGCTGTGCATCGGCGGGTGGTTGGGCGGGAACCCGACCGAGCGCGGGTGGGTGGAGATGTCGGGCACCCGTACCGGCTCAGGGTGGCTGATCAGCAGGCCGAGCACGCCGTGCCCGGTGGGCAGGTCGCCGATGGCGGCGTGCTGTTCCGGGGAGATGCCGTGGGTGATGAACTCGACCAGGCGTTCGTCGGGGCCCAGCACGCCCAGCGCGCCGTATCTGGCGCCGGCCAGCCGGCACGCGGCCACGACGATGCGTTCGAGGGTGGAGCGCAGGTCCAGGTCGGTGCCGATGCCGACGACCGCGTCGAGCAGGCTGCGCAGCCGCTCGCGGCTGGCCATGACCTCCGACACGCGGTCGAGCAGCTCCTGCAGGAGCTCGTCGAGTTGGACGCGGGAGAGGGGCGACAGGCCGAGCGATGCCCACTGGTTTTCCACAGCCATGATGCTATGGCTCCGGCCGGGGTGCGTTCATCCCCGGTACGCGACGCGGCCGCTCCCGGCCACCGCCTCGCCGTGCTGCGGGCGGGTTCAGCGGGTGAGAAGGGTGACCAGGTCGCTGCCGGTGATGATGCCGACGGCGCAGCCGCGGCGGTCCACGACCGCGACGGCGTCGACGTGGTTGCCGCACATCAGCCGGGCTGCGTCGACCACCGCGGCGTCGGCGTCGACGGCGGCCGGGGTGCTGTCCAGCACGCTGGACACGTGGCGTGCGGACAGGCACCCGGGTTCGGCGGCCCACGCCGCGACGATCGCCCGGTCGCTGATCACCCCGGCGCACCGCCCCGCGCCGTCGACGACGACAAGGTGGCGCAGCTTGGTGCCGGCCATCGCAGCGAGGGCGTCTTCCAGCGTCGCCGAGGCGGCCACCTGCACCGGGTGCGTGCTCATCACCTCGCGTACCGCTCGTTGCGGCAGGCCCTGCGGCGTGGTCGCCGGGCGGGCCGGATCTGACGTCGTGGACATGTTGCTTGCTCCCCGTGTTCAGACGACAACGGTCACGGCGTGCGATCGTGTCGCGGGTCCGGAACCACCAGGACGGGGCAGGCAGCGTGGTGCAGGACCTGCTGGCTGACCGAGCCCAGCAGCAGTCCGGCGAATCCGCCGCGTCCTCTGGCACCGACGACGATCAGTTGCGCCAGTTCGCTGAGCTGCACGAGAGTGCGTCCGGGCCCGCCGCATTCCAGCTTTTCACGCACCTCGACCTTGGGGTGGCGCGCCGAAACCGCGGCCACGGCGTCGGCCAGGACGAGCCTTTCGGCGTCCTCGACCGGTCCGCAGTCGGCCGGCACCGGCGGGGTGTAGAGCGTGGCCGCCACCGGGTAGGTCCAGGTGCGTACGGCCAGCAGTTCTGCGTGGCGCTGCTCGGCGGTGACGAATGCGGCCTCGATCGCCGCCGCGCCGGCGGGCGAGTCGTCGACACCCACGACGATCGGGCCGCCGGCGTGTTGCTCGCCGCGGGCGACGAGGACCGGTGTGGTGCTGTGTGCGGTGACCTGAACGGCGACCGAGCCCAGCAGCAGGCCGGTGAATCCGCCGAGGCCGCGGTCGCCGAGGACCAGCAGTTCGGCGTCACGTGCCGCGGCGAGCAGCACCGACGCGGGGGCGCCGGTGACGAGGTCGGTCGTGGCGGTGACGTCGGGCTGAGCCGCGGTGGCGGTCGCGGCGGCTTCGGCGAGCAGGCGCTCGGCGTCGTGTTGCAGGCCGCCTTCGGGCACGGCCTGCGATGCGCCGACGTTGACGTGCATCAGCGGCCAGATGAAGGCGTGCACGATCCGCAGGTTGCGGCCGCGGCGGGCTGCCTCGTGCGCGGCGAGCCGCACAGCGGACAGCGCGGCGGCTGATCCGTCGACGCCCACCACGATGTCGCGCCGTGTCTGCCGTTCCTGGCTGTCCATGAGTGGCTCCTGTCCGTATGAATTATCGACGGTCTCGGCGGCGCTGGAGGGCTGTCCGCCAGATGACGGCGAGCGTCCCGGGCAGCAGGGCGGCTGCGGCGCAGAAGGCGAGCTGGGTGGCGTTGAGCGGTGCTGTGCCCAGCAGGGCGCGCAGGGCCGGGATCACGACTGCGGCGAGCTGGGCGAGTGCCGACAGGGCGACGGCGGCGAGCAGGCCGGGGTTGGCCCAGCGGGTCCCGCGTGGTCGGGTGGCGCGTGATGCCAGGGCGATGCCGAGCTGGGCGAGGCCGAGCACGACGAAGACCATGCTCTGCCAGGGCCAGCCGGCGGCTGCGGCGTACAGGCCGGTGCCGATGGTGACGGCGGTCAGCAGCGCGCCGAGGGCAAGGACGTCGCGCAGCAGTCCGTCGCCGAGGATCTGCTCGTCGGGCGGGCGCGGCGGTCGGCGCAGCACGTCGGGTTCGGCGGGTTCGGCGCCCAGGGCGACGCCGGGCAGGCCGTGGGTGAGCAGGTTGATCCACAGGATCTGGCCGGGCAGCAGCGGCAGGCCCAGTCCGAGCAGCGGGCCGATGAGCATGACGGCCAGTTCGGCGGCCCCGCCGGCCAGGCCGTAGCGCAGGAAGCGGCGGATGTTGTCGTACACCCGGCGGCCTTCGGCCACGGCGTGGCTGACGGTGGCAAGGTTGTCGTCGACCAGGACGAGGTCGGCGGCCTGGCGGGCGACCTCGGTGCCGCCGCCCATCGCCACGCCGATGTCGGCGCGGGTGAGCGCGGGAGCGTCGTTGACGCCGTCGCCGGTCATCGCGACGACGTGGCCGTGGTGCTGGAGTTCGGCGATGATGTCGAGCTTCTGCTCGGGCTGGGTGCGGGCGAACACCCGCACCTGGTGGGCCTGCGCCGGCTGGTCGCCGGTGGCGATCGGGTCGCCGGGCTGCCAGATGCCGATCTGGGCGGCGATGTGCGCTGCGGTGCCGGGGTGGTCACCGGTGATCAGCATGAGCCGGATGCCGGCCTGGGTGAACTCGGCGGCTGTCGTAGCGGCGGAAGGCCGTAGGGGGTCCTCGATGCCGATGACGCCGAGGGGCCGTAGTCCGGTCGGCGCGATCGGGTTGGTCGGCTCGGCCGTGGTGCCTGCTGCGATCGCGAGCACGCGAAGACCTGAGGCGGCCAGGTCCGCGGCGGCTTGGCGGATGGCGGCCAGGTGCGGGTCCGCCGGGTCGACGACGGGCGCGCCGAGGACGCTTTCGGGTGCGCCTTTGCAGATGGTCAGGTAGGTGTCGCCGTCGCGGTGGACGGTGGTCATCTGCCGGGTGGCCTGATCGAACGGGTGTTCGGCCCAGCGGGGTGCGTTCGCCCGCACCGTGTCGGGGTCCAGGCCGCAGCGAGCCGCGAACGTGACCAGGGCGGCTTCGAGCGGGTCGCCGACCGCGGCCCACGCCGGCCGGTCGGGTGCCGGTGGCAGGACTGCGGCGTCGGAGCAGAGCAGCCCGGCGCGGGCCAGGTCGAGCAACGGCTGCCGCAGCGGTGCGGCGGTGCCGGTGATCTGCCCGGCGGGTTCGTAGCCGATGCCGGTGACCGCGACGTCGGCACCGGGCGCGACGGCCCGGCGCACGGTCATCCGGCCCTCGGTCATGGTGCCGGTCTTGTCGGACGCGACGACGGTCACCGACCCCATCGTCTCGACCGCGTGCAGGTTGCGTGGGATCGCCCGGCGGCGGGCCATCCGGCGGGCGCCCAGGGCCAGCGACAGGGTCACCACGGCGGGCAGCGACTCCGGGACCGCGGCGACGACCAGGCTGACCGCGGTCAGGGCCATCAACAGCAGCGGCCTGCCTGCGGCCAGCCCCGCAACGAACACGACCAGGCACAACGCGACCGCGAGCGCGCCGAGGACACGGCTGAGCCGGGTGAGGCGCTTCTGCAGCGGGGTCGGTCCGGCGTGGGTGGTCGCGACAAGCTCGGCGATGCGGCCCAGGGCGCTGCGCGCGCCGGTGCGCATCACCGTGCCTGCGGCGCGGCCGGTGACCAGCACCGTCCCCGCGGACAGTTCGTCGCCCGCGTCACGGGTCACGGGCACGGACTCGCCGGTCAGGGCTGCTTCGTCGGCCTGGCACCGGTGTGCGTCGTGCAGCAGCAGGTCGGCGGGCACGATGTCACCGGCCTCGACCCGTACCGCATCGCCGCGGACCAGGTCGGCGGCGGGCACGACGAGTTCGGTGCCGTCGCGGGTGACCCGGGCGGTCGGCGCCGTGAGGGTGTCCAGCGCGGCGACTGCCTTGTCCGCGCGGACCTGCTGTGCGACGCCGATGGCGGTGTTGAGGCACACGACCACTGCGATGATCGCCGTGTCGGCCCAGTCCCCGAGAATGCCGGTCACCGCCCCGGCGACCAGCAGCAGCGACACGAGCGGGTCGGCCAGCTGCGCCAGTACCCGCCGCAGCAGACGGGGCGGACGCGGGGGCGCGACGGCGTTCGGGCCGTCCTGCGCCAACCGCGCCGCGGCTTCGCCGGCGGTGAGGCCGGCCGGCCTCTGCCCGGCGAATGTGGCGGGTGTCTCGGTGAGGGCCATGGTTCCAAGGCTCTCGCCGTTGCGTACCTGCCGCAAAGAGCAGATCGCCCCGACGCGCACAGGCCGCTGGGGCACGATGCCCGGGCCGAAAGTCCCGACCTGGTGACCGCGCCGACGGCGAGCCCCGCCCCCGGCCAGCCCGAATGTCGCGGAGGGGGCCGAAGGTCCCGAAGCGGCAGGGCATGCAGGCCCTACACCCCACCCGTCACACCGGCCACGCTGATGAACATGCATATCGCACAGGGCGCCCCGCTGGGCGCGCAGGAGCTCGCACGCATCGACGCGCACTGGCGAGCCGCCAACTACCTGTCCGTCGGGCAGATCTACCTGATGGCCAACCCGCTGCTGACCGAGCCGCTGCTGCCCGAACACGTCAAGCCGCGCCTGCTCGGCCACTGGGGCACCACCCCCGGCCTGAACCTGCTCTACACGCACCTGAACCGGATCATCGCCGGGCGCGGCCAGGAGACCATCTACATCACCGGTCCCGGCCACGGCGGCCCCGGCCTGGTCGCCAACACCTGGCTGGAGGGCACCTACAGCGAGACGTATCCGCACGTCAGCCTCGACGAGCGCGGCATGGGCCGGCTGTTCCGGCAGTTCTCGTTCCCCGGCGGCATCCCCAGCCACGTCGCGCCGGAGACACCCGGATCGATCCACGAGGGCGGCGAGCTGGGCTACAGCTTGTCCCACGCCTACGGCGCCGCCCTGGACAACCCGGGCCTGCTCGTCGCGTGCGTCATCGGCGACGGCGAGGCCGAGACCGGCCCGCTGGCGGCGTCGTGGCACTCCAACAAGTTCCTCGACCCGGTCGGCGACGGGGCGGTGCTGCCGATCCTGCACCTCAACGGCTACAAGATCGCCAACCCGACGGTGCTGGCCCGGCTGTCCGACGAGGAGCTGACGGCGCTGCTGACCGGCTACGGGCACAAGCCCTACCTCGTCGAGGGCGACGACCCGGCGGCCGTGCACCAGCTGCTGGCCGCGACCCTCGACACGGTCTGCGACGAGATCGCCGCGATCCAGGCCGACGCCCGCACCGGCGTACTCCGCGACCGGCCGCGGTGGCCGATGATCGTGCTGCGCACCCCGAAGGGCTGGACCGGGCCGAAGCACGTCGACGGCGTGCCGGTCGAGGGAACCTGGCGCGCCCACCAGGTGCCGCTGTCGGCCGCCCGCGACGACAACGACCACCTGGCGCTGCTCGCCGACTGGATGCGCTCCTATCGGCCCGACGAGCTGTTCGACGCCACCGGCGCGCCACGCCCGGAGGTCGTCGGGTGGCTGCCCGCCGGGCAGCTGCGCATGGGCGCCAACCCGCACACCAACGGCGGGCATCTTGTCCGCGACCTGGAACTGCCCGACTTTCGGGCGTACGGCGTCAAGCCCGGCCCGCTCGCCGAGCCGACCAGAGTGCTGGGCTCCTGGGTGCGCGACGTGATGGCCGCCAACGCCGCCTACCGCAACTTCCGGATCGTCGGCCCGGACGAGACCGAGTCCAACCGGCTCGGCGCCGTGCTCGACGTCACCGGCAAGGCGTGGCACGCCCGGACCGTCGACACCGACCTGCATCTGGACCCGCACGGGCGGGTCATGGAGATCCTGTCCGAGCACACCTGCCAGGGCTGGCTGGAGGGCTACCTGCTGACCGGCCGACACGGCCTGTTCTCCTGCTACGAGGCGTTCGTACACATCGTCGACTCGATGGTCAACCAGCACGCCAAGTGGCTGAAGGTCAGCCGCGAGCTGGACTGGCGCAAGCCGATCCCGTCGTTGAACTACCTGCTGACCTCGCACGTGTGGCGCCAGGACCACAACGGCTTCTCCCACCAGGACCCCGGGTTCATCGACCACGTCGTCAACAAGAAGGCCGACGTCATCAGGGTGTACCTGCCGCCGGACGCCAACACCCTGCTGTCGGTGGCCGACCACTGCCTGCGCAGCCGCGACTACATCAACGTCGTCGTGGCCGGCAAGCAGCCCGCGCCGACGTTCCTCGACATCGACGAGGCCGTCGCGCACTGCACCCGCGGCCTGGGCATCTGGCCGTGGGCGGCCGACGACGACGGCGACCCCGACGTGGTCCTCGCCGCCGCCGGCGACGTGCCCACCATGGAGATCCTCGCCGCCGCGGACCTGCTGCGCGAGCACCTGCCCCAGCTGCGGGTACGCGTGGTGAACGTGGTCGACCTGATGCGGCTCCAGCCGCAGACCGAGCACCCCCACGGCCTGCCCGACGCCGAGTACGACGCCATCTTCACCACCGACCGGCCGGTCATCTTCGCCTACCACGGCTACCCGTGGCTGATCCACCGGCTCACCTACCGTCGCCACGGCCACGAGCACCTGCACGTGCGCGGCTACAAGGAGGAGGGCACCACCACCACACCGTTCGACATGCTGGTCCGCAACGACATGGACCGGTTCCACCTGGTCATCGACGTCATCGACCGGGTGCCCGGCCTGGCCCGCAAGGCCGCGGCGCTGCGCCAGGCGATGGTCGACAAGCGCACCGAGCACACCGCATACATCCGCCAGACCGGCCAGGACCTGCCCGAGATCCGCGACTGGGCACCGACGCGCCGCTGAACCGGCCGTCACACAAGGAAGGTGGCACATCATGTCCACGGACGTCACGGGGCGGGTGCTGGTCGGGGTCGACGATCTGACCGGCACCGCCCCGGCCGTCGAGGCCGCACTGCGCGAGGCCCGACGCGTCGGCGCCGGGCTGAGCCTCGTGCACGCGTTCGCCAGCCCGCCGGCGTTCGGGCCCAGCCTGTGGCTGGACGCCTACGCCGCGGCCTTGCCCGAAGCGCGGGACCTGCTCGAACGGCAGGCCGCCCGGCTCCGCGCCGCGCACGACGGCCTGGACGTCGACACCCACGTCGTCGTCGGCCGTCCCGCACCTGTGCTCATCGACGCCTCCCGCACCGCGCGGCTGACCGTGGTCGGCTGCCGCGGCGTCGGTGGGTTCGCCGAGCTGCTGCTGGGCTCGGTCAGCGCCCAGGTCGCCGCACACGCGCACAGCCCCGTGCTCGTCATCCGCCCACCCGGGCACGAGCAGCCCCCAGGCGACGCCCCGGTCCTGGTCGGCGTCGACGCCGCGCCGGCCTGCGCCGAGGTTGTCCAGGCGGCGTTCGAGCACGCCCACGCGCGCGGCGTCGAGCTGGTGGCAGTGCACTGCTGGGCCTCGATGGATGCACCTGGCGGTGACGCGTGCGGCGAGCATGACCGGTCGGCGCCGGAGGCCGCGGCTCAGCTGCTGCTCGATGACGCGTTGGCCGCGGCGCGGCACCGCTACCCCCAGGTGCGGGTGGTCCGGCGGCTGATCCGCACCGGTGCGACGGGCTCCGCGCTGGTTCGCGAGTCTGCCGAGGCCGGAGTCGTCGTGGTCGGCAGCCGGGGGCATGCCGGCGCCGCGGGCGTGCTGCTGAACTCGGTCAGTCAGGCGCTGTTGCACCACGCCCACTGCCCGGTGGCCGTCATCCGCTGACTGCGCTGGACGTGGTCGACGCGCCGGGTACTACAACGTCCGCCTGCATGATCGACCCCTGTCGTCGGCGGTGAGGTCCCGCGATATCAGGACCAATGGCACTGAACAGGTGTTCCTTCAGAGGCGACAGTGGAGGGCATGATGACGCGAGCAGCCCTGCGGACAGCCCTGCCGGCGGCGGTGCGCGCCGCCGTGCGGGCGCCGTCGGTGCACAACACCCAGCCGTGGCGGTTCCGTCTCGGCATCGACAACATCGACGTCTACGCCGACCCGGACCGGCAGCTGCCCGTCGCCGATCCCGACGGGCGGGCGCTGCGCCTGTCATGCGGTGCAGCCGTCTTCAACGCCCGCGTCGCTCTGGCGCATCTGGGCTGGGCGAGCGAGACGGTCCTGCAACCGGATGCCGCCGATGCGCTGCACGTGGCCCGGATCCACGTGACCGGCCCGCATTCCGCCACACCCGGCGATGAGGAACTCCACGCCGCGATCGAGCGCAGACACAGCAACCGCGGCCCGTTCATGGACACTGCCATCCCGCTGACCGTGCGGGCCAGGCTGGTCGACGCGGCGCGCGTCGAGCAGTGCTGGCTCGATCTGATCGTGGGACCGGTCGCGCAGGACATGGTCGCCGAGCTCGTCCACGCCGCCGACCAGCTGCTACTGGCCACTCCCGGCTACCAGGCAGAACTCGCCTCCTGGATTCGCGACCAGCCGAGCCCGGACGGGGTGCCGCGCGGTGCCGGCGGGCCCACGCCCGAACCGCAGGACCTGCTCACCCGCCGCGACTTCGGCGGACCGTCCCGCCCGCCGGGCCGTGACTACGAGACCGACCCGTTCGTCGCAGTCCTCGGCGCGTACGGTGACACGCCCTTCGACGATCTGCAGGCCGGTCAGGGCCTGCAGCGGGTCCTGCTGACCGCCACCGCCAACGGCCTGGCCACCTCGCTGATGTCGCAGCCCGTCGAGGTGCCTGCGATCCGCGAGCAACTGCGCCTCGGTCTGCACCGCGGCGCGGCGCCGCAGATCCTGCTGCGCGCCGGCTATGCCGTCGCGGCCGGCACGACACCGCGCCGGCCGGTGGCCGACGTGCTGGCTGTGCCGACGGTCCCGCAAAGCACGCGACGTTAGTCCCGCGGGAACGGTTCCGCCCGCACTGCGGCCGGCCGGCTGTTCACGCTCGGCCTGGCCGGCATCGGCGTCGCGCTGATCATCGGCGTCGGCATCCGCGCCGCCGTGCTCACCGTCCTGGCACTGACCAACGCCGGAGACACACCGGGCACGGGGCGGCTGTGGGCACGCACCGCGCTGGTCCGCCACAACGGGTTCCTGCGCTGAGCAAGGTTGCCCGCAGGCGCGCCACAGCGCCAGGGGCCGCGCCTGCGGCGTTCGCCGGAGATCCCGCATCCGTCCCGCCGGCAGGTCGTTGGCAGGGTCGAAAGTCCCGGCCGGAAGGACCCTTCGCTCCTAGCCCCGACCCAGGCGCACAGCGTGCACTGGACGAGACGACTTCTGGGAGGCAGACGATGACCACGCCCACTGGCGAGCACCGCCGTCCCGCGGCGGCGGCCTACGCCGAGGCCGCTGACGCGGCGCGGCGCGCGCCCTCGATCCACAACACCCAGCCCTGGCACTGGCAGATCCACCCCGACCGGCTCGACCTGTACGCCGACACCACCCGCGCGCTGCCCGGCACCGATCCCGGTGAGCGGATGCTACTGCTCAGCTGCGGGGCGGCCCTGCACCACGCCCAGGCCGCCCTGCACGCCGAGGGCTACGACGTCGCCGTGCGGCCACTGCCCGACCCGGCCCGGCCGGAGCATCTGGCGACCGTCACCGTCACGGGCGACATTCCCGTGACCGCTCACGCAATGCGGCTTGTGCAGGCCCTGCAGCTGCGACACACCGACCGGCGACCCACCGTCGACGTCCCGGTCACCGCCGAGCAAGTCGAGGAACTGCGCCGGATCGCCGACGCTGTCGGCGTCCACCTGCACCGACTGACCCCGGACCAGGTCACCGACCTCGTCGTCGCGGTCTCGCACGCCGAGGACGCCGCCGCGGCCGAACCCGCCGTCCTGGCCGAGACGCACCGCTGGACCGGCCCCGGACGTCCGGCCGGAACCGGACTACCGCCCGAGGTCATCCCGGACCGGCGACCCGAGACCGATGTCGGCGAGCGCGACTTCGGCACCCGCGGCACCCTCCCGGTCGGCGGCGGCCACGACAAGGCCTCGACCTACGTCGTGCTGTTCGGCAGCGAGGACGACCGCGCCGCGTGGCTGCGTGCCGGGCAGGCCCTCTCGGCGGTGTGGCTGCACGCCACCATGCAAGGTCTGGCCGTGCTGCCCTTCAGCCAGGTCATCGAGATCGACGGCACCCGCGCCATGATGCGCCGCATCCTGTCCAACCTCGCGTATCCCTACCTCGTGCTGCGTCTGGGTGTCGCCGACCCTGAGCACGCCCTGCCGGGACACACGCCACGGCTGCCGTTCGACGCCACCGCCACCATCGACCAGACCGACCAGTGACCCGCGCGAGCACCAGCGGCCGGAACAGGAATCCGCCATGATCCGAGTCTTCGTCCTCGACGACCACGAAGTGGTCCGCCGCGGGCTCATCGAACTTCTGCAGCAGCCCGGCGACATCGAAGTCGTCGGCGAGTCCGGGTCGGCCGTCGAGGCCGCCCGGCTGATTCCCGCGATGCGCCCCGACGTCGCGATCCTCGACGCCCGGCTGCCCGACGGCAACGGCATCGACGTCTGCCGCGACATCCGCTCGACAGATCCCAGCATCCAGGGGCTGATCCTGACGTCCTACGAGGACGACGAGGCCCTGTTCGCCGCGATCATGGCTGGGGCCGCCGGATATGTCCTCAAGCAGATCCGCGGCACCGACCTGCTCGACGCCGTGCGCCGCGTCGCCGCCGGGCAGTCGCTGCTCGACCCTGCCGTCACCGCGCAGGTCCTGCAACGCATCCGCCGTGGCGTGCGCACTCCGCCGGAGCTGGCACAGCTCACCGAGCAGGAGCGGCGCATCCTCGGCCACATCGCCGACGGTCTGACCAACCACGAGATCGCCGACAAGATGTTCCTGGCCGAAAAGACGATCAAGAACTATGTCACCAGCATCCTGGCCAAACTGGGCCTGGAACGTCGTACCCAAGCCGCGGTCCTGGCTGTGCGGGTGCTCGGCGGCCCACGGCTCTGAACACCTGGAAGCGGTCACTCAACAGCGCGCCCCACCCGAGCGCAGCCTCCTGACCACCGTCCGGCAACGGTCGACATGGGCACAAGGACGCACCGACAGGTGACCTACGGCCCTGCCCCGCACCGTCAGGGCAGGACCAATGTGGCATTGCACCCTCCACCCCACGCCGCCACATGCGGCACCGAACAGAGAGGTGACACCCCATGGCCACCGTCGTCATCGACCGGCTCAGCAAGACGTTTCCCAACGCGACCCGCCCCGTGCTGGACGAGGTCAGCCTCACCGTCGGCGACGGCGAGTTCCTGGTCCTCGTCGGCCCGTCGGGCTGTGGAAAATCCACCCTGCTGCGCCTGATCGCCGGGCTCGAAGACCCCGACTGCGGCGCCATCGCCATCGACGGAACCGACGTGACGCACCTGCCACCGAAGGTCCGTGACATCGCGATGGTGTTCCAGAGCTACGCCCTGTACCCGCACATGACCGTCGCCGAGAACCTCGGGTTCAGCCTGCGCATGTCCCACACCCCCCGTGAGCAGGCAGCCGTGCAAGTCGAACGGGTCGCCCACGTCCTGGCGCTGGAGACCCTGCTGGACCGCAAACCCGCGGCCCTGTCGGGCGGGCAGCGTCAGCGTGTGGCGATGGGCCGCGCCATGGTCCGCCACCCCAAGGTCCTTCTGATGGACGAGCCGCTGTCAAACCTCGACGCGAAGCTGCGGGTGGCCATGCGCGGCGAGCTGATGCGCCTGCACCAGCACGACGCCACCACCACCCTGTACGTCACCCACGACCAGGTCGAGGCCATGACGCTGGGCGACCGCATCGCGGTGCTCCACGACGGGCGCATCCAGCAGGTCGGCACCCCGCAGGAGCTCTACCACCACCCGGTCAACGTGTTCGTCGCCGGTTTCATCGGCTCTCCCGCCATGAACCTCGCTCTGGGCCGGGTCGACCCGGGTGCTGACGGACCTGTCCTGGCTCTCGGCCCGCACCGCTGGCCGGTTCCTGCCACGCTGCTGGACAGGCTCGCCGGGCTGAACACCGAAGCCGGGCACGACGTCGTCGTCGGTCTGCGGCCGAGCGCCCTGGGACCCGCCGGGCGCACCCCCGGCCAGGCTGATGTCACGGTGGCCGCGATCACGGTCGAGGCCCTCGGCGACGAGACCAACGTGCTGTTCCTGCCGCCGTTCCCGGTGCCCGAAGTGATCCGTGCCGCCACCGGCCCGGCCGACACCGAACTCACCGCCATGTGGACCGCCCGCCTGGAGCCCGATGTCGCCGTCACCGCCGGCGACGACCTCACCCTCACCCTTGACCTGGCGCAGGCCTACCTGTTCGACGCCGCCACCGGCATGGCCCTGCGCCCGGCCGAAGCCGTCGTCGCAGCCGCGTGACCGTCAGCCGCAACACGCCCGGCAGTGCCGCCCAGCAGGCGGACCTGCCGGGCGCAGCCGTGTCTTCCGTGACCGTGATCGGGACGAACGTCCCGCTGAACAGGTCCACGGTCTCGTGACCAGGACCTTACGGCGGACGAGGCTCAAAGGTGAAGCCACCGAGAGGTGATGAGGAAAGGAGCTGTCATGCGCGCCTGCGTGGTCACCGACTTCGCCGCCCCGCTGACCGTCGGCGAGGTGCCCATCCCCCAGCCCGGCCCCGACCAGGTCCTGGTCCGGGTGGAGGCCAGCGGGTTGTGCCACACCGACATCCACGCCGCCCGCGGCGACTGGCCCGTCAAGCCGTCGCTGCCGTTCATCCCCGGCCACGAGGGCGTCGGCATCGTCGAACGCCTCGGACGCGGCGTCACCGAGGTCGCCGTCGGCGACCGCGTCGCCATGCCGTGGCTGGGCTACAGCTGCGGCACCTGCGAGTACTGCGTCAGCGGACGCGAGACGCTGTGCGAGTCGCAGCGCAACACCGGCTACGGCATCGACGGCGGGCATGCCGAGTTCGCCGTCGCGCACGCCCGCCACGTCGTGAAGGTCCCTGAAGGCGTCAGCCCGTTCGACGCCGCCCCGCTGACCTGCGCCGGCGTCACCACCTACAAGGCGATCAAAGTCGCCGGCGTGCGCCCCACCGAACGGGTCGCGATCTTCGGCATCGGCGGGCTGGGCCACCTGGCTCAGCAGTACGCGCAGATCTTCGGCGGCGACGCCATCGCCATCGACGTCACCGAGGAGAAGCTCGCCCTGGCCCGCAAACTCGGCGCCGCGCACACTATCAACGCCGCGCACACCGACCCCGTCGCCGCGATCCATGCCTTGGGCGGCGCCGACGTCGCCGTCGTGCTCGCCGCCAGCCCCACCGTCCTCGAGCAGGCCCACGCCAGCCTGCGCCGCGGCGGCCGCCTCGTGCTGGTGTCGCTGCCCAAGGACAACATCATGCGGCTGCCGGTGTTCGAGACCGTCCTCGGCGGACTGACGATCATCGGATCCATCGTCGGCACCCGAGCCGACCTCGCCGAGGTGTTCGCCCTGCACGCCGCCGGACGTACCACCGTGCAGTACGAGATCCGCGACCTCGACGAGATCAACGACGCCGTCGCCGAAGTCCTCGCCTCGACCGTCACCGCGCGGATCGTGTTCCGCCTTTGACACTCCCAGCCCGTGCGGGCCGCCACAGCGCGGCCCGCACGTCTCCTTTGGCCGAACGCAGCAGAAACGCCACCCGGCGGCCCGGCACCGTGGATGATCAGGACGGGCCTTCAGCCGGCCACCGGGGCTAACTCAGGAGATCGTCATGACCACCGCGCTGACCCTGACCGACACCGCGTTCCGCGACGTCGTCGCCGCCGCCGTCCGCGCCCCGTCCCTGCACAACAGCCAGCCATGGCGTTTCCGCAACCAGAGCGGCGCGATCGAGATCCATCTCGACCCCGCCCGGTGCCTGCCGGTCGCCGACCCCACCGGCTGGGCCGCACGTATCGCCTGCGGCGCCGCGACCCTCAACGCCCGCCTTGCGCTGAACGCCATGGGCCTGGCCGCACGGGTGCAACTGCTGCCCGAGCCAAGCAGTCCGCAGGTGCTCGCGCGGCTCACCCCGACGGCGGCGTGGCAGACGACCCCGGCCGAGGAGGCGCTGTTCGCCGCGATCGAGCGACGGTTCAGCAACCGGGAGCCGTTCTATCCCGCCCCGGTCCCCGTCCACGCCCAGGTGCAGATCGCTGAGGCCGCTCGCGCCGAGGGCGCCTGGGCCGACATCCTCAGCGGCCCCGCCTGCGTCGAGGTCATCTCAGAGATCGTCCGCGCAGCCGACGCCGTACTGGCTGCCGACGGTGCCTACCAGGAGGAACTGCACAACTGGACCCGACCTGACCGCGACGACCGCGACGGGGTGCCCGCACCGGCCGGCGGTCCGGCCCGGCAGACCGGCGATCTGCTGCCGCGTCGTGCCTACGGCCACCGTGCAGCCGTTCCCGGCGGCGACTTCGACCCCGACCCGCTCGTCGTCGTGCTGGGCACCGCCGGTGACACTCCGGCCGACCAGCTCCGGGCCGGTATCGCCCTGCAGCGGGTCCTGCTCACCATCACCGACGCCGGCCTGGCCGCCTCGATGCTGTCTCAGCCGATCGAGGACCCCTCCGAACGGGACAGGCTGCGACTCGCGCTGGGCCGCCGCGAGGTTCCGCAGATGGTCCTGCGGGTCGGCTCCGGTCGGGCAGGATTTCCCACACCCCGCCGCGACCTAGCGGAGGTCATCGACGTGCTGTGACCAGTCGTGGCCCGAAACCCGAGGCCCTGACCTTACACAGCGCCAGAACGACACCACCTGGCGACCACGGCCGCACGGGGCAGGCGTCCGCGCAGCAGCCCAGGTCCGTCGCCGCCTTCCTACCTCTGCCGGCGATCTCGCCGCGAAGGCGCCCACCTCCGCCCACGGCGTCGCCGCTTGCGTTGAGCCCGAGCACCGACCCTGCAACGGCACGGTTACAGGCCTCACGGCAGTCCGGCAGCAGGTCATTAGTCCCGAGACGACAGGTCCTCCAACTCTGCTGTGACAGCAGGGGCGCACGGGATTCTTGATGCAGACAACGATCCCCCGAAAGGAGACCATCATGAAGCGCAGAACCCTCGACCTGATGTTCAGCCTCGGCGGCGTGGCCATCGCCGTCCTGCTCGCCATCGCCGGCATCGTGCTGCAAGCCAACGCGAACTTCGCCAACGACTACGTCGGCTCGCAGCTGACCGAGCAGAACATCACCTTCAAGACCCTCGACACCCTCACCCCCGAGGAGCGCCAGCAGCCCGGCCTGGTCGAGTACGCCGGCCAGAAGCTCACCACCGGCAAGCAGGCCGAGGTCTACGCCCTGCAGTTCATCGGCCTGCACCTGAAGAACACCGCCGACGGCAAGACCTACGCCGACCTCGGCGTGCCGCAGAGCCAGCTCCGGGCCCAGGTCGCCGAGGCGACCAAGAACAACGACCCGAACCTGGCCGACCTGCAGCAGCAGCTGGCCGAGGTCACCGCCCAGCGCGAGACCATGTTCAAGGGCGAGACCCTGCGCGGGCTGCTGCTGACGACCTACGGGTTCAGCGAGTTCGGCGTCAAGGCCGGCCAGGCCGCGCTGGTGGCCTACCTGGCGGCGCTGGTGATGTTCCTGCTGTCGGTCGCCGGGTTCTTCCACGCCTGGATCACGCCCCGCACGCAGCCGTTCGCGCCGATCGAGGCGGTCCCTGACCGGGAGCAGATCAACGCCTGACAGTTCCACCTCGTGGGGCGGCCCGCCGGACGGCGTACCGCCCCACGAACGCGTGTACGCCCAGCAGTTTCGACCGCCAGGTCGGCCAGGGACCGTCCGCCGGGTCGTATCACCGAACCCGCAATGCGCCGCCGGTGACGGACAGCATCACACCGGCCAGACAGCCCTCGGCCGGGGAGAACACGAATGCTGCGGCCGGACGGACTCGTGATGCCTCTACGGCCCGACACCGGTCAGGCATGGTCAGACCGCTGACCTCTGGACCGAGATGCCGGCGTCGAGCTCGATCGAAGTCCGAGCAGGCCGCTCGGCCCGATGCGACACTGTCGGTGACGCATCGACCATGCCGACATCCGATCGCGGGCGGTCATGAACGCTGCAGGGCACGACGGATTCCAGGCAACCGAGGCGCTCGGCACAGCCGCGTGGCACGCCAGCTCGGGAGTGCCGGTCGCCGCGCCAGAAGAGCTGGTTGACACAGTACTCGCGGCCATGCGGGGACAGGTCTACGACAGTGCCACCGTCGTGGCGGTGTGCCGAACCGACATCCTCGTCGGCCTGGCCACCTAGCCGCGGACGTTGACGGTGCCCATCATGCCAAGATCTTCATGGTCGAGGATGTGGCAGTGGTAGACGCTGCGTCCCGTGTGACCGGTGAACGGGATGCGCAGGCCGACCCGGCCGTGTGCCGGCACGAGGACCACGTCCTGCAATGTCGTGGCCGGCGGCGTCAACGCGCTCGCATCCACCACGTGGAAGGGCCAACCGTGCAGGTGGAACGGATGATCCATCGGACTGGTGTTGAGCACTGTCCACTCCTCGGTCGTGCCGGGCGTGACGATCTGGTCATCGCGGCCCGGATCGAAGGTTCGCCCGTCGATCGTGAACCCCATACCCATGCCCATCCGCATCCCGGTGCCCATCCCCATGGCAAGGGTGAGCTGGCGCTGTCCGGTCACCCGGCCCTGTGGCTCGGTCGGCGCGGGCAATGCCGTGGGCAGCGGCGGCGGGGCGCCGGTCGAGCCGGTGACGATCAAGGTTGCGAGGGTGACCGGACCGCGTGGGCCGCCCGTGATGCCCCTGCCGCCCATCATGGTGGCATTGCCGCGATCATAGGGTGCGGCCAGCAGTGCGTACCGGCCGCTGGTCGTAGGGCGTACGATCACATCAACGCGGTTCCCGGGGGCGAGGACCACCTGGTCGCGGTCGACGGGCGCGGCAAGGAACCTGCCGTCGAGAGCGATCTGGGTGAGTCGGTGTCCGTCCAAGCGCAGGGCCAGCACCCGCGATACGCAAGCGTTGATCACCCGCCACCGCTCGGCGCTGCCAGCAGAGGCCGTCACGACCGGCTCGTGCTGACCGTTGACCAGTACCAGCTCCCCTTCTCGGCCCTGCATCCTGGCCATGGCATCGGCCGGCACGACGTGGCCGCCGGCGTCCAGCGTGGTGTCGGTGACCAGCAGCACCCGGTCGCCGGTGACAGGTAGGTCGAGGTCGCCCTCGACCAGGAGCGCGCCGGCGAGTCCGGCGAAGATCTGGTCGGCGACGGTCCCGTGATGGTGCGGGTGGTACCAGAACGTGCCGGAAGGATGATCGGGCGGGATCCGGATCTCGTAGTCGAACCCCGCCCCGGGCTCGGTGGCGATGAACGGGTTGTCGCCGTTGGCCTGCGGCGACACCTTCAGGCCATGAGTGTGCAGGTTCGTCGGCTGCCCGAGCTGGTTGAGGAGCTGCACTCGCAGCAGGTCACCTGGCCGTACGCGTAAAGTCGGTCCGGGCGAGGTCCCGTTGTACCCCCACGCCGAGGTGTCGAGGCCCGCCAGCCGCACCCCCTCGGCGGCGGCCAGACGCAGACTCAGGACTCCGTCCCGGCTGGCCACCACCTCGGGCTGGCGCAGCGGCTCACCGGTGTCCGCCGGTGACAGGCGGCTGCCTCGCAAAGGTAGTGCGGCGTTGACCAACCAGCCGGTCATCCCTGCCACGACACTCGCCGCACCCAAGCCGGCCAGGCCGAGAGCCCGGCGGCGGCTGATCGGCCGCACGGTCATGGCAACTCGCCCTTGCGGCGCCGGTACTCCTCTTCGTCGATCTCGCCTCGGGCGTAGCGCTCATCGAGGATGGTCCGGGCCGGTGGGCGGTCCGGATGGGGAGTGGTCACCGCACCGCCGGGCCGGTACTGCGTGACCACCAGCGCCAGAAAGCCCAGCACCAACAAGCCGAACACGATCATGGCTGGCCAGATCCACATCCAGCCCATCGCATCGCCCATCACCGTCGACACCCCTCTCGCGGTGGCGAGGCCGGCGCAAACGCTGAGACCGAACCGTGCCGGCCAGGCACTCTCCACGCTACGTACTCAATCGGGCTCCCCACCCGTGCCATAGGTCCCGGCTACCGTGCCAGATGGCCCGTAACGGATTCCGGCCGACGGCATGGCCGTCTTGGTTCCGACGCGCCGCCGTGCAGCCGCCGGTAGTCCTGCGGTGTTCAGGCAGCCGGGCAGGCGAGAGTGGGTCGGATGTGTCAGCCAGGCACGAGAGATGGGAAGCCAGCCTGACACGCCCGCCCCGACCAGGGGTGGCGCGAAACAGTGCGCCGCGTGGCCTAGCGGACGCCGGCCTGCGCGGCACGCAGATCGTCGAGCAGCTCGACCTGGTTGGCCAGCACCTCGGTGAGGATCCGGCGGGCGACGGCGAGCAGCTCGGCCACCTGCGGGCTGACCAGGGAGTAGTAGACGGTCGAGCCTTCCTTGCGGGTCACGACCAGGTTCATCTTGCGCAGGACGGCCAACTGCTGGGAAAGGTGGGCGGACTCCAGGCCGACCTCCGGCAGCATCTCCCCCACCGCATGCTCCCGCTCGGAGAGCAGTTCGAGGACGCGGATGCGGGCGGGGTGCGCGAGCGCTTTGAAGAATTCCGCCTTGGCCTGATACAGCGGTTTGCTCACCGGTCCACCCCCTTCGTTGCAGCAAACCGTACCCGCCCGGGCAGTTGGTGGGCTGCTGGGCCGGTCGGCTGGTGGTCGTGTGACATTTTCGCGCCACGGAACCAGACTACACGACATAGCGAGTTGCTAAAGTAAGCAACTAATTGAGGGCTGCGGCACGGCGCTCTCACGCAGAAAGGCAGAAGATCGATGACTGTGGCAACGACGGCCGGCCGGTCCCCTGCCCCGACGACCCATCCGCGGCTGCTGGCATGGGTGGCCGAGGTGGCCGCGCTGACCACCCCGGCGCAGGTGGTGTGGTGCGACGGCTCCGACGACGAGTGGAAGCACTTGACCGAACAGCTCGTCGCCGCCGGCACCCTCGTTCGGCTCAACCCCGCATTCAAGCCGAACTCGTTCTGGGCCCGCACCGACCCTTCGGACGTCGCCCGGGTCGAGGAACGCACCTTCATCTGCTCCGTCGATCCCGACGATGCCGGGCCGACCAACAACTGGCTGGCCCCGGCCGAGATGAAACAGCTCATGACCGGCCTGTACCGCGGCTGCATGGCCGGGCGGACCATGTACGTGATCCCGTTCTGCATGGGCCCCCTGGATGCCGAGGACCCGAAGTTCGGCGTGGAGATCACCGACTCGGCATACGTCGCGGCAAGCATGAAGATCATGACCCGGATGGGCGCCCCCGTCCTGGAGGTCATGGGCGACGACGCCGAGTTCGTGCCCGCGCTGCACTCGGTCGGCGCCCCACTCGCGCCCGGGCAGGCCGACGTGATGTGGCCGTGCAACGACACCAAGTACATCGCGCATTTCCCCGAGACCCGCGAGATCTGGTCGTACGGCTCCGGCTACGGCGGCAACTCGCTGCTGGGCAAGAAGTGCTACAGCCTGCGCATCGCGTCTGTGATGGCACGCGATGAGGGCTGGCTGGCCGAGCACATGCTCATCCTCAAGCTCACCTCCCCGCAGCAGAAGGTCCATTACGTCGCAGCGGCGTTCCCGTCCGCGTGCGGCAAGACCAACCTCGCCATGCTCGAGCCGACCGTCCCCGGCTGGAAGGTCGAGACCCTCGGCGACGACATCGCCTGGATGCGTTTCGGCGACGACGGCCGTCTGTACGCGGTCAATCCGGAGTTCGGGTTCTTCGGCGTCGCGCCCGGCACCGACGACACCACCAACCCCAACGCCATGCGGACCCTGGCGCAGGGCAACTCGCTGTTCACCAACGTCGCGCTGACCGATGACGGCGACGTGTGGTGGGAAGGCATGGGCACCCCGCCGGCACACCTGACCGACTGGCACGGCAACGACTGGACCCTCGACTCCGGCACACCGTCCAGCCATCCGAACTCGCGGTTCTGCACCCCGATCAGCCAGTGCCCGATCCTGGCACCGGAGTACCACGACCCGCGCGGCGTGCCGATCTCGGCGATCCTGTTCGGCGGCCGCCGCAAGACCACCGTCCCGCTGGTCGCCCAGTCACGGGACTGGATCCACGGCGTGTTCATGGGCGCGACCCTGTCCAGCGAGACCACCGCCGCCGCCGTCGGGCAGGTCGGCGTCGTGCGCCGCGACCCGATGGCCATGTTGCCGTTCATCGGCTTCCACGCCGGGGACTACCTCACCCACTGGGTGGATCTCGGCAAGGACGCCGACCCGGACAAGCTGCCGAAGATCTTCCAGGTCAACTGGTTCCGCCGCGGCGACGACGGCCGTTTCCTGTGGCCCGGATACGGCGAGAACTCCCGCGTACTCAAATGGGTTGTCGAACGCCTCGAAGGCACCGCCGACGCCGTCGACACCCCCATCGGCCTCGTCCCGTACCCGGCCGCGATCGACACCGACGGCCTGGACGTCGCCGACGCCGACCTGGCCGCGGCACTGCACGTCGACCCGCTCGAGTGGGCCATGGAAGTCCCGCAGATCGCCGAGTGGTTCAACCAGTTCGGCGAGAAGCTGCCGGGCATTCTGTGGACCGAGTTCGACAGCTTGAAAGAGCGGCTGCGCTGAACCGCACCTCCCCATGATCGTGGCGTGGCCCGTTGAAACCGTCCTCCTTCCCCGAGCGGCGGGCCACGCCACCCTACGAACACCGACACCTGAGGAGAACCCGGTGACCGTCACCCGCACCGAGCTCGCCGACCACATCGAAGCCGCGTTCACCGCCGGGCCCGCCACCCGTGACCGGCTGCTGGCCTTCGCCGCCGGCAGCCATGCCCGGCCCGAGGTCATCGAGGTCATCAAAACCCTGCCGGAGCGCCCCTACCCGGCCATGCGCGACATGTGGACCGACCTCGGCCACCTCCCCATCGGCGACTGACCACGCTTGGTACCAGAACAGGCCGGGCGGCCTGTTCTGGTACCAAGCGGTGAATGGAGGCGGCATGGTTTCCCCGGGCTCCCGGCCCATGCCCCGGCAGGGCGTGCGCGTCGACGTGCACACACGCGGTGAGCTCGATCCCGCTTTCATCAGCATCATCCGCGAGGCAGTCGCGGCCGTGGTCGCCGCGAGCGCCAACGCCGCCGGGCCGGTCCGGCTGCGTTTCACGGCCGGCGACTGCGCGCCCGGACCGACGATCCTGCAGGTCAACCTGCGGGTACGCGGCGAGCCGGCACGGATCCAGCTCGCCGCCCGCACCCCGCAGGCCGCCGCTGTTGCGGCAATCGACCGGCTGGAGCGCCAGATTCGCCGCCTGGGGCTGCGCTTGGACCTGACCGCCTGGCCGCTGCCGTTCCGCCGGAGGCTCGCGCTGCCCGGTGAAGCCGCGATCGCCCGGCTGAAGGCGGTCCGGCTGCAGGTGGCCACCGCTGCGGAGGCGGCGATGCGGCTGTCGGCGATGGACTACGACGCGCACCTGTTCACCGACACCGACACCGGCGATGACGCCGTGATCTACTGCACCGGGTCCGAGCAGTTGCGCCTGGCCCGCCAGCACACGGCTCCGTCGCTGCAGGCCGTTCCGGCGATCCGGGTCGACTCCCGCGCAGCGTTCGTACTCGACGCGGCGCAGGCCGCCCGCCGGCTCGCGGCCACCGCGGTGCCGTTCGTCTTCTACACCGATCGCGACACCGGCCGCGGCAACCTGCTCTACCGCCGCTACGACGGCGACCTCGGATTGATCAGCCCTGCGACGGTCGATGCAGCGTCAGAGCAGACGCGAGCCCTCGATGCACGGGTCGACGCTGCCTTCCCAGCGGGTTACTGCGGGTCGCAGCCGTCACGTGACGAGGCAGTGGGCGTGCTGCTGGAGATCGCGAACAGCCGCACTGCCAGCGCCCGTAGCAGGACCGCCGCCGCGCGGTGATCGCCGCAGTGGTGCATCGCATCGGCGCGGGCCGCGATCGCCGTCATCCGGTGCCCGTCGGCGCCCCACCACCGGTGGCCTGCTGACAGGCGTTCGCTCAACGCCGCGAACTGCTCCGACAGGACTGTCTCGGTGGTGGTGGCCAGCCGCAGCGCGGGCAGCAGGTCCGTCGCGATCGCCAGGTAGGCCTGCCATGCCGCGCGCCTATGCTGCTGCACCGGCCCTCACACTGCCTTCAGCGCCGGGTCGGCGGTGATGACGCCGGTCCGGTGCAGCAGCGAACGGGCGGCCATGATCGCGTCTGGGGTGTGCGCGAACAGGCGGCCCTGGCTGCGAAGCCGGTCCAGCACACCGATCGCGGCCAGCGCGCGCTCGTGCTCCGAGCGCACCCCTGACAGGTAGACGGCGATGCCGCGGTGTTCGAGGCGCTCGATCGCGTCGCGCAGCACACTGGCCCCGGTGCCGTCGATCGCGGAGATCCGCGACATCCGCAGGATGATCACCCGCACGTCGGCGACCTCGGTCAGCTCCAGCAGGAACCGGTGAGCGGCGGCGAAGAACAGTGGACCGTCGAAGCGGTACGCGACGATGTGCTCGGCCAGCAACGCCGCCTCCTCGGCATGATGGTCGGTCACGTCGAGGGGCACCTGCTCCAGCGTCGCCGCGCGGGCGATCTTGCGTACCGCGAGGAACGCGGCCAGGACGAGTCCGATGCCGACCGCGGCGACCAGGTCCAGGGCCAGGGTCGCGGCGGCGGTCAGCACCATGAGCACCGCGTCTGAGCGTGTCGAGCGCGCCAGCGCGAGCAGCGAGCCGACCTCGATCATGCGGATCGCGGTGGCCAGCAGCACCCCGGCGAGTGCCGCCAGGGGGATGTACGCGACCAGCGGCGCGGCGGCGAGCATCATCGCGGCGAGGACGACGGCGTGGGTCAGCGCGGCCAGGCGGGAGCCGGCGCCGGAACGGACGTTGACGGCGGTGCGCGCGATCGCGGCGGTCGCGGGCACCCCGCCGAACAGGGGCGTGACCAGGTTGGCCATGCCCTGGCCGAACAGCTCCCGGTCGGGGTCGTGGCGCTGCCCGACGGTCATGCCGTCGGCGACGGTGGCCGACAGCAGGCTCTCCAGCGCGGCGAGAACGGCGACGGCGATCGCGGAGGTGAGCAGCATCGGCACCGCGGCCGGGTCGAAGAACTCCAGGGACGGCGCGGGTAGCGTCTTGGGCAGCTGCCCGATCCGGGCGACGTCGAGATGTGCGACCGCCGCGGTGATGGTCACGGCGGCGACGGCCAGCAGCGAGAACGGCACGCCTGGCTTCCAGCGGGCGCCCACCAGCATCACCGCCGCCACTCCGAGCGCCAGCATTGCTGCGGTCCACCGCGGATTCGCGGCGAACTCGGTGACCGCCTGCCAGGCGACCGCGGCTACCTTCTCCCCTTCCGGGGCGGGTACGCCGAGAGCGGCAGGCACCTGCTGGAGGAAGATCACGGCCGCGATGCCTGCGGTGAAGCCCTCGACCACCGGGGCAGGCACGTAGCGGACGTAGCGGCCGGCACGCGCCAAGGCCAGAACCACCAACAGCACGCCGGCGATCAGACCGACGGTGAGCACACCGCCCGGCCCGAAGCGGTGCACGATCGGCACCAGCACCACCGTCATCGCGCCGGTCGGGCCCGACACCTGCAGATTCGACCCGCCCAGCAGCGCCGCGAGCGCACCCGCGACGATCGCGGTCGCCAGCCCGGCTGCCGCGCCCAGACCCGACGAGACGCCGAACCCCAGCGCCAGGGGCAGCGCCACGACTGCGACGGTCAGCCCGGCGACCAGGTC
This sequence comes from Catellatospora sp. NPDC049133, assembly GCF_040648455.1. NCBI lineage: Bacteria > Bacillati > Actinomycetota > Actinomycetes > Micromonosporales > Micromonosporaceae > Catellatospora > Catellatospora sp. NPDC049133. The sequence continues at coordinate 83,277 of NZ_JBEZDT010000028.1, forward strand.
ACGACGCGGCTGACGGCCCATCGCCGCCCAGTCCGCGGTCCCGGGCAGCAGCGCCGACACGCGCCCCCAGCCTGCGCGGCAGACCGCCGCCACGACGGTCACGGTGCCACCGCCGCAGCCCCGGTGTCGCGCAGCTCCTCCAGCAGTTCACTCTGCCCGGCGATCATCGCGGTCAGGAAACGACGCGCGGCCCCCATCACCTCGGCCACGTCCGGCCCCGACATCGCGTACATCACCGCCGCGCCTTCGCGGTAGGACACGACGATCCCGGCCCGGCGCAGCACGGCCAGCTGCTGCGACAGGCTCGACGGCTCGATCGCCACGTCGGCGAGCAGGTCCCGCACCGCCATCGGCCCGTCGCCGAGCAACTCGAGCACCCGGATGCGCACCGGATGGCCCAAGGTCCGGAAGAACTCCGCCTTGCTCTCGTACAGCGGCACACCCACGTCGCAGCCCCAACCACACGATGAACGGTTACGCAATTGAACACCTTTTCAATTGCTGGCTGTACAGTATGCGCAAGTTGTGTGATTCTTGTCACCACACTGGGTGCTGTCGTGGCATTCGTCAAACGGCCAGAGATTCGTTAGATCCGGCATGGAGAGGCTGTGGAGCCAGCTGCAGCGACCGCTGCTCATCAAGGTCGTCGCCGCGTATGACTGCGGCCGCCTCACCGTCGACCCGTACGCCTGCGCCGCCGACCTGGGCGAGCCTGCTGACCGGATCAAGGCCGCCCTGGCAGCTCTGCAGGTCGCCGGGTTCCTCGAAACCCAGCCTCACCATGGCGGGATGCTGATCACCCGGATCTGCCCGCTGGCTCGGCAGATCATCGGCGCCGATACCACCGCCCCGGCTCCCGACAGCGCGCCCGACGCAGTTCACGAGTGACCCGGCACGCAGCCGCCTACACGGCCGAAGAAGGAACATCGGCAGGCGCACCACACGGCATCACCCACAGCGCAAGGACGAGACATCATGCGCAGACGTGCACTGCTGGCAGCGGGACTGCCGCTGGCGCTGCCCACCCTCTGCTCGCCCAGCCCGGCCCCCTGGAACGCACCACGCACCGCTTCGCGAGCGCTGGCCCGGCTGGCCGAGGGCAACCGCAGGTTCGTCGAGGGCCGAACCCGCCACCCCCACCAGCAGCCCCGTCGGCAGCACCTGCTCGCCTCCGGCCAGCGGCCGTTCGTCATATCGCTCGGCTGCGCAGACTCGCGAGTCGCTCCGGAGATCCTCTTCGACCAGGGACTGGGCGACATGTTCGACAACCGCGTCGCCGGCAACATCGCCGACGACCTCGTCACCGGCAGTATCGAGTACGCACTGGAACACTTTCAGCCATCCCTGATCGTGGTCCTCGGCCACGAACGCTGCGGTGCGGTCGCCGCCGCCGCCGGAGCACTCACCGCCACCGCCGTGCCCGACCACATCAGCATCCTCGTGCAGCATCTTCGCCCGGCCGTGGAAGCGGCCCTCGGCAGGCCAGGCGACCTGGTTGCCAACGCAGTCCGGGCCAACATCGCGCTGCAGATCCGTTACCTGCACCGCAGCCCGGTCATCGGCAGCCGGGCACGGAACGGACAGCTGTACGTCGCAGGCGCCGTCTACGACCTGGACACAGGCGAAGTGAGGTTCGTGTGAGCGATGCGGTGTGGATCAAATCCCCGACCAGGCGCGGTGCGCGGCCCAGCGTCACCGGCGCGGCCAACCGCGTCATGACCTGGGTGGGTCGCGGAACTGTTGAAGGGTCTGCTCAGACAGCATCGTCAAGTCCGAGGTGATCGGCCAGGCTGGTTGCACTGAAGACGTCATGGTTTGACGCTAGGCACGCTGGCGGCGAGCTTTCTGTTTGGCCCACATCAGCCTCTAAAAGATCTCTTACCCGCTTCAGCCGACAGCCGCCGTCGTGGCGGGCGTACGGGCGGGCGGCTACGCGGGAGGGGTGTGTCGGCGCAGCCGGAGCGGCGTTGAAAATGACGATGATGGTGGAGGCGCTCATCAGCAGCGCCGCCCACTGCGGCTGTAGAAGGATCCCGAGGCTCGTGTAGAGCACACCGGCGGCGACTGGGATCGCCAGCAGGTCGAAGAAGCCACCGGTGCGGCCGAGCGCGGTACATACCGCCGACGTCGGCTCGCTGATCGCGGGGTCGCGCGAGGCGGCGATCGCGGCGACCTTCTCGACGATGACCGGACGGCCCTCGGCCAGCTCCAGGTCCAGGTCCTGCCCGACGATAAGCGATCATCTCGTCGGCATTACGTGGGAACCGCGGCGGTGCAGGAGCAAGAGCAGCAGCCGGCGGCCAGTTCGGAGCGGTCGCAGTAGGGATGCCTGCGACGTGCCAGCTGGCGAGCCGATCGGCGAGCAGCGGTACGGCCCGGCGGCACGACTGCCTCGAGCCCGCGGCCAGGGCCGATCGCAGAAGTGCCTGCGGCAAGCCTGCCTCATGCGTGTTGCCGGCGGTCCAACCGCAGCGCATGATCGAAGTGAGTGCCATGAAATCCATCGGGCTGCTGCTTCTAGCGCTGGCAACGCTCGCGCTGGTGTCCTTCTATCCTGCACCAACGCGGGCGGCGTCTGATGAGGTGCTGGCGGTCCGCGTGGACGGCCCGATCACCCCGGTCGCCGCCGGCTACGTCACCGACGCGGTACGCCAAGCGGAAGACCGCAACGCACCGGCCCTGCTCCTGGAACTGGACACACCAGGCGGCCTGGACACGTCGATGCGCGACATCGTGCAGGCGCTGCTCGCGGCGAAGGTCCCGGTCGTGGTGTACGTCAGTCCGCCGGGTGCCCGTGCCGCCTCGGCCGGCACGTTGATCACGTTCGCGGCGCACATCGCGGCGATGGCGCCCGGAACCACCATCGGCGCGGCCACCCCCGTCGACGCCCAGACCGGCCAGAAGGCCAGCGACAAGGTGATCAACGACGCGGCGGCGTTCGCCGAGTCGGTGGCCGCCGAGCGCGGACGCGACACCGGTTTCGCCGTCGACACCGTGCGCCAGGGGCGGGCCGTGCCCGCGACCGAAGCCCTGCGCCTCGGCGCGGTGGATCTGATCGCAGCCGACCGGCCGGCGCTGCTGAGCTCTCTCGACGGCCGCGCGGTCACCCTCGCCGACGGCAGCACGGTGACGTTGCGAACTGCCGACGCCACGGTCACCGACTACGCACCCGGATGGGCACGCCAGCTGCTCGGGGTGCTCGCCGACCCGACCCTGGCGTTCCTGTTCCTGTCGCTGGGCACCCTCGCCGTCATGTACGAGCTCGCAGCGCCAGGGCACGGGTTCAGCGGCGCGATCGGCGTGATCCTGCTGATCCTCGGGTTTTTCGCGCTCAGCGTCCTGCCGGTGTCGGTGGCCGGACTGGCGCTGCTGGCTCTGGCGGCAGGCCTGTTCGCCGCCGAGCTTTTCGCCCCCGGGATCGGCGTGTTCGCCGCCGGCGGCGCGATCGCGCTCGTGCTGGCCGGAGTGTTCCTGTTCGAGGGCACCCTGCGGGTCAATCCGGCCGTGCTCGTGCCGACCGCCCTGATCGTGGGCGCCGGCTCGATGATCGCGGGACGGCTGGCGTGGCGGGCCCGGCGCGGCCCGCCCGTGTCCGGCGCCGGCACGCTCATCGGCGCCACCGCGCCGGTGACCGCCGCGATGGACGGCGGTGCCGACGTCCACCTGCAAGGCGCCTGGTGGGCGGCCGAGTCCGCCGACGGCGCACCGCTGCGGCCCGGCCAGCAGGTGCGGGTGGTCGGCATGGACGGGCTGCGGCTCCTCGTCGAACCGGTCGACCACCGTGCCGGCCCAGACCCGGGCGAAGGAGAGGTTCCCCATGAATGAGTCGCTCATCGCCTTGATCATCGCGGTGGCGGTGGCGGTGCTGCTGTTCTTCGCCTCGGTACGCGTGTTCCCCGAGTACGAGCGCGGGGTGATCTTCCGGCTGGGCCGGGTGATCGGCGCCAAGGGCCCAGGCCTGTTCTTCATCATCCCCGTCGTGGACCGGGTGGTACGGGTATCGCTGCGCACCGTCACCATGGAGATCCCGCCGCAGGACATCATCACCCGCGACAACGTGACCGTACGGGTCAACGCGGTGACCTACTTCAACGTCATCGACCCGGTCTCGTCCGTGGTGGTGATCGAGAACTACACCAACGCCACGTTCCAGATCGCCCAGACCACGCTGCGCAGCATCCTGGGCCAGGTCGACCTGGACGAGCTGCTGACCAAGCGTGACGAGATCAACCAGCGCCTGCAGCGCATCGTCGACGAGGTCACCAGTCCGTGGGGCGTCAAGGTGACCCTTGTGGAGATCAAGGACGTCGAGCTGCCCGACACCATGCGACGCGCCATGGCCGCCCAAGCCGAAGCCGAACGTGAGCGCCGCGCAAAGGTCATCCACGCCCAGGGCGAGTACCAGTCGGCAACCGACCTGGCCCGCGCCGCGCAGCTGATGGAGGACCACCCCGCCGCGCTGCAGCTGCGGGTGCTCGGCACGATGGTCGAGGTCAGCGCCGAACGCAACTCGACGCTGATCTTCCCCGTGCCGGTCGAGCTGCTGCGCATGGTCGACGTGGTGCGCCGCAACGCCGACGGACCGGCCACCGCGACCAGCCGGGCTCCCGGTGCCATCGCCGACGAGGACGCCTGAGCCTTCAACGGCTCGACCTGAACAACGCCTGGTACATCGCCGCCGGCGGCCTGGTCCGCGTCCTGCTCACTGAGTCGCCGGCGATGAGGGCTGCCACGGCAGTCGGCTCGTGATCGGCGCGTGGGCGGGTCAGGCAGGTTGGAACAGCTCGACCGGGTTGCCGGCCGGGTCGTCGAGCACGATCTGCTGACCGCCGGGGCCGGTGACGATGTCGTTGCGGAAGCTGACCCCGGCGCCGCGCAGCCGATCGGCTTCGGCGGCGATGTCGTCGACGATGAGGTGGATGCGGTTCCAGCCGCCCGGGGCTGGAGTCCTGCCGTCGGGCATGGGACGGCCTGCCGAACTTGTCGGTCCGGACAGCAGCAGCCGCAGGTTGCCGCGCCGCACGTCGGCGAACGCCGGCGGGAACGCGGTGCCGACGGTGAAACCGAGGTGTGTGGTGTAGAAGTCGATGGCTGCCTGCACGTCGTCGACCATGTAACGGACGTGGACGGTCGCCTCGGCCGGACTGTTCATGACTCCTCCTGAAGTGGCGGGACTGCCAACGCGTGAAGCAGAAAGTCGACCCGCTCGGCCAGTTCGGCAGCCACCCGCTGAAAGGCTGGGTAGCCGTCGGGATCGCCCGCCGGATCGGGAGTACTCCAGTGTGCGGAAGGCGGACATCCGCCGAATTCCGGGCACACTTCCCGGACGCGGTCGCATAGGGTGATGACCTGGCCGAACGTCTGGTCGGCGTAGATGTCCAGGTGTTTGGACTGCGCCCCGGTGAGGTCGATGCCGTATTCGGCCATCGCCGCGACCGCATGGGGATGAACGGGTTTCGGATGGCTGCCCGCGCTGTAGGCGGACACCGTGGCACCGCCGCGATGGCGCAGGAATGCCTCGGCCATCTGGGAGCGGGAGCTGTTGCCGGTGCACAGGAACAGCACCCGCGCGCCATCGCGGTCCGCCTGCGGGGGCGCCGGCGGTGGAGTCAGCCGTAGCACGGGATGCAGCGCACCTCCGGTGGCCGCGAGCAGTTCGCTGCACCGGGCGAGGTCGAGCCGGTAGTAGGTGTCGCGGCCGTCGGCGCTGCTGCGCCGGCCGTTGATCAGGCGGGCTTTGCGCAGCTGGCCGAGGTGGTATGACACCAGGTTCTGGGGCCGGCGGACCCGCGCGGTCAGATCGCGTACGTTTCTGTCGCTGGTGGCCAGTTCGCCGATGATCTGCCAGCGCAGGGGGTGGCCCGCTGCCCGCACGAACTCCGGTACCTCGTCGAACGATTCACGCACCACTCCGCCAGGATACATCAAATCGGTTTGATGTATTTGTGGTTGCCTGCGCTGGTGTCGCCTCACATCCCCGAAGACCACGTGATGGGCGATGGCCAGCTTGCTGGGAAGGTCAGCACCGGGAACCCCAACCGCCGATGCGCTGGTATCGGTCGAGGATGATCGACGACACGCTGCGGCGCACCTCCGACGATGTCGCCACGCCATCCGAGCCGCAGGCCGCACAACCGCCACGGCGGAGGCCGGTGCTGCTACCACACGGCCGTCCGCGCTGATGGCGTTCGAAGCTGATGGGCTCACGCGCTGTCGCTATGTCGGGCCAGGGTGCTTGCCGCCGATCGAAGCCCTGCCGCGCTAAGATCAATAATCGACGACGCGAACGTCTGGGGGCCGGGATGCGAGCCGTGTCCATGGCAAGTGACGACTTCGACGCCATAGTCGCTGCCCGCGCTGTTTATCCAGTATTTCAGCCGGTTGTCTCGCTCAACGATGGGCGGCCGGTGGGATTCGAGGCACTGGCCCGCGGCCCCGACGGCAGTCGCTACCACTCTCCGACAGCGCTTTTCGCTGAGGCCGCACGTCGTGGCATGACCATCGATCTTGACTGGATCTGCGGTGTCGCCGCCTGCGCCCAGGTTCTCGACCTCGGCCTGCGCCACGTTCCCCTGTTCCTGAACGTGAACCCGAGCTCGCTCGGCACCGCCTGCCCGGCCGACCTGCAACCCACCTACCGGCGTGCGCTGCGGGAACTGAACCTCGTCCTGGAGATAACCGAACGCCGGGGCGGCGACCCCGCGTCCATCCTGCACGCGGTGGCCGCGTTCCGTCAGCAGGGCCGCCGGATCGCGATCGACGACGTCGGCGTCGACCCGTTCAGCCTGAACATGATCTCAGTCCTCGCACCGGACGTGATCAAGATCGACCGGAGCATCACCCAGGGCATCGAACCATCGTGGGCACGCACATACGTCCTCAACTCCGTGAAAGTGGAAGCCCAGACGACCGGCGCCGCACTGCTGTGCGAGGGCATCGAGACCACCGAACACCTCGACGCCGCCCGCGCGATGGGCGCCACCCTCGGCCAGGGCTGGCTGTTCGGCAGACCCGGAAAACTGCCGACCACCGTCGACCTGTCCCCCGACCCGCTCCCCCTTGTCACCCCGTACCCGGAATCTGCCGCGACCCCGTTCGCAGCGATCCGCGGTCGCGCCCAGACGTTACCGATGAGCCAGCACATGCTCGTGCCCCTGTGCGCCCTCCTGGAGGACATGGCCCTGCACACCGACGCCGTACGCATCCTGTTCGCCGCAGTCTCCAAGACCACACCCTTCGACGACCGGGCCTGGAAGACCTACAACCACATAGCGCAACGCGGCGTCGGCGTGGCCGTCTTCGGCCGGGAACCGCTGGCTCCCCTCGGAGCCGACGTCCACATCGTGCCGCTGCCCGACACCGACCCACTGCTGGACGAATGCGCCCTCATCGCAGTGGGCAGCCACTTCGCCGCCGCGATGCTCGCCCGCCACGTCGAGGCCGGGCGCGCCGACGGCGAAGAGCAGCTCTACGACGCCGTGCTGACCTACGACCGCAGGATCGTCATCGAGGCGCTGCACGCCCTCATGAGTCGCGTCACCTCGCTGCCTCCCGAAGCACCCCAGCTATAGGCCGGCCCAGAACAGCGCAGGGCCTTCAGATCCCCGGCGGGGCACGGCACGTCTGCCCCGATGCGGTGGCCCGTGGCCGAACTGGGTGAGCTGGTACGCCGGGCACGACGACGACTCGTCACGAGACGGCCTGCGCGACGCACGACCACACCGACCAGATCTCCTCACCTCCGTCAGCGGCGGCGGCAAGGCGGACATGGACGGCCAGACCACGCAGGTGGCACAGGGCGAACCGGTGGCCGTGCCCGCCGGCACCAGGCACAACTTCCGCAACACCGGCGTCAACCCGCTCGCGCTCCACAATGTGTACGGCCCTCCCGAGCACGCCGTCGGCGCCGTGCAGCGACCAAGCAGGATGCCGAGTCCGCCGAGGAGTCCGACCGGGACAAGCCGTCCGCCGGCCAACGGTGCGCAGGCGGGGGGAGGGGGACCCCGGCCCCGCCCGAAGTCCCTAGCGGCCGACCTGGCTCTGCGCGGGTTTGCTCTGCGTAGCGTGCTGCGGCGTGGTGGTCTGGGTGCGGCGGTGTTCCTGTGGTTCCTTGCGGGTGCGGAACCGGGTGGCGCGGCGGCGTTGGTGGCGTTGCATGGTGGGCGTCTTGGTGACCGCGGTGGGTCCGGCGGCACGGTAGAAGAGTCGCTTGCCGACCTCGACCAGGCTCAGGTAGCAGACGACCATGCCGGCCAGTGCGGCGAAGTATCCGGCGGGCAAGGGCTGGAATCCCAGCACGGCAGCGATCGGCGTGGCGGGCAGGACGGCTCCGACGGCGACGACGCCCAGCGCGGCCAAAGTCAGCGGGAGGCTGGGGTGGCTGCGGTAGAACGGCGTCCGGCGGGTACGGATGGCGAAGATGATCAGCGTCTGGGTGGCCAGGGACTCCACGAACCAGCCGGTGTGGAACAGCGCGGGCCCGGCGTGGAACACCGACAGCATGATCGCGAAGGTGGCGAAGTCGAACACGGAACTGAACGGCCCGAAGTAGAGCATGAACCGGCGGATGAACCGGATGTCCCAGTGCGAGGGTCGGCGCAACTGCTCCTCGTCGACGTTGTCGGTCGGGATGGCCAGCTGGCTGGTGTCGTAGAGCAGGTTGTTGAGCAGGATCTGCGAGGGCAGCATCGGCAGGAACGGCAGGAACAGGGAGGCGCCGGCGGCGGAGAACATGTTGCCGAAGTTGCTGGAGGTGCCCATCAGCACGTACTTGATGGTGTTGGCGAAGATCCGCCGACCTTCGACGACGCCGTCGGCTAGGACATCGAGGTCCTTCTCCAGCAGGATCACGTCGGCGGCGTCCTTGGCGACGTCGGTGGCGGAGTCTACGGAGATCCCGACGTCGGCGGCATGCAGGGCGAGCGCGTCGTTGACGCCGTCGCCGAGGAACGCGACATCGCCGCCGGTGAGGCGCTGCACCCGTACGATGCGTGCCTTGTGTTCGGGGCTGACCCGGGCGAACACGGACGTGGTGGCGATCGCTGCCGCGAGACCGGTGTCGTCGAGGGCGTCGACGTCCGTGCCGGTCAAGGTGTGGCCGTCGGGCAGGCCGAGGTCGTGGCAGACCTTGGCGGCCACGGTGGGGTTGTCGCCGGTGACCACTTTGACGGTGATGCCGAGAGCGGCGAGGCGGGCCAGGGCTCGGGCGGCGTCTGGTTTGGGCGGGTCGAGGAAGACCAGCAACCCGGCATAGTGCAGGTCCTTCTCGTCGGCGGCGGTCACCACGTCGAGCCCGGCCGCGGGTTTCGCGGCCACGGCGATGACACGGTTTCCTGCGCTGAACTCGGCCGCCAGCGCCTCCTGTGCCGTCGCAGGCACGTCGGTGCAGCGTTGCAGCACGGCCTCAGGGGCGCCTTTCACGACCACGGTCTGAGTACCGTCGCGGTCCCGGACGAGGACGGAGGTCATCTGCCGGTCGTGGTCGAACGGCAGCACCGACAGCCTCTGGAAGTCCGCGATCGCGTCGTGCGCGGTGTCCGCCGCCGGGGAGCTCCAGAGCGCGGCGTCCAGGGGGTTGCCGCCGACGGTATGCCCTCCGGCCGCGGTGGTGTCGCTGGCCAGCAGCCCCCACCGCAGCGGCAGGTCCCCACCGGCGGGGTCGGCGGGCACGGCCCGCATGAAGCTGATCCGGCCGCGGGTCAGCGTGCCGGTCTTGTCGGTGAACAGCACGTCGATGTCGCCGAGGTCCTCGATGCAGACGAGGCGTTTGACCAGGACCTTGCGGGCGGCGAGTTTCCGTGATCCGGCGGCGAGGCTGGTGGAGACCACCGCGGGCAGCAGCTGCGGGGTGATGCCGACCGCTATCGCCAGCGAGAACAGCAGCGCGTCCAGTATCGGCTTGTCGAGTGCCACGTTGATGGCGAAGATCGACACGGTGAGGGCGGCGGCGACATACACCAGCAGCATGGAGAAGCGCCGCAGCCCGACCTGGAACTCGGTCTCGGTCTGGTGGCCGGACAGCCCGGCGGCGATACGCCCGAACTGGGTGCGTGCGCCGGTCGCCACCACCACGCCACGGCCGCCGCCGGCGTGCACGACGGTGCCCATCAGCGCACACCCGGACAGGTCGGCCAGGCCGGCGCCCTCGGGCGTCACACCGATGTCCTTGCCTACCGGCAGGGATTCGCCGGTCAGGATCGATTCGTCGCACTCCAGCCCGGCCACGTGCAGCAGCCGCAGGTCGGCCGGGACGACATCGCCCAGCCGCAGGTCGACCACATCGCCCGGGACCAGGCCGGTCACCTCCACCTCGACGGGCCCGCCATCGCGTATCACCAGCGTGTCGTCGCGGATCTGCGAATGCAGCGCCTCGGCGGCCTTCTCCGCCCGGTACTCGTTGACGAAGCCGAGCCCGACCGACGCCGCCACGATCACCCCGATGATCAGCGCATCGGTGCCCTGCCCGAAGAACACCGACGCCAGCGCAGCGGCCAGCAGCAACCCCAGCAGCGGCGAACGGACCTGATGCCACAGCACCACCAGCGCCCTGGCCCGATGCGTCGACACCGCGTTCGGCCCGTACTGGGCCAGCCGCTGCCTGACCTGCGCACTGGTCAGACCCTGCGCGCTGGCGTCCAACCGCCGCAGCACGTCGGCCGCAGGCAGCGCGGCGACCGCCGCCACCTCCAGCGGCGCCGACGTGCCCGGCTGCACAGCGGTGGATGCGGTCATGACCATGGCCCTGGCAGACTCAGGGCAAGAGCAATGTTCCGCCTAATAGGGCATATATCGCCCAGTGGCACGGCAGCCACGATCACGCGTCCAGCATCGCTCTGCCCGCCGCCGCCGGCCAGGGCCAAACGACCCGGGCCAGCCAAGTCTCCCTGGTCACGGGCTGCCCGAAGACGGCACACGCGACAGCGAGCCGGCGTGGCACATTTGCGTCCATGTCGCCCGGTCGAGATGCACAGTCGACTCGTGAGCACGGCGACATGCGACGCTCCGGTGACCGCCGGACCGAAGGCTGGCCAACTATTGGCTTCATCGCGCGGCACGCCAGGCGAAACGTGCTGATCGCCGCGCCGGCAGGCCCGTGCACACCGTGCTCGCGTCGCTGTGGGGCCACCGGTTCGATCATGCTTCGATGGCCGTGGTACGCGATCATGACCGGCTGATCGGTGTGGCCACGCCTTGGTCGCGCGACCAAGCGATCCCGACCGTCCAAGCGGTGCGCAGGAGGATCACCCCACAGAATGAGGCCGTGCCCACGACACCGTCACCGCACGCCCCTGACCACACAGCGCCGGTGGCGACGCCCGAGTCCGGGCGGTGCCACCGGCGCACCCCGCCCGGAAGGCCACACTCCGCATGTCCTCCCCCATCCCTGCGGCAGGCACCTGCCGGGTCGTGCTGTGCCGCGGCTGCTGCTGCGGCACGACCGACAAACATCCCGACACCGACCACCGGCAGCAGGTCGACCAGCTAAGCGCCGCTGCGGGCGTCGACCTGGCGGTCACCGGCTGCCTGGGCAACTGCGAGCGCAGCAACACGATCGTGGTGCTGCCCAGCCCTGCCGGCCGTGCCGCCGGCGGCCGGGTCACCTGGCTCGGACGCATCCTCGACGCGACGCTGACCCAGGCCGTCGTCGACTGGATCGCCGCAGGCGGGCCCGGGGTCGCCGACCCACCGGAGCGGCTGGTCCCGCATGTGCAGCCGCCTGGTCGTCGCATCGCCGCGACCGCCCCAGCCGATGCACGCTGATCCGTCTGGCGCAGCGGCAGCGGCAGCGGCAGAGCGCGGCCGGACGCACCCCGTATCCTGTGGCCATGCAGCACAGCGCGACCCGACGAGCGGCGATGCCGCTGCGTGTCGCGCTCGTCGCGCTGCTGCTGGCAGGGCTCGGGCTGTGGCAGTCGTGGCAGTGCACCGACGACATGGCCCCGCTGCTGATGCCGGCGGCGATGGCAGCCGACGCAGGCCACGACGGGCACCCGGCCGGTACCGGGCACGGTGACCAGCCCACCGACGGCGGCGGGCACAGCAGCTTGGCCGTGGCGTGCATGAGCGTGCTGGCTGCGATCGCCGCAGCGCTGCTGCTGCTGGCCCAACCGGCTCGGGTGCTGACGCCGCTGCGACGGGCCGGCCAGGCTCTGGTGCGCCCTGTCGGGCCGCTGCCCCGCGCGGCGACCCTCGCACAGTTGTGCATCCTGCGCACGTAGGAGAAACCCGCCCCCATGCATCCACTGATGTGGATGTCGTGCCGCTGGTTTCCTCCTTCTTGCGAAAGGCTTCATTCCACCGTGTCGACAAGTCTTTTCTCCGTGCTACTGCTCGGCCTGCTCGCCGGCGGCGTGTCGTGCGCCGCGGTGCAGGGCGGCCTCCTGGCCGGCCTGGTATCCCGCCAGCGCCAACCCGTCACCACCGGCCCCAGCCCTCGCCGTGCGGCTGCGGTCGCGCAAGCCGGCGTCGGTGACGACCTCGCCCCCGTCGGCGGGTTCCTGGTCGGCAAACTCGCCTCCCACGCCCTGCTGGGCGCCCTGCTCGGCGCCCTCGGCACGGCGGTGCAGCTCGGCATGCACCTGCGCGCCATGGTCCAGATCGGCGCCGGGCTGCTGATCATCGCCATGGGCCTCGGCCAGGTGGGCGTCAAGGCGTTCCAGGGCCTGACCTTCACTCCCCCGGCCTCCTGGACCCGGCTGGTACGCGGCCGCGCCCGCTCGCAGTCCGCACTCGCTCCGGCCGTGCTCGGCGTGGCCAGCGTCCTGATCCCCTGCGGGGTGACGCTGTCGGTCATGGCCCTGGCCGTGGCGTCCGGGTCGCCGTGGCAGGGCGCGCTGATCATGGCCGTGTTCGTGGTGGGGACCGCGCCGCTGTTCACCGTGCTCGGCTTCGCCGCCGCCCGTGCCCGCCGTGCCGCCGGCACCTGGGCCAAGCGCCTGGCCGTCGCGACCGGCGTGCTGATCCTGGCCCTGGGCGCCTACACCCTCAACGGCGGCCTGGAACTGTCCGGCTCCCCGGTCGCGGCCAGCCAGATCGCCTACGCCCTCGCCCTGACCGGCGACGCCCCCGCGGCGGTCACCGGACCCCGGGTCAGTGTCGAGGCCGGCCACCAGACGGTGATCGTCAGCGCGGTCACCGGCGCCTACACCCCGGCCAATCTTGAAGTGGCTGCCGGGCTGCCCACGACGCTGATCGTGCGCTCGGACAAGGCGCAGGGCTGCGTGCGGTCGTTCGTCATTCCCAGCCTCAACGTCGAGAAGATCCTTCCCGTCAACGGCGACACCCGCATCGACCTCGGCGTCCTCAAGCCGGGCCCGCTGGGGTACTCCTGCGGCATGGGCATGTACACCGGCCGCCTGACCGTCACGGAGCAGACCTCATGAGCACCACCTACGTCTTCACCGTCAGCGGGATGCACTGCGCCAGCTGCGGGCTGCTCATCGACGAGACCCTCGAAGACGAGGTCCCCGGCGTGCAGCGGGCCGAGACCAGCGTCCGCAAAGGCCGCACCGTCGTGACCGCCGACGACGGCCTCGACCCGGCCGTCATCGCCGCAGCGATCACCGCCGCCGGATACCAGGCCGTCCACGCGCTACAGACCTGACCGGCCACGCGCCGCACGGTGCCGGTACCACCAACCGGCACCGTGCGGCTGCCCGCCCGGTCACCACCGGCGCCGCACCAGTTGACGCATATCCCCACCTATGAGCCCTTTTCGGACTTAGGGTTGTCGAGGCGACTCGTCCCTGGGAGGCAGACATGCGTCACGCCGTTCGCACCGTGGCGCTCACCGCAGCGCTGATCACCGCGAGCACCGTGGTCGGCTGCGCCGGCACGCAGACCACGCAGAGCGCACCGGTGCCTGCGGTGGCGCAGCCGAGCCCGACACAGCAGTTCAACGACACCGACGTGCAGTTCCTCCAGCAGATGATCCCGCACCATCAGCAGGCGCTGATGATGGCCCAGATGGCCGCCCAGAAGGCCGCCGACGCCGACGTCAAGCAGCTCGCCGTCGAGATCGAGCAGGAGCAGAAGCCCGAGATCGAGCAGATGAGCGCCTGGTTGCAGCAGTGGGGCAAGCCCGTGCCGTCGATGGGGCCCGGCATGGCACTGCCGTCGATGTCGCCGCCGATGGGCCGCGGCATGATGCCGTCGATGGGACCGATGCCCGACATGGGCCAGATGCAGAACATGACCGGCGAGCAGTTCGACCAGATGTTCCTGCAGATGATGATCGCCCACCACGAGGACGCGGTCGCGATGGCCAAGGCCGAGATCGCCGGTGGCGCCAACCCGGCCGTCAAGCAGCTCGCCGCAAAGATCCAAGCCAGCCAGACCGCTCAGATCCAGCAGATGCGCCAGATGCTGGGAGCGACACCCAGCCCCACCAGCTGACGAGACCGAAGGTGGCTGCTCGGACCTGGTCCAGGCAGATGGATCCGCCCTTTCGCGTACCAGACCCCGCGGTCTGACCGAGCCATCCTCGGGCACCGTACGCCCAACTGCTTGCCCGTCTCGCGTCGCGTCACCCGCACCGCATGTGAAATCCACGGCGGCCTCGCTCAGAGCCAGCTTCCGTCAGATCCCGCCGGCGCCCAACTCAGCGACACTGATGCCTCAACTGCGCGAACAAAGCCAAACGTCAGTCATCGACCGCTGTCGGCGCGCGGTCGAGCCCTGCCGAGGATGTGGGCAAAGCGGGGGATGCCTGGGGCAGGGCTGAACCCGAACCGCTCGCAGGTGTCGATCGTGAACCCGTTGACGCTGATCACGGTTTCGGTGTCGTGGTTGGGTCGGCAGCCGCCGGCCAGCCGCGACCACAGCGGCGCGATCCTGTCCTGCAGCCAGGCCAGCGCCGGTTCGTCGGAGCGGACGTGCTCGTAGAAGCGCAGCTGACCGCCGGGGCGCAGCACACGGCGGATCTCCGCCAGCGCGTGCCCGGGGTCGGGCACGGTGCACAAGACGAGCGAGGTCACGGCCGCGTCGAAGACCGCGTCGGCGGCGGGCAGGGCATCGGCGTGCCCGGCGACGACGTCCACCACTACAGGCGCGTGGCGTGCCGCCCGCTGTGCATGTTCGCGTAGCGTGTCGTCGGGTTCGACAGCCAGAACACCGGTCACGCCGGCCGGGTAGTGCGCGAAGTTGAGTCCGTTGCCGGCCCCTACCTCGATCACGGATCCGGTGAGTCCGGCCAGCAGCCGGGTACGGTGCGCGGCGGCGCCGTGGGCTTCGGCCAGGGTGCTGATGCGTGTGTAGAACCGCGCGAATCTCGGGTGCTGCAGGTTCGGCAAGTTCTCGGTCACCGGCGATTCAGTCCTGTCGCTGCGCGCCGGCCGCTGCTGCGTCGGGGCGTGCTGTGGCCGTCGGCGGGGCGAGCCCGTCGCGAGCCGTGGCCCCGCAGCGACCACTGGCCGTGAGGCAGGCTGGCAGGCTCACGCCAGCGCGCCTGCCATCTGCCGGCACGACTGCGCGCATTCGCAGCATGCCTTTGCGCATTTGGCCATCTGCTCATCACCGCTGAAGCGCTCGCAGTCGATCGCGCACCGTTCGCACACGTCGGCGCAGACCGCGCAGACCGCCGGGTGGAACTCGCTGCCCCGCACCATGAAATCGGCCGCTGTGCGGCAGATGTCGGCGCAGTCAGTGAGCAGCTGGATATGCGCGGCCTCGACGTGCTTACCGCCCGCCTGCAGGCAGTGGGTGATCGTTTCTTCGCAGATGCGGTGGCATTCCAGCGCGTGGGTGACGCCCTGTTGCATGATCGTGGCGTGGCTCTGCTTGCGAGGCATGATCGGCTCCCTCCGCCTCGACGAAACCCCAGCTCACGATATGAGAGCGGTCCTATGGCGGGAGGGCTGTTGGCGGATTTGGGGGGCACGCCTTGGCACACGACGCGGCGGCTAGCGAGTTCGGTGGTCTCGTGCTGATGCCGGCGTGGTAGCGGCCGAGCGCCCACCAGATCAACGGCACGCCCACCAAGGCCGGCGCGAGCCAGTAGTCCAGCTGGGGCAGCCGGTCCCATAGCGGAAGCTGGTTGCCGTTGTCGACGTAGAAACCCGGTCGGCAGAGCGATGTAGGAACCGCCCGTGCCGTGGTGCGGCCACGTCGGGCGACTCACGTCATGAAGCGGCACAGCGTCGCATCGTTGACAACCAGCGCCTGTCCCAGCTGTGAGCGTGGTAGCGCTCTAGGTTTGCCGCGCTATACCCACGGGGGTATGTTTGGGCTATGCAGCTCAACGAAGCACTCGCTGGCGATGCCCTCAACAGGCTCAAGCGCGCCCAGGGCCAGCTGGCCAGCGTGATCTCGATGATTGAGGACGGCGATGAGTGCGAGAAGGTGCTCACCCAGCTCGCCGCCGTGTCCAAGGCCCTGGACCGGGCCGGGTTCAAGCTGGTCGCGTCCGGCCTTCGGCACTGCCAGCGCGCCCGTGAGCGCGGCGAGCAGCCGCCGATGAACGAGGATGAGCTCGAGAAGCTGTTCCTGGCCCTCGCCTGATCCTTCAGCCGACACCGGCCCCGGTGTCGGCTTCTTCCGGCTCGGAAGATACCCCCGGGGGTATTTTGCCTGCCGAAGTGTCAAAGAAATATACCCCCGGGGGTATAGAGAAGGAGTGAAAAGTGGAGATCATCTCGTTCCGTACGCCCGGTCTGGGCGACCAGACCTACCTGCTGACCCACGAGGGTCAGGGCGTGCTCGTCGATCCGCAGCGCGACATCGACCGGTTCCTGGCCGCAGCCGCCGAGCGCGACGTGGCGCTGCGGTTCGTGCTGGAGACGCACCTGCACAACGACTACGTCTCCGGTGGCGAGCAGGCCGCCCTGCGCACCGGCGCCGAGCTGGTCCTGCCCGCAGCGGCCGCCGCCGCCTACCCACACACACAGGCGTTCCACCTGGAGGACATCAAGGGTGAGCAGGGACTGAGCCTGCGGCCGATCCACACCCCGGGCCACACTCCCGAGCACACCAGCTACCTGGTGCTCATCGACGGCGAACCGGTAGCCGTGTTCTCCGGCGGCAGCCTCCTGGTCGCCTCCGCGGGCCGGCCTGACCTGCTCGGCCGGCCCCGCGCCCGTACCTTGGCGAAGCTGCAGTACGGCTCGCTGCACCGGCTGGCGGCACTGCCCCGCGACGTAGAGCTGCTGCCTACCCACGGCGAGGGCTCGTTCTGCACGTCCAGCGGCGCCGGCCGCTACACCTCCACCATCGGCGCCGAGGTCGACACTAACCCGCTGCTGGCCATCGGCGATGCCGAGGCCTTCGCCCAGCGGCTGATGGCCGAGCCGATGCCCATCCCGGCCTTCTACCAGCACATGGGCCCGGCGAACACGCTCGGCGTGCCGCCCATGCCCGCGCTCACGTTGCCCGAGCTGGCCCCCGCCGAGATCCCCGCGACGGCCCATGTGGTTGACATCCGACCCCGCGCCGCGCTGGCCGCGGGGCACCTGCCCGGTGCGGTCGGCATCGAGCTGGGCACCGACTTCGGCTCCTGGGCCGGCTGGCTGCTGCCGTATCAGGAGCCGATCGTGCTGGTCGCCGAACGCGGCCAGGACGTCGCTGATGCGGTCACGCAGCTGGCACAGATCGGCATCGACAGCGTGGCCGGAGTGGTGTTCGAGCTCGGCGAGGCGGCCACCACTCGCTTCGAGCTGGCCGACCTGGCGACCTTCCTCGAGCGCGTCGCCGCCGCCGACGCACAGGTGCTCGACGTGCGCATGCCCAGCGAGCAGGCGTCCGCGGGCCTAAACGGTGCGGTGCGGCGGTTCCTGCCCGACCTGATCACCGACGGCATCCCCGCCGAGCTGGACCGCGACCGCCCGGTGCTGGTCGCCTGCGGCTCCGGCCGCCGCGCCGCCATCGCCGCGACGCTACTGCTGCGTGCGGGTTACCAGCCCGTGGCGCTTAACGGCGCTGGCGTGCCTGATGTCGCCGCCGCCCTGACCCGCTGACCGCCAACCCGCGAAGGAAACTGTCATGACCCCGACCACATCCGCCGCCATCGACATCGTGTCCACCCGGGCACTGATCGCCGCCAACCCCGACGTACTGCTCGTCGATGTACGCACACCCGGCGAGTACGAGAGCGCGCACATCGCGGGCTCGATCAACCTGCCCCTCGACCAGGTCGACGCGCACCTGCAGCACATCGTCGCCGCCGCCGGCGGCACCATGGTCATCGTCTGCCAATCCGGCAACCGCGCCGGGCAGTGCCAGACCAGACTCGCCGCCGCCGGCGCCACCGGTGCCACCGTCATGACCGGCGGCATGAACGCCTGGATCGCCGCAGGCGCACCCGTGGTCCGCGGCCACCAGCGCTGGTCCCTGGAACGCCAGGTGCGCCTGGCCGCCGGAGGCATCGTGCTCGCCGCGGTCGTCGCGAGCATCTGGCTGCCCGCAGCACGGTACGTGGCCGGACTCATCGGCGCAGGGCTGACCTTCGCGGCCCTGACCGACACCTGCGCCATGGGCATGATGCTGTCCAAGCTGCCCTACAACCGGCCCCGCAACAGCACCGACGCCGGGCATGCCGTCGCCCGGCTGCGCGACAGGGCCGCCCGGTGACCGCCGCGCTCGCCCTCACCCTGGCCGCCTCGGTCGCCATCGGCGTGACCCTGGGACTGCTCGGCGGCGGCGGCTCCATCCTCACCGTACCGGTGCTGGTCTACCTCGCCGGAGTCGAACCCAAGTCGGCGATCGCCATGTCACTGGTAGTGGTCGGGGTGACCAGCGCGGTCGCACTGGTCCCGCATGCCCGTGCGGGCCGGGTGCAATGGCGCACCGGAGCACTGTTCGGCGCGGCCGGCATGGCCGGCGCCTACGCCGGCGGCCGGGTCGCCCAGTACATCCCCGGCACCGTGCTGCTCATCGCCTTCGCAGTGATGATGCTGATCACCGCGGTCGCGATGCTCCGATCACGGCCCGGCAACACCGCACCGGACCCGCGCCACGACCAGCCGCTGCCCGTGGCCAAGATCCTGGCCGAAGGCGCAGCCGTCGGACTGGCCACCGGCCTGGTCGGCGCCGGCGGCGGATTCCTCGTCGTGCCGGCCCTGGTCCTGCTCGGCGGCCTGCCCATGCCCATCGCCGTAGGCACGTCACTGCTCGTCATCGCGATGAAATCGGCCGCCGGGCTGTCCGGATACCTGCACAGCGTCACCATCGACTGGCGCCTGACCGCCGCCGTCACCGCCGTCGCCGTCCTCGGCAGCTTCGCCGGCAGCAGGCTGGCCGGACGGATCGACCCCGCCCTGCTGCGCCGTACCTTCGGCTGGTTCGTGGTGGTCATGGGCGTGGGCGTCCTGGCCGGCCAACTCGCCAGTTAGGACCCTTCCACAGCCGCCGGCGGCCAGCCGACGGTGGCATCGATACGCCGGTGGTCCTTCAAGCAAGCATCGAAGAGGGACCACCGGCGGCCGAATATACCCCCTGGGGTATTATCCACCGGAGACACGAGATCCACGGAGGAGAGCGTCATGTGTCAGCGTGCCGTCTGCGGCAAGTGCGGCAAACCCACGTACCGGGGCTGCGGGATGCACATCGAGCAGGTCCTCGCCGACGTGCCGAAGCCCCAGCGGTGCGCCTGCGGTACATCGACCGACCAGCCCGCGCGCGGGTTCTGGGCGAGACTACGTGGACGCCACTGAACGGCCGACCGGACAGGTCAGGCTGCTGGCGTCGCGTCCGGGGGTACAACGGCCCGGGAGGGCGGGCCCGGATGCTCTGCCGCTGGCGCTCTGGCGGGTGTCGGATGGAGGAGCGACAGCCCGATCATCGACAAGGAGAGCCGCCATGCGCGTCCAGGCAGAGCAGAAGGCGACTGCGACGGTCGAGACACCGGGGTTGGACGTCAGGTTCGTGTCCGGCGAGGCGTACGAGGTGGCGGTGCGGGGACACCGGATCCTGGTGGACCAGCCCGCCGACGCAGGCGGTGCCGACAGCGCCCCGCTGGCGAGGTGTACGCCGACGACGCCGCCACCGCTCCCCCCGGATGCTGCCGCCCCTGGCGCTGGCGACCTGGGTCCAGCCCGTGACACCACCGGACCCGACATCTGCCCCGAGTCGTCGCCAGCCGCCGGCCACTGGGCACCAGACGCGGCGCCGGCGCGGCCGGCCGGTGACAGACGCCCGTGAGTCGTACAAGGACCCAACCGCGGCCCGCAGCGGTGACTTGAAGATCAAGCAAGTGCCCGCGCCGCCGCCGATGCCGACCGGTTTCCACCAGGTCGGCGCCGTCACCAGGATCCCCGGCGAGCTCAACGACCACGTCACGATCAGACTGCCCATCTCCGCGGCATCGTCGGCGGCCCGCTGGAGGTGCACCGCGTTGACCCGCGTGTAGTAGCGCATCAGCGTCGCCCATTCGCTCGGCGACCTCGTGCACGTCGTAGCAATCATCCAGCAGACTCGTCACCAGCATGCGCCGAACCTGGTGCGGCCCGAGCACCCGCACGCCAGCTGCAGACGCTGCGCAACTACGAACGCCGGGGCCTGCTCGCCGAACCGGCGCGCAGACCCGGCGGGCACCGCGTCTATCCGGCCGCGGCCCCGACCGTCACACCGATGTCGGCCGCCTGCGTAACCGTGCCTCACATCCGGGCCCCAACCATTGCCGACCGCACACGCTGCGGCCAGGTGGGCCCGCCGGGTCGATGTCGCGGTCCGCGACGTTGTTTGGCACTTCGACTGTCCACACAGGCGCGACCGCGTCGCAGACCCCCGACAGCGCCACCGCCGGAAAGCCAGATCGGCCCGCGATTCGGATATTTGCGATCATCGCTGTTGTTCGCCGATCCGCAGTGCGTTTGAATGGCGGGCACCCCAACGGAACCTGCGAGGTCGGAGGCCTTTTCGCATGCGTTCACGAATCCCCATCCTTCTCAGCGCACTCATGCTGTCGCTGCTGCTTCCGGGAACCGGAACCGCAGCCGCAGCCGCAGGCACAGACCGGACGGCCGCCGACCGCGCCGAGGACGCCCGCGTGCTGGCCTACTGGACTCCGGCGCGGATCGCCAACGCGAAGTTCCGCGACTTCGTCCGCACCGACGACGGCAAGATGGTTCCGCACGCCAAGCCCGGCGGTGGCGGTGGAGGCGGCGTGGTCACCGGCTCGTCATGGGCCAACGGCGGCGCGATCCAGCAGCGCTCCGGCCGGATCCTGTTCTCCTCGGGCGGATCGGACTGGATCTGCTCAGGCAGCGTCGTCAACGACTCCTCGACCGGCAACGGCTACTCGATCGTCCTCACCGCAGGACACTGCGTCTACGACGGCAACGACGGCTGGTCCTACAACTTCCTGTACCTGCCGAACTTCGACGCCCAGCCCAGCTACGACTGCAACACCCGGGCAGACGGCTGCTGGCGGGCGAACCTGCTCACCGCACACGACGACTTCGTACCCGCAGGATTCGGATCCGACGAGACCGTCCGGGTCGACTACGCCTTCGCCCGCGTCGGGCTGCGCATCGCCGGCGCCGGCACCGCCGAACTCGACGCCGCCACCGGCGGCTACGGCCTGAACACCGCCAGCGTGGCCGACAGCGTCACGAAGTGGGCGTTCGGCTATCCCGCCGAGGGCAAGTACAAGGGCAACGACCTCATCTACTGCGCCGGCCCGACGACCGCCGACCCCTACGGGGCACCGACCTGGGGCGTCGCCTGCAACATGGGCGGCGGCTCCTCCGGCGGCCCGTGGATCTTCGGCACCACCGACCCGGCCGTGTACACCGCCGGAACGCTGCTCACCTCGGTGAACTCCTACGGCTACACCGGGGTCCAGTACATGTTCGGCCCCAAGTTCAACGCGCAGACCCAGACGGTCTACGCCTCGGCAACCTCCGGCACGGCCTCGGCCGGCGTGAGCGTGGTCTGCGCCGTGGGAACCTCCGCACCGAACTGCTAGTTGTCCCGCTGCTACCTGCGCCCCGCCGGCCACAAGCCGGCGGGGCGTTCCACATATGCTTCTCCCGGCTCGCCTAGCACAGTGGAGCGTGCAGACTGCTGATGCCTGTTCCGGCGGGAAGCCGGTGTCGGCCGGGGCCGGTGCGGCGTCCCCGCACCGGCCTCGGCGAATTCAGTACGTCAGGCCGAAGCCCTGCGCGAACAGCGGAGTCTGCCCGTCACCGGCGTTGATCGGCTGTTGGGACACCGAATTCATCCAGGTCATCGGCAGCTTCCCGGTCGGCGGAACGATTCCGAAGAGCACGTCGGCGACGCCGCCACCCTCGGTACCCGGCAGCCAGGCGGCCAGCAGCGCGTTCCAGGCGGGCAGGTTCGCGGCGATGTCCAGCGGTCGGCCCGAGACGAGCACCACGATGACCGGCACGCCGGCTTTGCGCAGTGTGTCGATGGTCCGCAGGTCTTCGCGGTCCAGGCTCATGCTGCCGGTGCGGTCGCCCTGCCCTTCGGCGTACGGGGTCTCCCCCACGACCGCGATCGCGGCCCGGTAGGTGCCGTCGATGCCGGAGCCGCGCTGGTTGTAGGTGACGATCGTGGTGGGGCCGACGGCGGCGCGGATACCCTGAAGGATCGTCGTCCCGGGTGTGATGGCGCCGGAGCCGCCCTGCCAGGAGATGGTCCAGCCGCCGGACTGGTGGCCGATGTTGTCGGCGTTCTTGCCCGCGACGAAGATCTTGCCGCCGTCGCGGGCCAAGGGCAGCACCCCGCCGGCGTTCTTGAGCAGCACCTGCGAGCGCGCGACGGCCTGCCGGGCCAGGGCTCGGTGTGCCGCGTTGCCGACAGTCGGGGTGTAGGTGCGGTCGGTCATCGGCCGTTCGAAGAGCCCGAGCTCGAACTTCTTGGCCAGGATGCGCCGGTTGGCGTCGTCGATGCGCGACAGCGGGACATGGCCGTTGGCGACCTCGGCCCGCAGCAGCGTGATGAAGTTCTTCCAGGCGGTCGGCACCATGACCATGTCGATACCGGCGTTGATCGCGGCGCTGACCTCGGCGGCGGTGAAGCCGGACTGGCCGTCGATCTGGTCGATACCGTTCCAGTCGGAGACCACGAACCCGGTAAAACCCAGCTCACCCTTGAGCACAGTGGTGATCAGGTACTGGTTGCCGTGCAGCTTGACGCCGTTCCAGCTGCTGTAGGAGATCATGACCGAGCCGACCCCGCGCTGCACGGCGGCCTGGAACGGCGGCAGGTGGATCGCACGTAGCTGCGCTTCGGGCAGCGCCGTGTCGCCCTGGTCGTCGCCGCCGACGGTGCCGCCGTCGCCGACGTAGTGTTTCGCCGTGGCCAGCACCGATGCCGGGCCGCCCAGCGTGCTGCCCTGCAGTCCGGTGATGACGGTGGTCATCGACGATGCGAT
This sequence comes from Catellatospora sp. NPDC049133, assembly GCF_040648455.1. Taxonomy (NCBI): domain Bacteria; kingdom Bacillati; phylum Actinomycetota; class Actinomycetes; order Micromonosporales; family Micromonosporaceae; genus Catellatospora; species Catellatospora sp. NPDC049133. The sequence goes on from NZ_JBEZDT010000028.1 coordinate 106,588, forward strand.
GTCGGGGGTCTCGCCGAAGGACTCGTAGGTGCGGCCCCAGCGATCGTTGCGGGCCACGCACAGGCACGGCGCGAAGTCCCAGTCGATGCCGGTGCCGGACACCTCTTCGGCCACGGCACGGCCGATCTGCTGGACCAGTGCCGGGTCGCGGGTCGCACCGAGACCGATGTTGTGCGGGAAGATCGTCGCGCCGACGACGTTGTTGTGCCCGTGCACGGCGTCGACGCCGTAGATCATGGGGATGGAAAGCGGGGTCGCCAGGGCCGCGGCCTGGAAGCCGTCGTACATGTCGGCCCAGCTGGTCGCGGTGTTGGGGGTGGGGGCCGAGCCGCCACCGGACAGGATCGAGCCCAGCCGGTAGGTGGTGATGTCGGCGGCGGCGACCGAGCCGCGTTCGGCCTGGGTCATCTGGCCCAGTTTCTCGTCGAGACTCATCCGCGACAGCAGGTCGCTCACGCGGGTGGCGACCGGCAGGGACGGGTCCTGGTAGGGCAACACGGCGGCGGAGACCGGCGGCGGTGGCACGAGCGCGGCGGTCAGCACGACGGCGGTGAGGATTGCGGACGTTCGGTGGCGGACTGCGGTGTCCATGGCACGCTCCTGGGACGGGAGGAGTCTGGTGCTTGCGGTGGTGATGCGGGACTGTCCTGTGCGGGCGTCGCTTCGTTCGGCGGTGCGTGTTCGGCAATGCGCAAAGGGGCGAGCCCGAAGCGGCCGATATCCATTGACGACTGGCTCTGTTCACAACAGCGTGCGGCGTGCTGGCGGCGTCACTGTGACGTTGTGGCCGGCGACGAGTTCGACCAACGGCTCGGGCGAGGGATCGCCGACATTCGCGGCTGCGTCGCGGGCCGCACGCGATCGATCTGCTCCACCCGCCGACCTGCGTGGCCCGCATCCTGGGCCGGCCGTCCCGGCGGCGTGTGCCGCCGGGACGGCCGAGGTCCAGCCCGCGTGGCGGGTCAGCTCTGGCGCAGTGCCGCCATCGGGATCGGGATGTTCAGGCTGGTCGCTCCGACCCCCATGCCGCCCTCGCAGGTGTTCGGCGGTGCGGTGCCGATGCCTCGGGTGGACGGCTTCTCCGCCGCCCAGAACATGAACCCGAGCATGCCCGCGCTCGTGCCGGCGCCGTTGGGCGTCACCGACTGTACGTAGGGCGCGGTGGCCTTCTGCAGTGAGTTGGCGTAGTTGTTGCACTCCGGGATGACCTTGCCGCCGACCGCGACGTAGAACCCGCCGGTGAACTTCGCCGGTGCCAGCGGCAGCACCGGTGGGCTGTACTGCGGCTTGCCGTCGATGTGTTCCTGCCAGTTGGCCTGCGCTGTGGACGCCGAGGGCTGGCGGGCGGGCACCATCGCGTTGGCGTAGTCGAGCACCGGGGTGTCGGTGCGCAGCCAGTCGGCGGTGGCCTTGCGGTTGATGTCGATCAGCCACCGGTCTCCGGCGGCCACGTCGATGGTCAGCCGCGCGGTCGGGTCCGTGCCGGCGGCGTTGTAGGGGTGCACGGCCCGGTAGGCGTTGATGAAGTTCTGCAGGCCGACAAGGTTAGGGTTGGTGTTCTGCTCGTAGTCGATCTCGATGCCGACGCCGAACTGCGTCGCGACGGCGGCGGCGCGCTGCCCGAGCAGGGTCGCGTTGGCGGACAGGGCGGCGTCCCAGTCGTCGGTGTAGGTGATGCCGCCGATGGAGAACATCACCCTGATGCCACGGGAGGTGAAGTAGTTGACGATCTCCGCGGTCATGCCACGGGGCAGGCCGTTGAGGTTGCCGGCGTCGGTGGTCTGATTGAGCAGGCGAAGCGGGTTGACGAAGCTGAGCACGACGACGTTGACCGAGGGTCGGCCGTCGCCGCGGTCGATCAGCCAGTGGTTCTGGCTGTCGAACTCGGCCACGCTTCGCACCGCCGCCCAGGTGCAGGCGTCGTTGCTGCAGTGCCAGGCACCGTAGATCTGAATCGGCGTCACCGCCGCCGCCTGCACCGCCGCAGGGGCGGCGGGTGGTGGCGCGGCGGCGGCCGGGACGGCTGTGGCCAGGCCGATCGCGACGGCGACGGCCAGTGCCAGTCGTCTCATGGTGGACCTCCGTTAACGTGAGACCAAACAGGAAACAATGTTCACTGTTATGGCGTCAACGAATGCCGATGTGTCACTGCGAGGTTCTGGCGCGAACGTGAGCTGTGACGCCATCCGTGTGCACCATGCGATGCCACATCAATCGGGCGCCGATCACGGCCGTCACAGCGGACTGGACGACGGCCGGGTAAGCGCTCGATCCCGCCGCGATGTCCCCGTCAGTGTGGCGCAGCCGCAGCGGAAGGCGACACCGGTAGGGCGTCGGAGCGCAAGTCACGTCCGTCTTCGCAGACCACGGCCGATTCCTTGCCGGGTGGTGCCGCAAGCCAGTCGATCGGCCAGACCACAATCAACACGAAGTTTCCAGCCACGGGCTGACGTGTTAACACCCCGGTAGGTGATCCCGTCGCGGCCCGCACCGACCCACCGCCTCGCCTTCCGGACGCACCTTCGTAAGACACCCAGGCTCAGGGTCGCCTCTGGTTCGGGACCAACGGCACCTCGGGGCATGACGCCGGGCTCTGTCGCGGCGCCACCTGCCGCAGGAACGTGGTCATTGCCGTGATTCGACCTAGTGGAGGTTCACCATGACCAGTCACATCGTTGCAGACCATCCCGTGCAGGTTCGCACGTACGGCCCGGTGCCGACTGACCTGATCGCCTACGCTGCGCGCAAGGTCCACGTGGTGTTGCGCCACGCCCCGGCAGCGGTACTGTTCGTGCGGATCAAACTCAGCCACGACCGGGGGTCGGCTCCGCTGGCCGCCACCGCTCGCGTTGACGTGGACGTAAACGGCATCGACGTGCACGCTCGAGCCGCGGCCCCGACCCTGACCGAGGCAGTGGATCTGATGCAGCAGCGGTTGCGCACCCGCATTCAACGCATCCACCAACATTGACCACCTCCACACCGGCGGCCGCTTGCCCTGTACCGCCGCCAGGAGCACATCCCGCAGGACCTGGGCACTGCGGTCACCGTGATGGCCATGGTCTTCGGCAACCATGGCCCAGGCTCCGGCACCGGGGTGGCATTCACCCGGGACCCGGCCACCGGGCAGCGCGGCGTGTACGGCGATTACCTGCCGAACGCCCAGGGCGAGGACGTGGTCGCCGGCATCCGCGACACCGTGCCGCTGCAGCGACTGCAGGAACTGGACCCGGCGAACTTCGCCGCCGTCATGTCCCACATGGACACCCTCGAACGGCACTACCGCGACCTGTGCGACATCGAGTTCACGATCGACCGCGGCAAGCTGTGGATGCTGCAGACCCGCGTCGGCAAACGCACCCCCGCCGCGGCCTTCGTCATCGCCCCACAGCTGGTCGACGAGGGCGTCATCACCCTGGACGAGGCACTGGAGCGGGTCAGCGGCGCCCAGCTGGCACAGCTGATGTTCCCGACCTTCGACGCCGGGGCCGCCCCGGCCCCGCTGGCGACCGGTATCGCGGCCGCTCCCGGCGCCGCCGTCGGGCGTGTGGTGTTCGACTCCGCCCAGGCTGCCGCAGCCGGCCATGACGTGATCCTGGTGCGCCGCGAGACCAACCCCGACGACCTGCCCGGCATGATCGCCGCCAAGGGCATCCTGACCAGCCGGGGCGGCAAGACCTCACACGCCGCGGTCGCGGCCCGGGGCATGGGCCGCACCTGCGTATGCGGGGCGGAGGCGCTGCTGATCGACGCCGACAGCGGCACGTTCACGGTGGACGGCACCGTGGTACACGCCGGCGACGTCATCTCTGTCGACGGCATGACCGGCCGGGTCTACCTGGGCGCGGTGCCCGTGCAGGCGTCCCCGGTGGCCCGATACCTCGAAGGCGATGCCGACGCCGTCCGCGCCCGCAGCCTTGGCGCATGCGGCATCGGCCTGTGCCGCACCGAACACATGCTCCTCGGCGAACGCCGACAGCTCATCGAACGGCTGATCCTCGCCGACGGCGGCGCCGAACGCGACACCGTCCTGGCGCAGCTGCTCACGCTGCAGCGCGCCGACTTCGTCGACATCCTCGCCGCGATGGACGGTCTACCCGTCACGGTGCGGCTACTCGACCCGCCGCTGCACGAGTTTCTGCCCGTACTGGAGGACCGATGTCTTCCGAGCGCGGGTCGTGCTGCCGGAGTCCTGGCACCGGAATGTGGCGTTCGTCTCATTGCTGCCACCTGGCTTAACAAAGTCAGTGCCAGCTAGCTAGCTTAAGTACGTGAAAGTCAGGGCGAGGGTTCGACATCGCCCGCGAGCCGCCGGGGCCTGGCTCCGCGTGGAATTCAGCTGGAAGGTGAGAACAATGACCATCCGCTACGACGTTTTCGTCGCCGACCCCGTGCCGCTGGATGTCAGCGAGCCGGTGCCCAACGGTGATCGGCGGGCGTTCTCGCCGCTGTCGATCACCCTGATCTCCGGCGAGCGGGACGCCGTGCTCATCGATCCGCCGCTGACCCGCTCCCAGGCCGAGCAGGTCGGCGCCTGGGTCGAGGCGAGCGGCAAGCGCCTGACCCACATCTTCGCCACACACGGTCACGGCGACCACTGGTTCACCGCCGGAGTGCTCGCCGAACGCTTCGGGGCCGAGGTGGTCGCCTCCGCCGGCACCATCAAGCAGATGCACCACAACGTCGCCATCCGGGCAGGCTTCTGGGACAGGCTGCTGCCCGGCCAGATCCCCGATGCGCCCGTCACGGCCACCGCGCCGGCCGGCAACCTGCTCCTGCTCGAAGGCCACGAGCTGCGCATCGTCGAGGTCGGCCACAGCGACACCGACGACACCAGCGTCCTGCACGTGCCCGACCTCGACCTCGTCGTCGCCGGCGACGTGGTCTACAACGGCGTGCACCAGTACCTCGTAGAGTCCGCAGACGGCGGCCGCGACCGGTGGCGCGAGGCCATCGCCGCCGTCGAGGCCCTGCACCCGCGCCTGATCGTCGCAGGCCACAAGGACAAGGCCCTCGACGACGACGCCGGCCGCGCTCTCGCCCAGACCCGGGAGTACCTCGATACCGCCGACGAGCTGCTGTCCCGACACACCACGGCGCTGGGCTTCTTCGGCGGCATGCTCGAACGCTTCCCGACCAGGCTCAACCCCGGCGCGCTCTGGGGCGGCGCCGTCGCGCTCTACAGCTGAGCACAGCCGGACGGATCACGCGGAGGAGCGGCGCCTGCGCGGCCCGGCAAGGCCGGAACGCGCAGCCCACCGCGTCCGCCGTCGTGGAGACCACATCGGAGCAGAGGAGTGAGCCATGCGAGACGCGGTCATCGTCGAGGCGGTTCGTACGCCGGCGGCCAAGGGCAAGGCCGGCGGCGGCTACGCCCACATCCATCCCGTGGACCTGCACGCGCACACGCTGCGCAGCCTGCTGGCCCGGGTGCCGGAGCTCGACCCGGCCGAGATCGACGACGTGATCGGGGGTGCTGTCGCGCAGGTCGGCGAGCAGAGCACCAACACCACCAGGCTGGCGGTGCTGGCTGCCGGGATGCCGGAGTCGGTGCCCGGGGTGACCGTCGACCGGCAGTGCGGCAGCAGCCAGCAGGCGCTCAGCTTCGCCGCCCAGGGACTGGTCGCCGGGGCGTACGACATTGTCATCGCATCCGGGATCGAGTCCATGAGCAGGGTGCCGATCGGCAGCAGCGCGCTGGTCGGCGGGGTGCGGGCCGACGTGGCCGGCCCCTCGGTGGCCGCACGCTACCCCGGCGGCCTCATCCCGCAGGGCGTCAGCGCCGAGCTGATCGCCCGCAAATGGGCGCTGTCGCGTACCCAGCTCGACGAGTTCGCGGCCGAGAGCCACCGCCGAGCCGCCGAGGCGTGGCAGGCCGGGCGGTTTGCCGCCGAGGTGGCCCCGGTGCCCGGGGCGGAGCTCGACCGGGACGAGACGATCCGGCCGGACACCGGCGTCCAGCGGCTGGCCGAACTGCCCGCGGCCTTCGCCGACGAGCGCTGGACCCGCCGCTTCGGCGACCTGGACTGGAAGGTGACGGCGGGCAACTCCAGCCCGCTCAACGACGGATCCGCGGCGCTGCTGTTGACCACGAGCGAGACGGCCCGGCGGCGGGGCTGGCGCCCGCGCGCCCGGGTGCACACTGCCACCGTCGTCGGCGACGATCCCGTCTACATGCTGACCGGCATCATCCCGGCCACCGCCAAGGTGCTGGCCCGTGCCGGGCTGAACCTGGCCGACATCGACGCGTTCGAGGTCAACGAGGCGTTCGCGTCGGTCGTGCTGGCCTGGCAGGCCGAGACCGGCGCGGACCCGGCGAAGGTCAACGTCGACGGCGGCGCGATCGCCATCGGCCACCCGCTCGGCGCCAGCGGTGCCCGGCTGGCCACCACACTGCTGGGCGTGCTGGAGCGCACGGGAGGGCGCTACGGCCTGCAGACCATGTGCGAGGCCGGCGGCACCGCCAACGCCACCATCATCGAACGGCTCGATACATGAGCCGACAGCCGGACCATCGGTCCGGGCCAACGACAGACACCCGTCGAGACGAGCCGGATAGGTACCATCACATGGTGAACGATCTGCTCCGGGACCGGGACGCCTGGTCGATGGAGAACTGCTCGATCGCGCGGACCCTCGAGATCATCGGCACCCGCTCGGCCATGCTCGTCCTGCGGGAGGCGTTCTTCGGCGCCCGCCGCTTCGACGACTTCGCCCGCCGCGCGGGCGTCGGCGAGCCGGCCGTCGCCGCCCGCCTCAAGGAGCTGACGGCCGACGGGCTCCTGGAACGGGTGCCGTACCAGGAGCCCGGCCAGCGCACGAGATACGAGTACCGCCTGACCACGCGGGGCCGGGCACTGCTGCCCGTCATCACCGCCCTGCGGGACTGGGGCGACACCTGGACCGCGGACACGAATGGCCCGCCTGTGCAGGCCGTGCACCGCCAGTGCCAGGCACCGGTACACGCACGGTTGGTGTGCGACAACGGCCACGACATCACCCCCGACGAACTCACGATCCAGGCCGGCCCGGGCCTGATCGAGCAGCGGCGGAAGTAGCCGCATTCGGCCGCAGGCGGGCTTCCCGAGCCGCCCGAATCCGATGATCTCCACGCCCTCAAGAATGGTCTCGCCCGAGTGGAAAGGAGAAAGGCGATGCCGGTTTTTACTGCAGCCCTTCCTCAGGGACGATTCACGCCTGCTCAGAAGCAGGCGCTCGCCGACGCGCTCGTCCAATCCCTCGTCCAGGCGCTCAACCTCGACGACGGTGACAGGTTCATCTCGGTCACCGAGCACGGCAAGGACGAACTGTTCCTGCATCCGACCTACATGGGTATGACGCGCACCGAAAACGCCATGATCATAACGGTGCTCCTGGGCCCCCACCACCAGCTTGAGGCAAAGCGAAGGCTGGCCATGAAAGTCAACGAACTCGTCGTCGAGGCGCTCGGCGTCTCACCTGACGACATATTCTTCGCCATCATTCCGGTGCCCAAGGAGAACTTCTCCTTCGGCCGGGGTGAGCTGCAATTGGCGGAGGGCTGAGTCCGCTCCGGCGGCGAATCTACAGACCGGTGCCGGAGATGCCGTCGCGCATGTCGGCGGTGGGCATGCCCACGGGAGATGAGCACTGGTAGACGGGCATGGGAGCTTCCTCGCTACTGGCTTCTCCCAAGAAAAGCTAGCAGCGGGGGCCGGACGAGCGGCAGCCGCCCGCACTGGACCGCCAGCGCAGGCGCGCGGCCTCGGGCTCGGCGGCCGCCCCGGGCCCGGCCTGCGGTGGCCGCGAGCAGGTCACTGCGGCGATGTCGATGTCGGCCTGGCCGTGGCGCTGGGCCGGATCGGTCGGCGCGGCGGCCGCATACGACGGGTGGTACAGCCGGAACGCGCCGCGTCGGGGTCCAGGCGCAGCACGATGTCACCGGGGTCGGCGGTGCCGGAGGTGACCACGGTCGGGCTGAGGCCGGTGACGGCGGCGAGGTCGTCGCGCGCACCTCGGCGGCGACCTGGTTGAGGGTGCGGGTGGACAGCAGCGGGCCGGTGGCACCGGAGGTGGCGGCGCTGGCGTCGGCGGGGTCGACGACGATGCGGGTGGCCAGTGGTGAGGGTGGCTTTCCACGGCGGAGACCACCAGGCCGGACGTCTACGCGACGGAGCCGACGACGTGCCGATGGGTACAGATAGCTCACCTCCGCGATGGACCTGCACTCGAGGGCGATATGCGGGCTGCGGCTGACGCCAGCCAAGGCCGCCGACGTCGCCGGGGTCCTCTACGGGAGGTGAGTCCCACTCCCGGGCGGTGCCAGTGTGGCACGTCCGGCCGGAGGCGGCTCGACACACGGTCACGCCGCACGGATTCGGGCCGACTCACGTCGCGTGCGAGCCGGCCCAGCGGCGAAGTGTCGGTGGGTCAGCGAGCGCCTGCGGTGGCGTTCTGTGCGGCGGTCACGATGACGTCGGAGACGACGCCAGATTGAGTCAGGTACAGCGCGTGGCTGGCAGAGACGTTGGTGACCTTCGCGCCGATGCGCGTGGCCATGTGCTGAAGCATCGCCTGGTCGAACGCCCTGTCCTCCGTCGCGATGACGGCCCAGCTCGGCTTGTCGCGCCATGCGGCGTGCTTCACCGGCGTCGCGAACACGGCCATGTTGATGGGCACCTGGGCGTCGCGGAGGAAAGCGGCGTCGTCGTCGCTGGCGTCCGCGGCGAAGCCTGCCTTGAACTTGTCGTGGTTGAGGAAACCGTATCCATCCACGACGTCGATGACGAAGTCGGGCGTCGGGGCGAATCCCTCGTACTGCTGGGAGGTGGTCTCGCCCGCGTCAGGCGCCAGCGCCGACACGTAGACCAGTCCGGCGACCTTCGGGTGGACTCCTGCCTCGGTGATGACCGTGCCGCCCCAGGAGTGGCCGACCAGAATTGTCGGGCCGTTCTGCCGGTCGAGCACTCTCGTGGTCGCCGCGACATCGTCCTGCAACGAGGTCAGCGGATTCTGCACAATCGTGACCCGGTAGCCGCGGGCCGTCAATGTGTCGTACACGCCGCGCCAGCCCGAACCGTCAGCGAACGCGCCGTGCACCAGCACGACATTCTTGATTTCTTGACCGGTGGTGCTCATTAGCTCGTCCTTCCATCGCCGCGCCCGGCGTTGCCCCGGAACGGCTTGAGGTGATTGGCGGCAAGCCGCCTTCATTATGCAATGTACTGCGCATTTGACAGTGCTTACAGTGCTTATTTGGTACCCGGCAAAGGGTCTCCGATTGATGAATTCGCCGGCCGGCTCGGCGTCGACGCCAGCAGATTGGAAGGCCTGATCACGCCGCTCCACCGGTGGACTCGGCATTCGCGCCGCGGTGATGGCGAGTTGTGGAGTGCTCCTCGTCGAGTGGAGCATCGAAACAGCGCCGTGCACCGTCCATGGTCGACGGCGCCTTCCTCGAGCGAATCAGTCATGCGCCTGCCGATTCGCTCCTGACCACACGCGGTCGCCGTCCGATGCGCGTTGACGCTCTCGCAGCAGTCGCGGCAAGTCCACGGCCTCCGGGTGCCCGTCGTGAAGACGGCTTGGCGAAGGGCTCAGGGCTGAGGAGCCGTGCCCGTGCCGGTCCGGATGGTGACCGGCACGAGCACGGAGTTCACTTCGTCGCCCGCGCAGCCTGCATGATCAGATCCGCGACTGGGCCCGGACGCGAGACCGTGACGGCGTGGGACGCCTTGACCTCGACGGTCTTGGACTTCGCGCGTTCGGCCATGAACTTCTGCGCGGCCAGCGGGATGGCCTTGTGCTCGGTGGCCAGCAGGCCAGGACGGGATCGTCTTCCACGCGGCGTGGGTGGCCTTCTCCTCCAGGGCGGCGGTCGCGGCCGGACGCTGGGTCGCGGCCATCAGCGCGGCGATCTTGGCCGGCACGTCACCGGCGAAGTGCTCACCGAACGCGTCATGCGCGACATACAGGTCAGTGCCCTCGCCACCGCCTGGCAGCGGGAACGGCGCCTGCTCCAGGTGCCCGCCAAGGGTGTTGCCCGGAAACTTGTTGACCAGCTCGGCGGTGTTCTCCCCACCTCCGGGGTGACCGCGGCGATGTACACCAGCGCCTTCACGTCGGGGTCAGCGGCTGCGGCACTGGAGATGACGGCCCCGCCGTAAGAGTGCCCGGCCAGCACGATCGGGCCCTTCACGCTGTCCAGCACGCTGCGGACGTAGGCGGAGTCGGAGGCCAGGCCCCGCAGCGGGTTCGCGGCGGCCACCACCGGGTAGCCCTGGGCCTGCAGCCTCTCGATCACCCCGTTCCAGCTCGACGAGTCGGCGAACGCGCCGTGCACCAGCACCACCGTCGGCTTGGTGGCTGGCGGGCGGGGCGGCGGCGTCTCTGGCCAGCGCGGCCAGGCGGCCGTGCATCTCCGCCTGCGCCAGCCGAGCCTGCAGGTCGTGCGGCTCGAGCGACGCCCTGCGCCGCCAGCTCGCCAACGCCCTCTTGAACATGGTGCGCGCCTCTGCCCGGTCACCGCGATCACGTAGCCATTCCGCCAGGCGCCGGCGGCACTCGGCAAGATCACGGTGCAGGCCGCTGTGGCGCGGAAGCCGGGCGACAAGGTCCTGAGCGACCTCGACCGCCCGCTCCAGATGACCGCGCACGTCCTCGGGGCGGCCGTCGGCCACGGCATGGTCGGACATGCGGTGCCAAGTGGCGATCAGGTCACGCTGCGCCTCGACGGCCGCGGGGTCGGCCTCGGCCAGCTGCTGCGCCACCGACAGCGCCTCGGTGACGTGCGTGCCGGCCGTGGCGACATCCGCCGCGGCCAGCGCCAGGTCACCGAGCCGCCAGCACGCGGTGAGCCGCTTACGGTGCCAGATGTGGTTGCCGGAGTCAGCCTCGGTCAGCGCGTCGGCGATCGTCGCCGCCTCCTCGGCCAACTGCTGCACCAGTTCGACCTCGCCGCCTGGCCGGAGCACGTCGGCCAGGGCGCTCACGACATCGAGGAGATCCTCCCGCAGAGCCAGGTCGTCCTCATCGAGCTCGACGGCGCGACGACGCAGCACCAGCACCTGATCAAGCACCTGCCGCGCCCGGCCGAGGTCCCCTACCGCGTGATGAACGGCGGCCAGGGCGGTCAGGCATACGCCGAGGTCCCGCTGGGCCGCGACAACGTCGGGATCGGCGTCGGCGAGCCGGCGCCGGATGTCCAGCGACCGCTGCACCAGTTCGCGCGCCTGATCCACGGCTGCGTCGTCGAGAGCCAGGCGGGCCAGCTTCTCGTAGCTGAGCGCAAGGTTGCCGTCGAACGTCGCGTTGCCCGTGTGGTCGTCGGTTGGGCCGCCCTGGACGTAAAGGCGCAGCGCCTGCTGGACGAGGCGCCCGGTTTCGTCTTCCAGCCGGTCGGCGAGGTTCGAACCGTGCAGAACCTGACCTATCTCGCCTGGCGCTTCGGGCCGGAGGGCGCGGCACCGGCGGCCGGCGGCGCCGACATCTCGATCGTGGAGGAGGGGCGGATCAGACACCTCTACACGATGCTGGATCCGATGCCCGCGCCGGAGTAGTAGGCGGGTGCGCCACAGAGATCCGGCAGGCGTGACGGAACCCCCGGCGGAAGGGCGAAAGCGCCACATCGCCGTAAACGCCACCGGCCTGCCGCTGATCGTCCTGCCGGCACGGTGGCCACGACCGGTGGGCCGGGGTCAGCTTCGCAGGACATGCGTGTGCCGTGGACCGATCGGCCCGCGGCACACGGCACTGGTCCGCGGAGTCAGAGTGCGGGGGCGGCGGGAAGGTCGCGTTCGGTGCGCGCCCACCGGTCGAGCAGATCCGCCGTTATTTGTACAGTCCCGGCCGAGCAGGTCGGACAGGGTGTGGGCCAGGCGCGGGTCGGTCAGGAATCGGTGGGCCGAGGCGACGCGACGCGGGTGACGACCTCGCGTACGGCCTCGATGACGGCGTCTGGTCGCTGGTTCTGCACGTAGTGGGAGGTATCGGGGACGGTGACGTGTTGGGCGCCGGGTATTGCGGCGGCGAGCGCGTCCTGGCCCTCACGCCATGCCCGGTCCACGTCCGTGCGCTCGCCGGGCGTGTATGGCGACGGCATGGGATCGGGCAGGTCGAGGTCACTGGAGGACAGCACGACCACCGGCATGGGACGTAACGGTGCAGCCGCCTCGATCTGGTCGTAGACGGCGCCCAGGTCGTAGGCCTCGGTTCGGTAGCCGGGCGCCGTGCCCGGCGGGATCGTGGGGTAACGGCTCTTGTCGAACAGTTGCGGTGACTGTGCGGCCCGGTGCGCCGGTGATCCGGCATCGACGAGGACCAGCCCGCGGACCTGGTCGGGATGGGTGCGGGCGTACAGCTGGCTGAGGGCTCCACCGAGTGAGTGGCCGACCAGCACATATGGTCCGGGCACGCCCGCGACGGCCAGCAGGGTATGCAGCTCCGCAACCAGGTCGGCGGGGTTTCGGGGCATGGGCGGCACCGGTGTGCTCCGCGCTGCGGTCGGCGAAGGGGCGTTTGTCACGGTGGCGCCGGCGTTCGTCGTGGTGATCAGCGAGCCGGGACGGTCGTAGACGCAGACCCGGGTGAAGGCCGCTACCCCGGGTGCCACCGCCGGCGGCTGCGCGTCGGCCAGGCTCCAGATGTCGCCGGCATTGCCGAAGCCCGACTGCATGACGACGGTTGGGCTGCCGGTGCCGTGGCATTCCAGGTACACCCTGCGGCCGTTGCCGATGTCGACCAATCCCGCGAAGTCACCTCGCGCGGCGGTCGGTGACGTCGGCGCGGTCGACGGGCTGGGGCCTGCGGCGACCTGGCTGCAGGATGCCGCCGCCCATGTCGCCATGCCGAGCACCAGCAGTGCAGACACGCGCCTCCGGACATTTATCACCGTACGCCCCCGAAGACATGGGTGCGGGTCGCGCGGCGATAACCGCACCAGCCCGTTCCTCAACCTACGCGCTGGTCGATGCACAGGGTCTTGCAAGCCGCAGATCACTGGGCGGGCGGTCCCGCCGTGGCCCACGTTCGTGGGTCGGCGGTGCTGGCCCAGCTGCAGGCGACCGCTCGCTGCCGCGTCCCGCCGTGCCCGCCGACGTGTCAGCGCTGCTCGATGGGTAGATGGATCGGGCCTCGCAGCACCGGACTGGGCCGGTACGGCGGCGGATCGGCGACGAGCCTGGGCTTGTCCAGCCGGCGTACCAGCTCACTGAGCGCGATCTGGGCTTCCAGCCGGGCCAGCGGGCCGCCGAAGCACAGATGGATGCCGCTGCCGAACCCGAGGTGCTGGTTGTCCTGGCGGTCGGGGTCGAAGCGGTCGGGCTCGTGGAAGCGCTCGGGGTCGCGGCTGCCCGAGGCGAGCATGAGCATGACCTGTGATCCCTTGGGGATGACGGTGCCGCCCACGGCGATGTCGCTGTACGCCGCGCGCCAGGGGATGATGTGCACGGGCGGCTCGTAGCGCAGCAGCTCCTCGACCAGCGGGACGATGAGGTCCGGCTCGCTGCGCAGCCGCTGCAGGATTTGCGGGTGGCGCAGCAGCGTCAGCATGCCGTTGGCGATGAGGTTGACGGTGGTCTCGTGGCCGGCGATGAGCAGCAGGTTGGCGGTGCTGATGATCTCCTCGTCGGTCATCCGCCCCTCGGGTCCGTCGTCGTTGGCCAGCCGTGACAGCAGGTCGTCGCCGGGCTTGCCGTGGCGCGGCGCCAGGAGCCCGCCGAGGTAGGCGTGCAGGTCGGTGCGGGCCTGCACGCCGTTGCTGAGCTTCTCCGGCGGGTCGGTCTTGGGGTCGTAGTCGATCGCGTCGATGACGGCGTTGACCCAGTGGTGGAATTGCGGCTCGTCCTCGCGGGGCACGCCCAGCAGATGGCAGATCACGGTGACCGGGAACGGGTAGGCGAAGTCGTCGACGATGTCGATCTCGGTCTTGCCCGCCAGGCCGTCGAGCAGGCCGCCGACGATGGCGGTCAGGTCGGGGCGCATGCCGTCGACCAGGCCCGGGGTGTGCGGCGGGCCGAAGTGGCGCATGGCCAGGCGCCGCATGCGGTCGTGCTCGGGCGGGTCGAGATTGATGAACGACGGCGTCTCCCGTCCTTCGGTCGCGGCCATCGGCCGGGACAGGTTGCGCACGTCGGAACTCAGGTGCGGGTTATGCAGGATCTCGGTGAGTTCGCGATAGGTGCTGATCACGTAGCTGCCGTCCTCCTGCAGGGCCACCGGGGTCCGGCGCAGTTCGGCGTAGAGTGGATAAGGGTCGGCCCGGCTGGAGTAGTCGAGGATCCGGCGCAGGGTGTCGGGCGCCTCCGTGGTGGTCATGCTGCTTCCTCTCTATAGCCGTACGGCCGTGACACGCCGCTCGCTCGGGTCGTGGCCGGTGACGACGACGGTGGCGTCCTGGCTGAGCAGCAGCGGTCCGGGGAAGTCGACCGGCATGGGTTTGGCGTCGGCGGGCTGGTCCGGCGTCGGCAGGGGCGGCGGGAAGGGTGCCGCCGCCTCGATCAGCGTGCGGTAGTGGTCCAGCCATTTGGCGTTGTTGAAGCTGACGGCGGCGGTGACGCGGCCCTTGTATCCGTACGCGGCGACGAAGCGGCGATCGGACACCGATCCCTGCGTCACCATTACTTCGTCGGCGAAGGTCGGCACCCCGACGGACTTGATGTTGACGCCGAACTGGATGGACCAGAACGCCGGGATCGACAGGTGCGGCCAGCGGTCCGCCTGGAGGTTGACCATGTTGTGCGCGGCGATCTGGGCCTGCTCCACGGCGTTGGCCCAGTGCTCCAGCGAGATGAAACGGTACTCGTAGATCGGATGCGGGCAGCGCGCCACGTCCCCGGCGACGAAGATGTCATCGGTGACCAGGCCGTTCAGGTCGAAGGCACGGCAGCCGGAGTCGCACGCGACTCCCCACGGGCCGATCGCCAGACCGGAGTCGCGCAGCCACTCGGTGTTGCGGATGCCGCCAAGGGCTACCACCGCGACGTCGGCGTCGACCGAGCCGCCGTCGGAGAAGTGAGCGCGGCGGAACCGGCCCTGCTCATCGCCCTCGAGTTGGGTGACCTTCACACCGCAGCGCAGGTCGACACCGTGTGCGCGCTGCATGTCTGCCGCGATCTCACCGATCATGGCGCCAAGCGCCCCGACCAGCGGCGCGGGCCCGAGTTCGGCCACCGTCACCGGGATGTCGCGCTCACGGCAGATCGAGGCGATCTCGGAGCCGGTGAAACCCGCGCCGATGATCAGGACGCGCCTGGGCCCGGCGGCGAGCGCTCGACGCAGACCGTCGGCGTCCTCCCGGGTACGCACCACGAACACCCCGTCCAGGGCCGCTTCAGCCTCGACCGGCCAGGGCCGCGCCCGTACCCCGGTGGAGATCAGCACCCGGTCGAAGGGCACCTCCTGCCCGTCCGCGAGCCGCACGACGTACTTGGCCAGGTCGAGCCCTGACGCGGGTACCCCCAGCAGCCACTGCGCGTCGATCTCGCGACGTCGGGGCAGCGTGGTCCCTTCGGCAGGTACCCAACCGGTCAGCACTTGCTTGGACAGCGGAGGACGATCGTACGGTTCGCCCGCCTCGTCGCCGATCATCGTCAGCGACCCGGTGAAGCCCTCGTCGCGCAGCGCCTCGGCTGTCCGTAGGCCTGCAAGCGAGGCGCCGACGATGGCGATGCGACCGTCGCGTTTGAAGGCCTGTAACACCTCGGCCCTGCTGGTCATGACCGCCTCGTCTCCACCGCCAGGTCGCGGTCGGCGAGCCGCTCGACGAGGATGGCCTGCAACGGGCAGGCTGCCGCGGCCCGCAGCACCTGGTCGCGCTGCGACTCGTCGGGGTTCGGGTCGTACATCAGCGCTTCCTCGCCGTGCATCCGGAACGCGTCCGGGGCCAGGAACGCGCACTGCGCATACCCCTGGCATCGGGAAAGATCTACCACAACCCTCATCCCGACCTCCATCTCGGACTACGGAAACCGTGTGGGGATCTGCGGCAAGACCGCCGGCACACCACTCCGCCGAGCGGGCGCACTGGGGACGCGCATAGAAGGCGTCTACTCTCTCGGATGCGAGCGCCGCAGCCCGTCAGGCATGTATCCGCAGGTACAAAGCCTATCTCGCACCCGGCTGCGCGCGGACCCGAAACGGATTCAGGGCGACCTCGTGGGCGCCAGGACCGCTGTGTACGCCAAACCGGGATCGGCCGACGCGCTGGCCAGGCACAGCCGGTCGATGACAGCGCCGGAGCGGCTAGCGCCGGGGTGGGGCAGGCACAGCTGCTGGCTGAACAGCCGCCAGATCGTCTGCCTCGTGCCGTACGACTGGAACAGGAACGTGTGCGCATCTCCGCACTGACGGCCGCCTCGAGCCAGGTGACGCTGACAGTCGGCTACGACGACGGGGCTTGACCCCTGATCTTGGACAGGGGCTGTGCAGCTAACGGCTCAGCTGCACATTCGGTGGTGACGGTCGGCAGCGATCATCCATGTTGGATACCTGCTCGGGTGTGAAGCTGATCAACTTCTCCGGGCGGTGTTCGCCGGGTTGTCGCCGCTGGTCGTGGAAGAGGTGACGGACGAGGGCGCGTGGATCAGGATCCAGGCACGCGCTGGAGCAGGGGCAGTGCGTTGTCCTGACTGCGGCGCAGCCAGCGTCCGTGTGCACGGCTATCACGAGCGGACCGTGAGCGACGTCTGCGTCGATGCGCGCCCGGCGGTGATCGTGGTGACGGTGCGGCGGCCGGTCTGCCCTACGCGCGGGTGTCGGCAGACGTTTCGTGAGCAGGTGCCGGGCGTGCTGGAGCGCTACCAGCGGCGTACCCCACGCCTGGCTGGACAGGTCGGCGCAGTGGCCGGGGAGCCGGCCGGGCGTGGAGCCGCACGGCTGCTGTCAGCCCTGGGCGTGGACCGCCAAGAAACGTCGCGGCAACGGCCGCAACGGCGGCCGCGAGCCGGTCGAGGTCGAGCCGCCACCCGTTGGCGGCACGCCTCGCAGCCAGCGGCCGGGTGCGTCGCACCGGCCGAGGGAACGGCGACTCTCCCTCGGCCGGTAAGCGCTGTCAGGCGGCGGCCCGGTCGGCGTGCGGGCGCCGGCGCAGGGTGCTGTCGGTCAGGGCCGGCGGACGCCAGGCGCCGTCCGGGCGGTACAGGTTCACGCCGGGCGGGACGATCTCGTCGATGCGGTCCAGGGTCGCGTCGTCCAGGGCCAGCTCCGCCCCCTTGAGTGCGGTGTCGAGGTGGGCCATGGTGCGCGGGCCGATGATGGTCGAGGTGACCGCGGGGTGGGCCTGGGTGAACGCGAGCGCGAGTTCGGGCAGGGTGCGGCCGAGGTCGGCGGCGAGCGCGGTGAGCTGTTCGAGGGCGTCGTATTTGGCGGCGTTGGCGGGGATGGCGGGGTCGAAGCGGTGCGGGGTGAGGGCGGCGCGGCCGGTGGTGAGGTCGACGGTGTCGCGGTTGACGCGTCCGGACAGGAAGCCGGAGGCGAGTGGGCTCCAGACGAGTACGCCCATGCCGTAGCGCTGGGCGACGGGGAGGATGTCGGTTTCGATGCCGCGGGCGAGCAGGGAGTACGGGGGTTGTTCGGTGCGGAATCGGCTGACGGCGCGGCGTGCGGCGGCGTGGTGGGCTTCGACGAGTTCCTCGGCGGGGAAGGTGGAGCAGCCGTAGGTGCGGATCTTTCCGGCGCGGACGAGGTCGTCGAGGGTGGCGAGGGTTTCCTCGATGTCGGTGGTGTGGTCGGGTCGGTGGATCTGGTAGAGGTCGATGCGGTCGGTGTCGAGGCGGCGCAGGCTGTCTTCGACGGCGGTGAGGATCCAGCGCCGGCTGTTGCCGCCGCGGTTGCGGCCTTCGCCCATGGGGAAGTGCACCTTGGTGGCGAGGATGACGTCGTCGCGGCGGCCGTGCAGTGCTTTGCCGACGATGGTCTCGGATTCGCCGGCGGAGTACATGTCGGCGGTGTCGACGAAGTTGACGCCGTGGTCGAGGGCGTGGTGGATGATGCGGGCGCAGTCGTCGTGGTCGGGGTTGCCGACGGTGCCGAACATCATGGTGCCGAGGCAGTAGGTGCTGACCTCGATGCCGGTGCGGCCTAGGGCGCGGTAGCGCATGGTGGTGCTCCCCTGGTCGGGACTCCCGCGCCGGCCCGGCGGGAGTCGATCATGGTGGGGAGCCTAGGTGCTGGAGTGCGCTCCAGGTCAAGCCGGCGCGGCCGGGGGTCTGCTCCCTCGGCCGCGTGGCTTGGTTCAGGTGCGGGCCGCGGCGATGGCGTTTTCGGTGCGGCGGCGCAGGTCGTCGAGGTCGACGCCGGCTTCGGTGATGATCAGTGCGGCGAGGCCTTTGCCCTCGCGGATCATGCCGAGCAGGATGTGCTCGGTGCCGATGTACTTGTGCTTGAGGCGCAGGGCTTCGCGTAGGGACAGTTCGAGCACGACCTTGCTGCGCGGGGTGAAGGGGATGTGGCGGCCTTCGCTGACGGCGACGCGGGGGCGGCGGCGGAACAGGCCGCGCCGGGGTGGCGGGGTGACCTGGTTGAGGGCGCCGGGTCCGAAGGTCTCTTCGAGTTTGGCGCGTACGGCGTCGAGGTCGATGCCGATGGCCTGGAGCGCGGCGGCGTCGGCGGCGCCGAAGGGTTCGGCGGTGCCGACGTGGCGGCTGATGGCGGCGGTGACCTGGTCGTGGTCGAGGCCGGCGGCGGTGAGCAGGTCGTACGGGATGCCGCTGGTGGGTCGGAGCAGGCCGAGCAGGAGGTGTTCGGTGCCGATGTAGTGCTGCTGGCCGCAGTCGCGGGCTTCGTCCTGGGCGCCCCTGACGACTTCGCGTGCGGCGGTGGTGAATCGTTCGAACATCACTTCTCCCGTCGGTCCGGTCCGGGCCAGCGGCCGGCGTGTTTCTTGTGTACGGCCTGTCGGCTGACTTCGAGGGCGTCGGCGATCTCCTGCCAGGACCAGCCTGCTTTGCGGGCGTTGCCGACCTGCAGCGTCTCGAGGGTTTCGAGGAGCCGTCGCAGGGCGAGCACCGCCCGGAGGCCGACGCCGGGGTCGGTGCTGCCGGCCGCGGCGGCGAGTTTTGTCGCGTCGCTCATGCTGTCAATGTAAGTTGACAGAACCTGTCGTGTCAACTCCAGTTGACGCGAAGCCCTGCCTGGATAGCTGCTGAGCTGCGATGGCGTCACATCGGCGGGATCGCCGGGCCGGCATCACGCATCACGATGTGCCGGATATGCACGACACAGGCTTTTGATACCGCATGGTCACCATTAGCGGTGTTAGCTTCTGCGGGCCTCCCGCCACGCGCCGACGCCGTCGCGTGGCCCTCCGCCGCCTGACCCTCTGGACGGGACGACGATGACTGCTGCCACCGTCACCTCACGTGCCACGCTGGTACGCGACGCACTGCTGTGGGCCGCGGTCGCCGCGGCGGCCGCGTGGACGTTCGCCTACCGGGCCGCCACCAGCCGCACCCAGGTGCTGGACTACGACGACGGGGTGTACTGGCAGACCGCACTGGCCATCGCCGACGGCGCCCGGCCGTACACCGAGGTGTTCCACGCCCAGCCGCCGCTGTTCCCATGGCTGGTCGCCCAGCCGTTCGCGCTGCTCGGAGCCGTTGACGGGGAGACCGCGGCCCGGATGCTGATGACCGGGTTCGCAGTGCTGCTCGCGGCGAGTGCGGCCGGTATGGCGGCGGTGCTGCGCGGGCCGCGGGCCGGGATGCTGGCAGCGCTGGCCGTGGTGGCGTTCCCGCTGGTGCAGCGGTACAGCTTCCAGTTCGGCGCGGATCTGCCCGCCGCGGCGCTGGGCGGGGTCGCGCTGTGCCTGGCGCTACGCGCCCGCACCGCGGGGCGGCCGGGCCGCTGGTGGTGGTGGGCCGGGTCGGGGGCGGCGCTGTGCCTGGCCGCGCTGGTGAAGCTCATCGTGGTCGTGGTCGTCCCGTCGCTCGCGCTGGTGCTGCTGACCACCGCCGCAGCGGGTGGGACCGGGTGGTGGGCGTGGGTGCGGCGCACCGCGGCCGCGGCCGGATCCCTGCTGGGCGGGTTCGCCGTGGCCGCCGGTGCGGCGCTGTTGGTGATCCGGCCGGGGCGGGCGGCCTGGGACCAGGTGTTCGCGTTCCACCTGCGGGCGGCTGAGTCCGCGAGCACCCCCGACGTCGTCGGGATGATCGACAACACCGGTGACTGGGGGCTGCCGTACTTCATCACCGCGGGTGTCTGCGGGCTGCTCGCGCTGGGCCTGCCGGGCCGGGCGGGTGGGCGGGCCGACGTCGCGGCGATCGCGGTGTGGGCGGCGGCGATCGTGCCGTACGGGTACCTGCACCATCCCGTGTTCAAGCACCACGTGCTGCTGTTCGTCGCACCGGCGGGGGCGCTGATCGTGCTGGGGGTGGCGGCGTTGTGGGCCGTGGGCCGGCGGGCGGTGCTGCGCCTGACGGGGCCGCGGCGGCGGTGGGCCGGGGCGATGGCCGTGGTGGCCGCGGTCGCGGCGGGGGCCTGGTACACCACGCACAGCACGGTCGCGCCGGTGCTCGCCGACACGTCGGTGGAGGCTTGCCTGCGGGCGCTGCCCCGGGACGTGGTTCTCGTGTCCGACGACCAGGCGATGCTGGCCCGGGCGGGGCTGCGTACGCCGCCGTGGCTTGTCGACACCTCGCATGTGCGCATCGACTCCGGCTGGCTGACCGACGCCGAGATCACCGCGGCGGCGTCGGCGGCCGACGGGGTGCTGTTCGCCCGGCCGCGCCGGATCGGCAAGCATCCCGAGGTCAGGGTCTGGGCGAAGGAGAACTTCCCGGTGCGGTACACCGCGGACCGGTACGAGCTGTACGTCCGTGCCGCGCCGCTGGTCACCGGGTGCGCCGGCAAGGTCGAGGTCGACGCTGGCGCACTCCGACCGGGAGGCGATCTCGCTGGTCGCCCGCTGCGAGGAGCGCGGCATCCGGGTCCCGGACGACCTGGCCGTGGTCGCGTTCG